>NZ_CP064873.1:3000000-3300000 GCF_019056515.1 Microbacterium paraoxydans
GTCAGCGGTTCTGGAAGTCCGGCGTGCGCTTCTCGCGGAAGGCCGCCATCCCCTCCTTCTGATCGTGCGTGTCGAACAGCGCCGCGAACGCCTGCTTCTCGTGGGCGAGGCCCTCGGACAGCGTCGTCTCCATGGCGGCATCGAGCGCGGCCTTGGCGGCGTAGACCGACGGCAGCGACTTCGACGCGATCGTCTCGGCCAGCGTCGTCGCCTCGGTGAGGAGATCCGCCGCGGGGACGACACGGGACACGAGTCCGGAGCGCTCGGCCTCCTCTGCCGCCATGAAGCGGCCGGACAGCACGAGCTCCGCCGCCTTGTAGTACCCCACCGCGCGGATGAGCCGCTGGGTGCCGCCCATGCCGGGGATCACTCCGAGGTTGATCTCGGGCTGTCCGAACTTCGCGGTGTCCGCGGCGAGGATGATGTCGCACATCATCGCCAACTCGCAGCCGCCGCCGAGCGCGAACCCGGAGACCGCCGCGATGACCGGGGTGCGCACGGCCGCGAAGTCGTGCCAGACGCCGAAGTGGTCGGTCTCGAGCATCTCCGCCGCGGACATGCCCTCCATCTCCTTGATGTCGGCGCCGGCCGCGAAGGCCTTCTCGGAGCCGGTCACGACGATGGCCCCGACGCCGTCATCCGCATCGAAGGCCTGCGCGGCCGCGGTGACCTCCTCGGCGAGCCGGCTGTTCAGCGCGTTGAGCGCCTCCGGTCGGTGGAGGGTGATCCAGCCCACCCGTCCGCGCTGCTCCACCAGGATCGTCTCGTACTCGGTCATCGCTCCCGCCTTCCTGTCGTCATCCACCCTCCCCTTCGAATCGCCCGATTTGCTGCATTTCGGCCGGATTCGCGACCATTCGGGCGATTCGAAAGCGGGAAGTCAGCCGCGGATCTCCGTGATGATGCCGGAGAAGTCACGGGCGGCGCCGTCGCCGGCGGCGTAGGCGGCATACAGCTCCTGCGCCAGACGACCCATCCGCGCGTCCGTCGAGGTCTGCTCGATGGCCTGCAGCGCGAGACCGAGGTCCTTCGCCATGAGGGCGCCCGCGAACCCCGGCTGGTAGTCCCGGTTCGCGGGGCTGGTGGGCACCGGACCGGGCACGGGGCAGTTCGTGGTGAGCGCCCAGCACTGCCCCGACGCCTGGGACACCACGTCGAACAGGGCCTGATGCTCGAGCCCCAACCGCTCGCCCAGCACGAACGCCTCGGCGACGGCGATCTGCGACACCGCGAGCACCATGTTGTTGCAGACCTTCGCCGCCTGTCCGAGTCCCGGTCCGCCGCAGTGCACGATGCGCTTCCCCATGATCTCCAGCAGCGGCAGCGCCGCCGCGAAGTCGTCGTCGGAGCCCCCGACCATGAACGCCAGGGTCCCGGCCTCCGCCCCGACCACACCTCCGGATACCGGAGCATCGATGTGCCGGTGGCCGGCGGCGAGCGCGAGCGCATGGGCGGCCCGCGCCTCGTCCACCGCGATGGTCGACGACTCGATGAACAGCGTCCCGGGGCGCGCGGCCGCCAGCAGCTCCGTGCGGTAGGCCTCGATGACGTGCTTCCCCGCCGGGAACATCGTCACCACGACCTCCGCGTCCGCCACCGCCTCCGCGCCGCTCGCCGCCACGGGGATCCCGGCCGCTCGCGCCGCCTCGATGGCCGCGGGCACGAGGTCGAAGCCGTGCACCTCGTGTCCGGCGGCGACGAGGTTCTTCGCCATCGGCAGCCCCATGTGCCCGAGCCCGAGGAAGGCGACGCGGGTCATGATGCGCTCCGCATCGACGTCGACCCCGCGGGTCGCAGCATCTCCCGGCCGACGATCAGGCGCATGATCTCGTTTGTCCCCTCGAGGATCTGGTGCACGCGGAGGTCGCGGACGATCTTCTCGATGCCGTAGTCCTGCAGGTAGCCGTAGCCGCCGTGCAGCTGGAGGGCGCGGTTGGCCACCTCGAAGCCGGCGTCGGTCGCGAAGCGCTTGGCCATCGCGCAGCGCATCGTCGCGTCCGGCGCCTTCTCGTCCACCGCCTGCGCGCCGTCGCGCACCATGAGCCGCGCGGCCTGCAGGTCGGTGCGCATGTCGGCGATCGCGAAGAGGATCGACTGCTTCTCCGCCAGCGGCTCCCCGAACGCGACGCGCTCGTGCACGTACTGCACGGCCTTGTCGAGCGCGGCCTGCGCGCCACCGAGAGAGCACGCCGCGATGTTGAGGCGGCCACCGTTGAGCGCCGACATCGCGATCGCGAAACCGCGTCCTTCGTCGCCGAGCATCGCGGACGCCGGCACCCGCACGCCGTCCATGATCACGGGCCGGGTGGGCTGCGCGTGCCACCCCATCTTCTTCTCCGGAGCACCGAAGCTCAGGTTCTCCGCGTCGCCGGGGACCAGGAAGGCGCTGATCCCGCGGGCTCCCGGCTCGCCGGTCCGCGCCATGACGACGTACACCGCGGCCTCACCGGCTCCGGAGATGAACTGCTTCACCCCGGTCAGCACGTACTCATCGCCCTCGCGGACGGCGCTGGTCGCGATGTTCGCCGCGTCGGATCCGGCCCCCGGCTCGGTGAGGCAGTAGCCGCCGAACTCCTGCATGGCGGTCAGCGACGGCAGCCAGCGCGACCGCTGCTCGTCGTCGCCGTAGGTGTCGATCATCCACACCACCATGTTGTGGATGGAGATGTAGGCGGCCACCGCGGGGTCGGCCTTGGCGAGCTCCTCGAAGATGGCGACGGTGTCGACGCGGGTGAGGCCCGTGCCGCCGAACTCCTCGCTCACGTAGATCCCGCCGAGGCCGAGCTCGCCGCCGCGCTGCAGCGACTCCCGCGGGAACAGGTGCTTCTCGTCGCGTTCCGCGGCGAACGGGGCGAGCTCCGCATCGGCGAACTCTCGCACGGCGTCGAGGATCGCCTCGCGCTCGTCATCGGTGGTGGTGACGGTGGTCATGGTCATCGCGTGTCCTTAGTGCATCGTGGGGATGACGAAGCTGGCGCCCTCGCGGATCCCCGACGGCCAGCGGCTCGTCACGGTCTTGGTCTTCGTGTAGAAGCGGAAGGCGTCGGCGCCGTGCTGGTTGAGGTCGCCGAAGCCGCTGCGCTTCCAGCCGCCGAACGTGTAATAGGCGATCGGCACCGGGATGGGCACGTTCACGCCCACCATCCCGACCTCCACGCGTGCGGCGAAGTCGCGGGCGGCGTCACCGTCGCGCGTGAAGATGGCGACGCCGTTGCCGTACTCGTGCTCGGAGGCCATGCGCAGCGCCTCTTCGTAGTCGGCGGCGCGGGCGATCACGAGCACCGGGCCGAAGATCTCCTCGCGGTAGATCGCCATGTCGGTCGTCACGTGATCGAACAGGGTCGGTCCGAGGTAGAAGCCCTCCTCGTGCCCGTCGACCGTGAAGCCGCGGCCGTCGGCGAGCAGCGTCGCGCCCTCGTCGATCCCCTGCTGGATGTAGCCCTCCACCCGCTCGACCGCTGCCCGCGTGACCAGGGGTCCGTAGTCGACGTCCGCCGCGAGGGAAGGGCCGACCCGCAGCTGAGCGACGCGTTCGGCGAGCTTGGCGGCGAGGGCGTCCGCGGTCTCCTCGCCGACCGGCACGGCGACCGAGATGGCCATGCACCGCTCCCCCGCGGAGCCGTAGCCGGCGCCGATGAGGGCGTCGACGGCCTGGTCGAGATCCGCGTCCGGCATCACGATCATGTGGTTCTTCGCGCCGCCGAAGCACTGCGCGCGCTTGCCGTGGGCGGCCGCGGTGGCGTAGATGTACTCGGCGATGGGCGTGGAGCCGACGAAACCGACCGCGCGGATCCGGTCGTCGGTGAGCAGCGTGTCGACCGCCTCCTTGTCGCCGTGCACCACGTTGAGGACGCCGGCCGGCAGCCCCGCTTCGAGGAAGAGCTCGGCGAGGCGCACCGGCACCGAGGGGTCGCGCTCGCTGGGCTTGAGCACCACGGCGTTGCCGGCGGCGAGCGCGGGCCCGGCCTTCCACAGGGGGATCATGGCGGGGAAGTTGAAGGGCGTGATCGCCGCGACGACCCCGAGCGGCTGCCGCATCGAGTACACGTCGATGCCCGCCCCGGCACCGGTGGAGTACTCGCCCTTGAGCAGGTGCGGGGCTCCGGCGGAGAACTCGATCACCTCGAGGCCTCGCTGGATGTCACCCTTGGCGTCGTCGACGGTCTTGCCGTGCTCGCTCGCGAGGAGTTCGGCGAGCGAGGTCATCTCCTGCTGCACGAGGTCGAGGAACCGCAGGAGGACGCGGGCGCGCTTCTGCGGGTTGGTCGCCGCCCACGCGGCCTGAGCCTGCTCCGCGTTCCCGATGACGCGGCGCACCTCCTCCGCGGACGCGAGCGGCACCCGGGCCTGCACGGCTCCGGTGCTCGGGTCGAAGACGTCGGCGAAGCGTCCGTCTTCCGGGGTGACATGCGTTCCGCCCACGAAGTGCGGGATAGTACGGGTCATTGTGCGACATCCCTCCGTGCCCTCTTTGGCACATCGGCGAGTTTACTCCGACTACCGTGAAAATACGAGGACGTCCTTGTATCTTGCGGCGCCCCGCGTTCGGATGCCGCCGTCGCCCGTTCTCCGGCCGTTCACCCGCCGGACATCCAGGCCGATTACAACTGCAGATGCACGGCACAGACTCAGACCGGATCGGGTAGTCGCGTCTCCCGTGCACACGGTGAGCACTCTCGCTCCCGAGACCCCCGCCGAATCGGGTCGGCGGGGGTCTTCTCTTCCTTCGAATCGCTTGCTTTGCTCCATTTCGGCCGGGGATCGAGCACAGTGCGCGATTCGAACCGGGGCTGTGGAAACCGACCCCGCCCCGACCGCCGGGGTGGGAGCGTGGGGGCATGGGACGACGACAGCAGCTTCCGGCCCGCTTCGAGGCGGACTTCGCGGTCCGGACGGCGCGACTGCACGGCCTGAGTCGCGGACGGCTGCGCGGATCCGACCTCGAGGCTCCGTTCCACGGGGTCCGCGTGTACCCCCGCCCGGCTCCCGGGCCCGATATCGCAGACCCGTACGAGCGGCAGCGGCACGCGCGGGTGGCACGAGCGCAGTCCTATGCCCCGATCCTGCACACGGGACACTTCTTCAGTCACGAGACCGCCGTGTCGATCTGGGGAGGCCCCCTGCCGCTCGCCTTCGACGATCACGGAGGCATCACGACGGAGGACGACCTCGCCCTCCACGTCAGCGCGTCCGGCGGGATCCCGTTCCCCCGCGCCCGCGGCGTGACCGGGCACCGCACGCTGTCCAGCCTCACCTCGATCCGCTATCGGGACGGCCTCCGGGTGACCTCCCCCGCCGCGACCTGGGTCTCCCTCGGCACGCTGCCGCTGGTGGACCTCGTGGCCCTCGGCGACTACTTCTGCCGGCGCTGGAGACCGGGTGTCGGGCGGCCGGACCTCGGGAGGCAGCCGTGGGCGACAATCGACGAACTGCGGGAGATGCTGGCGGCAGGGCGGAGGCGCGGGGCGGCACGGTTGCGGGAGGCGGTCGAGCTCGTGCGGGAAGACTCGTGGTCGCCGCGGGAGAGCCGGCTGCGGTGCCTCCTGGTCGCGGCCGGGATCCCGGAGCCTCAACTCAACGTGGACGTGTTCGACGACCGAGGTCGCTTCCTGGCCTGCGTCGACATGGTCTGGGAGGCCGAACGCGTCGCGGCGGAGTACCACGGCATGGTGCACGGCGCGCAGTGGGCACGGGATGTCGAGCGGGTCGCGGCGCTGCGGGCTGCCGGGTGGACGGTGATCGAGGTCACCGCACCCCTCCTCCACAGACCCGAGGAACTGATCCGCCGTATGGCGTCGGCGCTGGGGCGGTGACCCCGCGTTCGAATCGCGCGAATGGCGGCATCCGGCCCGGATTTACAGCCAATCGCGCGACTCGAACGGGAACTAGAATCGACCAGGCGCCGCGACCCTGGCGCCGCCACCCCGCGTCCGCACCCCGACGCCGCTCACCCCCGAGGACCGCACCATGTCCGCATCCGCGCCCGTCTCCGAACCCGTCACCGTCTCCATCCGCCGCGAGGTCGACCCGGAGCGCATCGCCGAGGCCACCGCGTGGGTGCAGACCGGGGTGAACCTCGCGACGAAGTACCCGGGATTCCTCGGCTCCGGCTGGGTCCGCGCCGGCGAGGACTCCCAGGTCTGGCACATGCTCTACCGCTTCGCGAGCGAGGACGCGCTCACCGCGTGGGAGCAGTCCGGGGAACGCGCGTGGTGGCTGTCGATGGGCCAGGGCTTCGTCCGCAGCGAGCGGTCCAAGCGCCGCTCCGGCATCGAGGGCTGGTTCGACGAGCCGTCCACGGGATCCATCCCCGTCGTCGACCCGGACGGCACGACCAGCACCGTGACCGTCGCCCCCGCGCCGCCGCGGTGGAAGCAGGCCGTCTCGATCTGGCTCGGCTTCTTCCCCGTGAACCTCGCGTTCACTTACGCCATGAGCCCGGTGCCGGGATGGGACGCCGTGCCGCTGTGGCTCCGCGTGCTCATCACCACCCTCGTGCTCACGCCGATCATGACGTACTGGGTGCTGCCGTTCGTCACGCGCTCCCTGCGGAACTGGCTCGCCCGCTAGCGCCGCCACTCAGGAGCCGGACTCCGCGCCCGGGGTGACACCCTTCTTCGCCGGTTCCACGAGCGAGAGCGGATCGGCGATGTCCTCCAGCGACTTCCCGGCGGCACTGACGCCGAAGACGCCGCACACGACACCGCCGAACATCATGATGGCCGCACCGAGCACGTAGCCCCAGAACAGCGGACCGCGGTCGCCGGACTCCGCGCTCGCACCGATCAGCGCGCCGTAGAGCACCGGGGCGACCGCGCCGACGAGCTGCCCGATCGAGAAGACGTAGGAGATCACCTGGCTGCGCAGTTCGAGCGGGAAGATCTCGCTCACCGTCAGATACGCGGCGGAGGCCCCGGCCGAGGCGAAGAAGAACGATGCACACCAGAACGCCGTGTGCGTGCCCGCATTCAGCACGCCCGCGTTGAAGAGGAAGGCGCTGACGAGCAGGATCAGTCCCGCGAGCACGTAGGTGCCGAACAGCATCCGCCGACGACCCCACGTGTCGAAGAAGTGGCCGAGGATGAGGGCGCCGGCGAGGTTGCCCACCGCGAAGACGATGAAGTACTGCGACGCGGATGCCGGCGGGGTGTCGTAGAAGTTCTCCAGCACGAGCGCGTACGTGAAGAAGATCGCGTTGTAGAGGAAGGACTGCGTGACCATCATCGTGATGCCGACGAGCGTGCGCCGCGGGTACTTCTTGAACAGCACCTTCGCGATCACGAGGAACGGGACGCTGCCGTACTCCTTGACCGTGATGGCCTTGCTCTCGTCGACGGGCTCGATCGTCTTGCCCTCCTTGCGGATGCGCTCCTCGATCCCGTCGACGTTGCGCTCCGCCTCCTCCTCCCGGCCGTGCGTCATCTGCCAGCGCGGGCTCTCCGGGATGTGCCGCCGCAGCCAGATGATGAGGAGGCCGAGGATCGGGCCGACGAAGAAGCTCAGCCGCCAGCCGATGTCGGCGGGGAGGATGTCGGTGTTGAGGAAGAACATGTTGGCGACGGCGCCGAGGGCCGCACCACCCCAGTAGGTGCCGTTGATGGCGATGTCGACCCGGCCGCGGTACTTCGCGGGGATGATCTCGTCGATGGCCGAGTTGATGGCCGCGTACTCGCCGCCGATGCCCGCCCCGGCGACGAAGCGCCAGATGTAGAAGAACCAGGGGGCGAACGCGAGGCCCGCGACGGCCGACCCGACGAGGTACACCCCGAGCGAGAGCAGGAAGAGGTTCTTGCGGCCGAGGCGATCGGCGAGACGGCCGAACACGAGGGCGCCGAACACCTGGCCCAGCAGGTAGCAGGTGCCGGCGAGGCCGACCTCGGCCGGGCCCATCCCCAGCGTCTGCGCGTAGCCGTTGGCCGCGACGATCTGCACCTCGAGGCCGTCGAGGATCCAGGAGAACCCGAGTCCGACGACGATCATCCAGTGGAAGCGCGACCAGGGGAGCCGGTCCATGCGCGCGGGGACGAGCGACCGCACCTCCTTGACGGTGACGTCGGACGCGGACATGGGGGCCTCCTTCTCGCGGGACACGCTGTCGTCCCGGATCCGGTTTACTCCTCCCGGAAATCCGCCGCATCCGCTTGACCCGGGGCCGTCCGCACGCTACCGCTTCGAATCGCGCGAATGGCTCCATCCCGGGCGAGAATGGAGCCAATCAGGCGATTCGAACGGAACGGGGTCAGCGGGCGACGTGCCGCTCGTCGGGGCCGTCGTAGTGCGACAGCGGGCGGATCAGGGCGTTCGCGCCGGCCTGCTCGATGACGTGGGCGGTCCACCCCGTCACCCGTGCCGCGACGAAGAGCGGCGTGAAGGTGAGGGTGTCGAAGCCGATGAGGCTGTATGCGGGACCGGACGGGTAGTCGAGGTTCGGGTGGATCCCCTTGCGCTCGACGAACTGCGACTCCAGCGCGTCGTACAGCGCGGCGACGTCCTCCCGACCGTAGTGCGCGACCAGGGTGTCCAGCGCGGCCTTCATCGTCGGCACGCGGGAGTCGCCGTTCTTGTAGACGCGGTGCCCGAAGCCCATGATCTTGCGCTTCTCCGCGAGGGCCTTGTCGAGCCAGGCCTCGACGGCGTCCGCCGAGCCGATCTCCTTGAAGATGTGCAGCACCGCCTCGTTCGCCCCGCCGTGCAGCGGGCCCTTGAGCGCGCCGATGGCGCCGACGACCGCCGAGTAGATGTCGCTGAGGGTCGAGGTGATGACCCGGGCGGTGAAGGTCGAGGCGTTGAAGGAGTGCTCGGCGTAGAGGATCATCGACCGGTTGAACGCGTCGACCACGACATCGTCGGCCTCCTCCCGAAGGTCATCCAGAGGAAGTTCGCCGAGTAGTCGAGGTCGTCGCGCGGAGCGATAAGCTCCTGGCCGCGACGGCGACGCTGGCCGTAGGCGACGATGGCCGGCAGCGCGGCGAACAGGCGGATGCTGCGCGCCAGGTTCTGCTCGGGGCTGCCACCGGCGTCGAGCACGGAACCGCCAGCCTCGGGGTCGGATGCGCCGATCAGGCTCACGGCGGTGCGCACCTCGTCCATCGGGTGCGCCTCGAGCGGCACGAGGTCGATGGCGGCCTTCACGTTGTCGGCCAGGGCGCGGTGCTTCCGCTCCTCCAGCCGGAACGCGGCGAGCTCGTCGCCCGTCGGCAGCTCGCCGTTCCACAGCAGGTACGCCACGGCCTCGAAGGACTGCGTGTCCGCGAGCTCCTGCACGGGATAGCCGCGGTAGAGCAGGCTGTTCGTCTCGGGGTTGACCTTCGAGATCGCCGTCGTGTCGACGACGACCCCCGCGAGGCCCTTCTTGATGTCCGGCTCGGTCATGGTCACTCCTTCGTGTACTTCGACTCGTCGCTGCGCTCCTCGCTCAGCAACCGCGTCGTGTGTCCGCTTCGCTGCGCTCAGCGACCGGTGTTGTCGAGTGTGAAGTTGAAGACGCCCGAGTCGAAGTGGTTGTACGACTCGTAGTCGATCAGCTCGTAGAGGTCGGCGCGGTGCTGCATCTCCCCGAGCTTCGAGGTCAGGTGCCCCTCGTCGTTCAGCGTATCGAGCGCGCGGCCCGCCGCCCCCATCGCGATCCGCAGCAGCGACACCGGCCAGATGACCATGCGCACCCCGGCATCGCGGAGAGCGTCGACGGAGAACAGCTCGCTCTTGCCGAACTCGGTCATGTTCGCGAGGATCGGCACGTCCAGCGCCGCGGCCATGGCCTCGAACTCGCCGATCGTGCGCATGGCCTCGGGGAAGATCGCGTCCGCCCCCGCATCGACGAGCGCCTTGGCCCGGTCGATCGCCGCCTCCAGCCCCTCGATCGCACGGATGTCGGTACGCGCCATGATCAGGAAGTTCTCGTCGCGGCGGGCGTCGGCGGCCGCGCGGATCCGCTTGATCGCGGTGTCCTCGTCCACCACGGCCTTGCCGTCGAGGTGTCCGCAGCGCTTCGGGTTGATCTGGTCCTCGATGTGGGTGCCGGCGAGGCCCGCGTCTTCGAGCTCCTGGATCGTGCGGGCGACGTTCATCGGCTCGCCGAAGCCGGTGTCGGCGTCGACGATCGCGGGCAGCTCGGTCATGCGGGCGATCTGCTTCGCGCGCCCGGCGACCTCGGTGAGCGTGGTGAGGCCGATGTCCGGCAGCCCGAGGTCCGCGGAGAGCACGGCGCCCGAGATGTAGACGCCCTCGAACCCCTTCTCCTCGATGAGCCGGGCGCTCAGCGGGTTGAACGCGCCGGGGAACCGCAGCAGCTCCCCCGAGGCGAGCCGCTCCCGGAACAGGCGCCGCTTCTCGGCGGGCGTCGTGGTGGAGTACAGCATCAGAACAGACCCGCCGGGGCGTCGGCGTCGTCGAGCAGACCCGGCTTCGCGACGATCGAGAGCTCGGCGACCTCGGCGGCCGTGAGCTCGGGCAGGCGCTGCACGAGCTCGAGGAACCGCTCGATCTCGGCGGGCTCGAGCACGGGCTCCGCGAGCAGGCGGAACTTGGCGATGTAGTTCTCCCGCGCGAACGGGCGCGCGCCGAGGGGGTGGGCGTCGGCGACGGCGATCTCGTCGACCACGGTCGAGCCGTCGGTGAGGCGGATCTCGACGCGACCGCCGAAGGCCTTCTCATCCGGGTCCTCCGAGTGGTAGCGGCGGGTCCATTCCGCGTCCTCGGCCGTGGTGATCTTGTGCCACAGCGCGACGGTGTCGGCCCGGCCGGCGCGCTCCGGCGTGTAGGAGTCGACGTGGTGCCAGCCGCCGTCCTGCAGCGCCACCGCGAAGATGTACGGGATGGAGTGGTCGAGCGTCTCGCGGGAGGCCGTCGGGTCGTACTTCTGCGGGTCGTTCGCGCCCGAGCCGATCACGTAGTGGGTGTGGTGGCTGGTGTGCAGCACGATCGACGCGATGTTCGCGGGGTCGCGGAGGGCCGGGTTCGCGGTGCCGAGCTTGCGGGCGAGGTCGATCCACGCCTGCGCCTGGTACTCCGCGGAGTGCTCCTTCGTGTACGAGTCGAGGATCGCGCGCTTGGCCTCGCCGGCGGCGGGCAGCGGCACTTCGTAGGCCGCGTCCTTCCCGTCGAGCATCCAGGCGATCACGCCGTCCTCGCCTTCGTAGATCGGCGCGGGGCTCGTCTGTCCGCGCATCGCCCGGTCGACCGCCTCGACGGCCATCTTCCCGGCGAAGGCCGGGGCGTGCGCCTTCCAGGTGGAGATCTCGCCCTTGCGGCTCTGACGCGTGGCGGTCGTGGTGTGCAGCGCCTGTCCGACCGCCTGGTAGATCGTCTCGACGTCGAGGCCGAGGAGCGTGCCGATACCGGCGGCGGCGGACGGGCCGAGGTGCGCGACGTGATCGATCTTGTGCTTGTGCAGGCAGATCGCGCGCACGAGGTCCATCTGGATCTCGTACCCGGTGGCGATGCCGCGCACGAGCGCGCGCCCGTCCTTGCCGGTGTGCTGCGCGACCGCGAGGATCGGCGGGATGTTGTCGCCCGGGTGCGAGTACTCGGCGGCGAGGAACGTGTCGTGGTAGTCGAGCTCGCGCACGGCCACGCCGTTCGCCCAGGCCGCCCACTCCGGGCTGGTGCGGCGGTCGAGCGGCGTTCCGAACAGGTTGGCGCCGGCCCCGCCCGTCGAGACGGGGTGGCTGAACGCCTGCGCGCGGGCGGCGATGATCGGCGCGCGGGTGAGAGAGGCGGCGGCGACGGCGGCGTTGTCGATGATGCGGTTGATGATCATGTCGACGACGGGCTGCTCGACCTCGACCTGGTCGACCGCGACCTCGGCGATCTTCCACGCGAGCTGATCCTCGCGGACGAGGTTCTCGGAGCTGGCGTGCACGCGGACGTGGTGGGTGACGGTCATGAGTGTCCTTCGCTGTCGGGGAGGGAGTCGAGGATGCCGGTGAGCGCGTTGTGCAGGTGCACGTGCGTGGCATGGGCGGCGAGGTCGCCGTCGCGGGCGGCGAGCGCCTCGGCGATCGTGCGGTGCTCGGCGGCGGAGGCGGCGAGCCGGGCGGGCTTGTCCCGCGCCATGCGCCGCACGCGGACGAGGTGGGTGCGGACCGTGCGCAGCGCCGCAGCGATGTAGTCGTTGGCGACGGCATCGTCGAGGGCCGCATCGAATCGCGCGATCAGGGCGTAGTAGGCATCGCGGCCCTCCGCCCTGGTGAGGTCCACGTGCGCGAACTCCGCGGCGAGCGCGGCGAACCGGTCGGCGTCACCCCGGACGGCGGCGAGCCGGGCGGAGGTCTCCTCCAGCGCGCGGCGGATCTCGAACAGGGACCGGATGTCGTCGGCGTCGAGGTCGGCGACGACGGTGACGCGGGGCGACTGCTGCACGACCAGACCGTCGGCGGCCAGGCGACGCAGAGCCTCCCGCAGCGGCGTCCGGCTCACACCCAGGCGCTCGGCCTGCTCCACCTCGCCGAGCACGTATCCGGCCGGCAGCTCCCCGGACTGGA
The DNA here is from genome assembly GCF_019056515.1 of Microbacterium paraoxydans. Lineage (NCBI taxonomy): Bacteria > Bacillati > Actinomycetota > Actinomycetes > Micrococcales > Microbacteriaceae > Microbacterium > Microbacterium paraoxydans. The sequence goes on from NZ_CP064873.1 coordinate 3,012,483, forward strand.
TGCCGTCGAGGAGCGCCGCATAGGCGCGATCGCCCATGGACGTGCGCTCGACAGGGAGGACCATTCCGCCAGTGTATACATAAACCGCCCGACGTGGTGCACTTCTTCGGCACGAGGGGTCCATTCGTATACATAGTCTCCGTCCGCCCGCCCCCATCCGGGCACAGCTTCGGAGATCGCCGGGGACACGCCGTACGGCGGGGCCCGGGGCCGGCGTGTCGGCTCCGATCTCCGAAGTTGTGCGCGCGAGTGGGCTCAGGGGGCGGGGCGGGGCTCGCCGAGCTTGACCACGACCACGCCGGCGAGCACGAGCACGCCCCCGAGGGCCTGCAGCGGGCCGGGGAGCTGCCCGAGCAGGAGCCAGCCGAAGAGCAGGGCCGCCACGACCTCGGCGAGCGCGACGAACGAGGCCAGCCGGGAGCCGAGCATCCGTGTCGAGACGATGCCGAGCACGTACGCGAGGGCCGTGGCGATCACGCCGATCGCGAGGACCGGCACGAACCACGGCACCGCGCCGAACCGGTAGTCGACGTCGGCCGTCGTCCACGCGAACGGCAGCACGCCGATGAGCGCGGCGAGGCTCAGACCCACGGCGCCGAGCAGCAGCCCACTGCCCGCGAGGGCGATCGGCGGGATCCCGGTGTCCGCCCGGGCGGACAGCACGAAGTAGCTCGCGGCCCCCACCATCGCCCCGAGCGCCCAGAGGACACCGATCACGTCCACCTGCGCCCCGGTGACGATGTCGAGCATGAGGACGAGCCCGACGAAGGCGATGCCCGCACCGAGGATGCTGCGCCGCGTGGGACGCTCGCCCCGGCGCAGCCACAGCCAGAGGAGCACCGCGACCGGGGCGGTGTACTCGATGAGCAGCGCGATCCCGACGTCCATCACCGCGACGGCCTGGAAGTAGCAGAGCTGGGTGGCCGCGACCGCGAGGAGGCCGTAGGCGGCGACCATCCCCGCGTTCTGCCGGAGAGCACGCCACCGCCCACGGAGCGCGAGGACCGTGGGGACGAGCAGCACGAGCGCCGCGACCCAGACCCGCACAGTGACGGCGGCCCCCGGTGTCCACCCCGCATCGATGAGTCCGCGCGCCCACGCCCCGGAGGAGCCGAACGCGAAGGCGGCGGCGACAGCGAGCGGCAGGCCGAGGCGCACCCCGGTCCGGGTGCGCGGAGTGTCATCAGCCACCGTGCTCATGAGGGATGACGCTACGCCGGCGGGAGTAAGCTGTCAACATGGTCTTCACCGATGACACAGAGGATGCGCTGCGCGCGGCGGTCTGGCTCGCGAACTCGGCGGAGGACCCGGACACCCTGGTCGACATCGACGACGAGAAGGCCTTCCTTCGGGTGTTCCCGTACACGGGACGGGTCGACGGGGACACGGTGGAGCTCGACGACCTCCGCGCTCTGCGGTCGCGCCTCCGCGCCATGCTGCTCGCTCCGCGCGACGAGATGGCCGCACACGTCAACGCCGCTCTCGCCGAGGTGCGCCTGACCCCGCGGCTCGTGCGCCACGACGAGCTGGACTGGCACCTGCACGGGCTCGCCGACGATCGCCCGCTCGCCGAACGGGTGCTCGTGGAGACCGCGATGGCCCTGATCGACGTCATCCGCACGGACGAGGGCTCTCGCCTCACCGTCTGCGAAGACGGGACATGCCAGGCGATCGCCCTCGACCTCTCCCGCAACCGCTCCAAGCGCTACTGCTCGACGAGCTGCGCCAATCGCAACGCCGTGGCGGCGTACCGCGCCCGCCGCGCCGCCGGCTGACCGCGCCGCGCGCCCCGCTCGGAGACCGCAGACCGGAATGCGGTCCGACCGGGTTCGATGCTGCCCGCTCTTCACAAACGATTATCGATTAGTGTAATGTCGCGAGCGGCCCTCCCTCATGCATCAGGAAAGGATCAACGATGATCAAGGCCCGAGTCCTCCCCCTCGCCGGCATCGCGGCGGTGTCCGCCCTCGCCATCGCCGGCTGCTCGACCACCGCCGGCGACGACGGCGGTGACGCCGGCGGCGACGTCACCGTGCGCATGCTCGTGAACGTCACCCCGAACCTGACCGAGGAGTTCTGGAACGACCTCGTCGCGCCGTTCGAGGACGCCAACCCGAACATCGACGTCGTCATCCAGAACCCGGGTGCGGAGGGCGTCGAAGCCGCCGTGCCGCGCCTGCTGGCCGCCGGTGACGCTCCCGACGTCGTGCAGTCCATCGCCCCCACCACCAAGCTCGCCCCCGAGCTCGTCGACCTCTCGCAGTACGAGTGGGCGTCGTCCGGTCCGCTCGCCGACCAGTACTCGATCGACGGCAAGAACTACATGGCCGGCATCGGCGTGCAGCTGCAGAGCCTCTTCTTCTACAACAAGACCGCGTTCGAGGAGGCGGGGATCACGGAGGTGCCGACCACGGTCGACGAGCTCACCGAGGCCCTCGGCAAGCTCAAGGACGCCGGGTGGACGCCCGTCCAGACCGGCGGCGACTGGATGACGAGCCACACCCTGCAGGCGCTCGGACTGCCGACCATCATCGCCGAGGACCCGGAGTGGTTCCAGGACATCTCGGCAGGCGACGTCACCTTCAGCGAGACCTACGGCGATGCGGTCGAGACCTACGCGGACTGGGTGTCCGAGGGCTACATCCCCGGCGACGCCCTGGGCATCAAGTACCCGGACGCCGAGCAGGCCTTCCTCTCGGGCAAGACGGCGGTGTACTCGATGGGCAGCTGGTTCGCCGGCACGCAGGCGAAGGCCGCCGACTCCGCGGACATCGGCGTCTTCCGCGCCCCCGCCATGAGCGCCGACGAGCAGCCCGCGATGGGCGCCAACATCGCCAGCCCGTACTCGATCCTCAAGGCGAGCAAGAACCAGGACGCGGCGGCGAAGCTCATCGAGTTCCTCACCACCGACCAGACCGCGGTGAGCGACCAGCTCGCGGTCGACGGCAACTTCCGCGACGGCTACGAGTACGACATGACGCCGCTCGGCGAGGAGCTGCTGCAGATCGTGGCCGACACCCCGGCCGAGGCCTACACGCCCACCGGCGGCGGCTACGGCGAGCGCACGCTCCCGGACGGCTACTCCGGCGAGATCAACACCCAGACCCAGGCCCTGCTCGGCGGCGCACCCGCCGACCAGGTGCTGCAGGCCATGGACGACTGGTTCGCCGCCAACGCCGGTTGACCCTCGCGGCGCCCGGGACGCGACATCCGTCCCGGGCGCCGTCCCGGCGCTGCCCCAGCGCCTCCCCCTGAACGCGCCACCGAGAACGAGAGTGCCGCCATGACTCCGCCCACCACGACCGCGCCGCCTCCGGCCGCCGCCGCCACCCCGACAGGACCATCGACGCCGATGAGCTCGCCCCCCGCCCCGCGCCGCCGCACGGCGCTGCAGCAGTGGCGGAACCGGATCCCCGGCATCCTCATGGGCGGCCCGGCCGTCGCGGTCTTCCTCGCGATGTTCGTCATCCCGATGATCCTCGCGGCGGTGCTCAGCTTCACCGACTGGAACGGGTACAGCCTCAACTTCAACTTCATCGGGTGGGACAACTACATCAAGGCGTTCCGCAGCCCGCGCTCGACGCAGGCCGCGATCTTCACGGGCATCATCGCGGTGGTGGGCACGATCCTCTGCAACGCCATCGGCCTCGCGATCGCCGCCCTCATCTCCGGGCCCGGCCGCTCGAACACGATCCTGCGCACGATCTTCTTCTACCCGTACGTGATCAGCGCCCTCATCATCGGCTTCCTCTGGTCGGCGATGCTCTCCCCCACCGGCGCCGTCAACGGTCTGCTCAGCACGCTCGGCCTCCCGGCGATGCCGTTCCTCACGGACCCGACCTTCGCCAAGGCGAGCGTGATCTTCACGATCGTGTGGTCGCACTTCGGCTTCAACATGATCCTGTTCCTCGCCGGCATCAAGTCCGTCCCCGCGGAGTACTACGAGGCGGCGACCGTGGACGGCGCCTCGCGGTGGCAGCAGTTCCGGTCCATCACGCTGCCTCTCATCGCGCCGGTCTTCACCGTGAACCTCGTGCTCACCCTCGTCGGGCTCCTCAAGGCGTACGACGTGGTGCTGTCGCTCACCGACGGCGGGCCTGCCGGCTCGACGCAGACCATCGTGTACCAGATCCTCAAGGACTCCTTCGCGAACTCGGCCCTCGGCTTCGGCGCCGCGCAGTCCATGATCCTCCTCATCGTCACCGCGGTCGTCGGCCTCGCCGTCACGCTGGTGCGACGCCGCGCCGAGCAGAAGGCGACCGACTGATGAAGCAGACCCGCAACCGCCCGGCCCTCGCCGTCAGCACGATCCGGTGGATCGTCCTCGGCGTCGTCGCGATCACGATGCTGATCCCGATGTACACGATGCTGATCAACGCGTTCAAACCGCAGGCCGACATCATCGAGAACCCGCTGCTGATCACGCCGCAGATGTTCACGTTCGACTACCTGTGGGCCGCGATCACGAGCAGCAAGTTCAACGTGATCGCCGCGTACGGCATCACGCTGCTGTTCGTCGTGCTCGTGAACCTGTGCTGCATCGCCCTCGCCGCGCCCGTCGCCTACGTCATCGCCCGCGGGCGGTCGAAGTGGCACCTGGGACTGCTGCTCCTCTTCGTCTCCGGGCTCTTCATCCCCGGTCAGGTGACGCTGATCCCCGTCGTCTTCGTGCTGCGGGTGCTCGGGCTCATCAACACGATCCCCGGGTTCATCCTCTTCGAGACGGCGGCGACCCTGCCGGTGACGATCTTCCTGTTCACGGCCTACCTCCGCAGCGTGCCGCGTGACATCGACGAGGCGGCGTCACTGGACGGCGCCGGGCCCATCCGCGCGTTCTGGGCGTGCATCTTCCCGATCATGAAGCCCGTCGTCGCGACTGTCGTGGTGCTCAACTCGATCGGCGTGTGGAACGACTTCGTGAGTCCGCAGATCATCCTCGGGCCGAGCTCGGGGATCTACACGGTCACCACCGGCGTCTACGCGGCGGTCGGACAGTTCTCGACCGACTACACGCAGGTGTTCCCGACCCTCCTGCTTGCCGTGCTGCCCGCGATGGTGTTCTTCATCGTGATGCAGCGCCACATCATCGGCGGCCTGGTCGCCGGAGCGACGAAGGGATGACCGTGCCGGAGACCCCGCTCACCCGTCCGCTGCGTGCGATCCCGGCCTGGGCCGTGCTGCAGCGCCGGCTCTTCGCCGAGGTCGAGGAGGCCCGCCGCCTCTTCCGCGACCGCTACACGCTGCCGGACGGCCGCCTCCGCGGCGTCGCGGAGTTCATCGACCGCGACGGCGTGGACGACCTGTACGAGCCCTTCTTCAACTGGCCCGCGTTCTACCTGCTCGGCGGCTCCGACGAGGTGCTCGCCGACGCCAAGCGGCACTGGGAGGGCGTGACCGTGCAGCTCGCCGAGGCGGGCATGCTCACCGAGGAGTACGACAACGGCTACGACTGGTTCCATCAGGGCGAGTCGCTGCTGTTCCTCGCCGGCATCTGCGCCGCCGACCCGGCCGACCCCGCGTTCGCCGCGCGCGCCGCCCGGTTCGCGGCCCTCTTCACCGACCCCGCACAGGGCAACTACGACGCCGAGCGCAACATGATCCGCTCGCCGCACAACGGCGCTCTGGGTGCGCGCGAGGGTCTCGACGAGAAGATCGTGCCGTACACCGCCGACCGGGACGAGATGCGCCCTTACGGTCTGCCGCTGCACGGCCTGGACGGCATCGCCTCCTGGGACGACCTCGCCGACCCCGCCCACGCCCAGCGGATGGCGGAGGAGATGCAGCGCCGCGCGGCGGGCGACATCGCCGTGAACCTCGCCGCGACCTCCCTCGCCGCGAACCGCTGGCTCTACGACGGTGACGAGGAGGCGGCCGCGTGGATTCGCCGGTACGTCGACGGCTGGCGTGCGCGCGCGGGCGGCGGGCTGCTCCCCGACAACGTCGGTCCTGACGGCACCGTCGGCTCCCTCCACGACGGCCGCTGGTGGGGCGGCCACTACGGCTGGGCCTGGCCGCACGGACTGCACTCCGTCGGCATGAGCGCCCTGATCGGTGCCCTCAACCACGCGCTCGTCACGGGCGACGACGGCGCCCTCGACCTCGTGCGCACCATGCTCGACACCGTGCTCGCCGAGGCGCGCACGGGCAGCGTCGCGGAGTCCACGTACAGCCTGCGCGGCGGGTGGATGGCCCGGCTCGGAGCGGCCGCCACCGAGCCCGCTCTGCTGGTCCCCTACCGCCACGGCGCGGACGGCTGGTTCGACTACGGTCCGCTGCAGCTCGACCTCCCCCTGTGGCTGTGGTGGTGGTCGCGGATGCCGTCCGACCGGGAGCGGCTGGAGACGGCGATCGCCGGCCTCCCCTCCTCCGCCGACCTCGTCGCGCCGTTCCGCGACAAGGAGGAGGCGGGTCACGAGGCCGGCTGGTTCGCGTATCTCTCGGGCGAACTGCCCGATTATCCGGTGCGGGCGCTGGAGATGGCGCTCGGCCAGGTGGCACGTCGTGCCGCGATGATGCTCGCCGACGACCGCGACCCCGACGCCGCGCACCTGCACTTCTGGCAGCGCGTGAACCCGGTGGTGACGGAGGTGCTGACCCAGCTCGTCGGCGGGGCGCCGCAGGTGCTCTACAACGGCGGGCTCGGTTTCACGGCGCTCCGCTACGAGGACGTCGACCGCGCGCGGCCCGGACTCCCGGAGGACGTCGCCGCGCTCGTGCACCGTCTCGACGACGACGGCATCGGCGTGCAGCTCGTGAACACCTCCGCCGTGCACACCCGCACCGTGCGGCTGCGCGGGGGGCGCTTCGGCCTGGACCGGATCGTGCGGGTCACGGCCTCCGGCGAGGAGCCCGGCCTCTGGCCCGGCGCCTCGGGCACGTACACCGCCCCGGACGCCCCGACCGTCACCACGACCTTCGACGTGGACGACGACCTCGTGGTGACCCTGCCCCCGGCGCACACCGCCGACCTCGACCTGACCATCGCGCGTGCGACCGGATCGCCGCGCCACCTGTTCCCTGAAGGAGACGCATGAGCGCCGATCTGATCCGACCCGACTTCGCCCTGCCCGTGCGGGGTGGGGCCTACCAGCGGCCCTCGCGCGAGGTGGTCGAGTCCTTCGACGCGATCTCCTCCGCCACCGCGTGCGCCAAGCTGCACGGACTCGGGATCCGCCGCAGCTACATCGACGGACCGGAGCCGCTGAGCCTCGGCCAGCGCGTCGTCGGTTCGGCGCTGACCCTGCAGTTCATGCCGCAGCGCGAGGACATGGCCTCGGGCGACGGCCAGGAGTACGCCGAGCGGCACACCGCCCTGTGGCACGTGCTCGAAGCCGTGCAGCCGGGCGACGTGCTGGTGATCCAGGCCTACGGCAGCCGGTTCTCCGGGTGCATCGGCGACATCCTGGCGCGCTACTTCGCACGCAAGGGGGGCGCGGGGATCGTCGTGGACGGCCGCATCCGCGACGCCGGCCGCATCCGCGAGCTCGGGATCCCGGTGTGGTCGACGGGCACGACCCCGCACTACGCCTCGCAGTCGGAGCTCGTGCCGTGGGCCTACGACGTGCCGGTCGCGGTGGGCGGTGCGCTGTGCATGCCCGGCGACCTCGTGGTGGCAGACGACGACGGCCCGGTCGTGGTGCCGCAGGCCATGGCGCCGCGGGTCGTGGACGACGCGCGCGATCATGAGGAGTGGGAGGTGTTCAGCCGCCGCCGTCTCGACGAGGGCGCGCGCCTGAGCGACTACTACCCGTTGACCCCCGACAGCCGCGAGGAGTACGAGGCATGGCGTTCCGTCCAGAGCTCCGTCCGCTGAATCCCGAGGTCGCCGCCCGCGACGACGTCGGACTCGGGTGCGCGCCGATCGGCAACCTCTTCGCCCCTGTGCCCGACGGCGACGCGGTGGCGACGGTGCAGGCGGCGCTCGCCCGCGACGTCCGTTTCTTCGACACCGCACCGCTGTACGGCTCGGGCGAGAGCGAGCGGAAGCTCGGCCTCGCCCTGCGCGGCGTGCCGCGGGACGACTACGTGATCGCGACGAAGGTCGGCCGGGTGCTGGTCGATGCGGACGGCCGCCCCGTCGCGGGCGCCGCGAGCGGACACGACTCCGTCGTCGACCTCAGCAGGGACGGCGTGCGGAGGAGCCTCGACGGCAGCCTCGCCCGGATGGGTGTCGATCGCGTGGACGTGCTGCACCTGCACGACCCCCTGGACGTGGAGGCGGCGTTCGCGACGGCGCTTCCGGCCCTCGTCGAACTGCGTGACGAAGGGGTCGTGCGCGCGATCAGCGTGGGCCTGGGACGGCTCGACCCCCTGGAGCGCTACGTCGCCGAGGCGCCGCTCGACGTGGTGATGGAGGCCGGTCGGCTCACGCTGCTCGACCGCACCGCCCTGGACCGGTTGCTGCCGACCGCGGCAGCCCGCGGCATCGGGGTGCTCGCGGCCGCGGTGTTCAACTCCGGCATCCTCGTCGACCCGGTCGGCTCCCCCTTCTTCGAGTACAAGCCGGCACCCCCGGAGCTCCGGGAGCGGGCACAGCGCCTGCAGGCGGTGTGCGCCGCGTACGGCGTGCGCCTCGCGGATGCCGCGGTGCAGTTCCCGCTACGGCAGGGTGCGGATGCGGTGGTCGTCGGGGCGCGCACCCCCGCCGAGGTGGACGCGTTCGTGGACGGCCTCGACGCCGTGCTGCCCGCCGCGCTGTGGGACGCCCTCGACGCGGAGGCTGCATGACCGCGCGGCACGGGAGCTGACGTGCGGATCGTCGACGCCCATGTGCACGTCTGGGATGCGGACGCCGTGCCGATCCCGTGGTTCCGCGACGACCTCGGGCTCCCCCGGCAGGCCGCGGCCGCTCGTCTCGGACGGGAGCTGACCGACGCCGGCGTCTCCTCCGCCATCGCCGTGCAGGCGGCGGACTCGGTGGCGGAGGCGGAGTGGCTGACCGCGACCGCCGCCCGCGACCCGTTCCTGCGGCGCGTGGTGCTGCAGTACACCCCCGCGCCGGGACGAGCCGCCGGCGCCACCGCAGTCGCGTTCTCTCCCGCCGTGGTCGGCGTGCGCGCCGCGGTGCCGCAGTTCGCCGCGGATCTCTCGGATGTGGACGGCCTCGACGCCCTCGCCGCCCACCTCGGCGCGACCGCCCGCACCCTCGAACTCCTCATCCGTCCGGACCAGCTGCCCGCCGCGGCCACCCTCTCCCGACGGCACCCCGACACCGCGATCGTCGTCTGCCACCTCGGCCTCGGCGCCCGGACGCCCGATGAGGCATGGCTCTCCGCCCTCGCCGAGGCCGCGTCGGCACCAGGGGTGTCGGCGAAGGTCTCCGGACTCGACTTCGCGGCGCGCGGGGCGGAGGAGTCGCGAGAGCTGCTGCGCTCCGCGTTCGCCCTCTTCGGCGCGGAACGGCTGATGTACGGCAGTGACTGGCCGATGTCCACGCGGACCACGACCTACGCGGAGGTGCTCGCCGCGACCCGGCAGGCTCTCCCTCCCCTCTCCCCGGCCGAGGCTCGAGCATTCTGGTCCGGCACCGCCGACCGCCTCTCGCCCTTCACCGCGTAACCCCGTCGCAGTTTCGCCCCCGCGTCGCAGGGATTCCGGGGATGGATGCGACCGCGTTCCGAATCTGCGACCTCGCGCCGGGACACCCCATCCCGGAAGCAGAGTCGCGTCCCGTCGCGGATTCGCACCGCGTCGCAGGGACTCCGAGGATGGATGCGACACCGGTGCGAAACTGCGACCTCGCGCCGGGACTCCCACCCCGGGGACACTCCCGCACCCCCGTCGCAGATCCTCACCGTGCCGCAGGGACTCCGGTCAGCCGTGCGACCTCGGTGCGAAACTCCGACCTCGCGCGGGGGTCAGTCGAGGAGGGTGCCGGCGGCGTGGGCGCGGAAGAGGGCGGACGCGGCCTCTTCGTCACCGGCGTCCAGGGTGTCGAGCAGGCCCTTGTGCCAGTCCGCGACCTCGTGCCAGTCCCCCGTGAAGGTCGGGTCGCCGAGCACGTGCATGACGCGCAGGCTCGGCTCCAGGAGGTCCCACATGCGCGGGAGGTACACGTTGCCGCTGGCCTCGATCACCGCTCGGTGGAAGGTGAAGTCGAGCTCGCGGAACCGGGCGAGGTCTTCCGCCTCAGCCGCCTCATGCATCTTCGCGATGAGGCCGACGAGCTCGGCGCGGCGAGCAGGGTCGAGCGCCCCGCAGGCCAGCCGTCCCGCCAGCCCCTCCAGCTCGACGCGGGCGACCTTGGCCTGCGCCGCCTCCTCCGCGGAGTAGCTCGCGACGAAGTTGCCCTGATGCCGCACATGCGACACGAGACCCTCGTGGGCGAGCCGCTTGAGGGCGTCGCGCACGGGCGCCTGGCTCACCTGCATCTGCCGGGCGAGCTGCGACTCCACGAGCTGCTCGCCGGGGGCCAGCGTCGAGTCCTTGATCATCGCCTTGATGAGCGCGTAGATCTGATCCGACAGCAGTCCGCGCTGCAGTCCGGCCGTGCCGAGAGCATCCGTCATGACCATCAGTCTACGTCCATTATCGACTATCGCTAATGGACGCGGCCGTGCGCCAGCTATCCGCGATGAGGGCGGATCCGCGGGGTGTCGGGTGCACCCCGTCCGGCGCGAGCTCGACGACCGGATACTGCTCCGCCGCCGCCGTGAACACCTCGTGCAGGGGCACGAACGCCGCCCCGTGCTCCACGGCGAGAGCCCGCACCGCCGCCCGCTTCCCGTCGAGGTCGTCAAGCCACGTGCGCTGCTCCTCCGTCACCGGGAGGAAGTACGGCTCCATCAGGATCAGCCGCGGGGCGTGCGCGGCCACCGCGCGGCCGAGGAGGTCGCCGAGCGTGGCGGCGAAGTCCTCGGCCGAGGTCGGGTCGTCGCTGTCGAACCGCCGCCACATGTCGTTCACGCCGACGTACACGGTCAGCAGCTCCGGCGCCGTGGGCAGCAGCTCCGCGTCCCACCGCGCGGCCAGGTCGCGGGCGCGGTCCCCCGCGATCCCGAGGTTGCGGACCGTGGCCCCCGCGGCCTGCAGCTCGGGGGCGAGGAGCGACACGTAGCCGTCCCCGAAGGACTCCGGGTCGAAGCGATCGCGCCCCGCGTCGGTGATCGAGTCTCCGATGAAGGTCACCCGCATCGTGGCACGTCCTGTTCGTCGTTCTTGAGCTTCGGTCGCACCGAGATCGGGAGCTCGACGCTCGCGCCAGCGTACGTCACGGTGAGCGTGTGGTGCGGGCGGACCTTGCTGCTGTCGAAGCCGCTGACCATGTCCGCCGTCACCTGCTGGGTGGTGCGGGATCCGTCGCTCCAGTCCACGCCCAGCAGCATGCCGGTCACGTCGAGCTCCTCGCCGCGCACGTAGCGGGTCTTCGGGTCGGCTTCAGGCGCCCAGCAGATGCCGGTCACGGTCGCGGGCGGCGGTGTCGGCCGCACGGCCAGGGTGTTCGTCTTGCCGTAGTGGTAGACGTTGAAGAAGCCGTCCGCACCGATGCGGAGGTTCTCCCTGGCGTCGACCATGTTCCACACCGTCACGTCGTCGACCCGGAGCACGATGCGGGTTCCGCCGTCCTCGGCAACGGCCCCGAACTCGATGCGGTGCGTGGAGCCCGGCTCGATGACCGTGTTGGGGATGCTGTCGAGCATGGTCTGGCCCGGGGTCCAGCTCTGGAACTCGATCACGTCCTCCTTGATCACCGCGAGGTATCCAGTGTTGGAGTTCTGCCAGGCCGGGAGGCCGGTCTGGTCGGAGCGCGCCTGGAAGCCATACCAGCCTCCGTCGAAGGCGCCGAACTCCGCCTCGAACTGCAGCAGGGTGTCGCCGAAGCGCTCGGCCTCGTAGCCGTGGACGCCCTGACCGCTGATCACGACACCCGTGTCGTCCACCGCGATGAGGTCGGACTCACTCCAGTTCGCCCCGTCCTTCAGCTGACCGTCCAGGCGGGTGGTCGGGTACTCGGCGTCGTCCACGGTCACGGTGACCGTGTCGCTGAGGCTCGGATCGGCGACCGAGGTCGCGGTGATCGTCGCCGTGCCCGCCGTCACTCCCGCGATCCGTCCCCCGGAGACCGTGGCGACCTCCGGAGCGTCGGTCGTCCAGGTGACCCGGGCGTCGCTGGCGTCCTCCGGGGCGACCGTGGCCGCGACGGACCGCCGCTCCCCCACGGTCAGCCCCACGGCGTCGGCGTCCAGGCTCACGCCCGTGACCGGCACGCCGGAGAGCGAGAACCCGATGTCGTCGAAGTCGAGCGAGGCGTAGTTCTCCACGTAGAACCCGACCCGACCGGCCTTGCCGGGGCCGGGGTCGGCGCCTTCCAGCGCGATCGCCCCGTTGACGGAGATCCGGATCTGCCCGTCCTGCACCGCGATACGGACGTGCGAGGTCTCGCCGGGGGTCAGGCCCTGTGCCGCCGGCACGACCTTCTCGGCGACGACCTTCCAGGCGTCGTCGAAGATCGTCCAGGTCGGCCCGGCCGCGGCCTGGCGGAAGCGGATGTAGCCGCCGCCCTTGCCGTTGCGGTCGTAGACGATGAGTCCCGCGTTGGCGGGGGTCGTGGCCGGCGCCGTGACGTCGAAGTCGAGCACGAACTCCGTGAAGTCCCGCGGCAGGATGCTGTTGGCGCCCTCGAGGATGCGGTACACCTTGTCGCCCGACGCATCCACCTGGATGCTGCGGTTGGGGTCGGTCGGCCAGCCGTTCGCCCCCGACTCGAAGTCGGTGAAGTGCAGCACGCCGTCGCCCTCCTCGACGATCACCTCGATGGTCGCGGTCTTGCTGGCATCGGCTTTCGCCGTCGCCGTCACCGTGGTCGTACCGGGGCCCATGCCGAGCACTACGCCCTTGTCGTTGACGGAGGCGACGGCGGGGTCGGCCGAGGCATAGGTCACCGCGGCGTCGTCGGCGTTCCAGGGCAGCGGCACGGCGCGCACGCGCACCTCGTCGCCCGCGTCGATCGTGAGCGTGTCGCTGTCGAACGCGATGTCCTCGAGCGGGATGGTCTGCGGCTGCTGCGTCTGCCCGATCGCGCCGTCGACGCCGATCTCGCCGAAGGCGATGGCCTCGAAGCCCGGGATCTGGTCGAACACGGCCGCATCGGCCTTCAGCGTGTAGTCGCCGTTCGCGGCGTCCACGAAGCCGGGGTCGGCGTCGGCCACCCAGTTGTCCTCGTAGTTCAGGAGGTTCTTCCCGTCCTTCGCGCCGTGCTCGTTGACGCCGGCCATCCGGGCGCGGTTCGGGTTCCACACGACGTTCTCCGCGAACGTGCTGTGGTTCGGGAAGTAGTGGTCGTCCTCGAAGAAGTGCGCGAGCTCGGGGTACTTCGTCAGATACGGCGTGCCGACGAAGTCGTTGTTGTCGGCGAACACCTTCTCCCAGGCCGGCATGTAGTCGCGGTCGACGACGTTGCCCTCCTGATTGCCCATCCACTGCTCGTAGTTGTCGTACGGGGCGTAGGCGTCGACGAAGACGTTGTTGCGCGCCTCGATGTAGTCGGCCGAGCCGCTCTTGATCGCACCGTTGCCCATGTTCACGAACACGTTCTTCTCGATCGTGAGGTCCCACGTGAAGTTGTCGGCGTAGATGCCCTCGACGCCCGCCATGCCGACGCCGATGTCGTGGAAGTAGTTCTCCCGGAACACGTGACCGCGCTGCTGCGGGGTCTTGCCGGAGTTCATGTAGATCGCACCGAGGTCGTGGAACTGCTTGCAGACGTCGTACACCTCGTTGCGTTCGAACAGGTGGTCGTTGCCGTGCACGATGATCCCGGGGTGCGGAGCGTCGTGGATCTCGTTGTCCCTGGCGATGTTGCCGACGCCGTCAAACATCACGCCGGGGTTGTAGGCCTTGTGGTAGTACGCGAAGTCGGCGATCTCGGAGTTCTCGACCCGGTTGCGGCCGGGTTCGAGCGTCGTCTTGTCACCGCCCTGGAGCACCACGCCGACGCCGCCAACGTGCGTGAGCCGGCTGTCGGTGACGGCGTGGTCACGGCCGCCGCGGTTCACCGGGATGCCGTCGTACGTGTAGCGCCCTGGCGAGTTGATGAGCACGCCGCCGTCGGTGAAGTTGCGGATGTCGCTGTGCGAGATCGTCACGTGCGAGCCGCCGAGGATGACCGCGGCCGTCGCGCGTCCGTACTCCATCACGAGGTCGTCGAAGTTCACGTACGAGGCCCCGTCGGCGCGCAGCATCGGCTCGTCGAGCGTCGTGACCGTCACGGCGCCTCGGCCGGACGTGAAGGCCGCGTTCGGGATGAGGTACAGCTTCCCGGCGTCGCGGTCGATGTAGTACTCGCCGGGGGCGTCGAGCTCCTCCAGCAGGTTCTGCGCGAAGTGGAAGTCGGGGAACCAGCTCTTCATGATCCCGGACATCTCGCCGTAGCGGAGGGTGATGGTCTTCGCCTCGGTGTCGATGCTCTCGATCTTGTTGTACGACCACTCCCAGCTGTAGCCGAAGATGCCGTCCAGCCACACGTCCTCGGCCTGGGTCCAGTGCTTCGGACGGTCGTAGCCGTAGCTGAACGTGCCGCCGCGCTCCTGCAGGTCGGCGTCGTTGCGGTCCGGCCCGGCGTCGATGATGTCACCCATCTGCACGGTCGGGGTGGCCGCGTCGGCGTTGGGCCAGCGCGCGAGGGTCATGCCCTGGCCGTCGATGAACAGCTCCATGGGCGGGGTGGTGCTGACGTCGTTGGCCTTCCAGTAGCCGTGGCGGCTGAGCTGGCCGTAGTCGGTGATGCCGAGGTCGGCGAGGTCGATCCCGACGACACGGTCGCGGGCAGCTGGGTCGATGATGCGGTCGGTCACCGCCGCGTCGTCGACCGCGGCGAACTGGTCGCGCGGCAGCTCGCGACCGCCGGTGAGGGTGGCGGTCTCCCCCGGGTACGAGCGGTAGGTGATGGGGGCGTCGGCAGTGCCCGAGTCCTGCGCGCCGATCTCGAACGACGCCGAGCGGGGGTACGTGCCCTCCCGGAGGTACACCGTGAGGCCGTCGTCCGGGAGCGCGGAATCCGCCTTCAGCGCGCGGATCCGGTCGCGGGCGCCTTCCAGCGTCGCGAGGGGGTCGTCGATCGTGCCGGCTGCCGCGTCGTCACCTCCCGGCGCGAGGTAGAGGGCGTCGTCGTCCGCGGCCGCAGCCGCCGACGGGACCGCCGCAGCGAGGGCGGATCCGAACACCGCCGCCAGGGTCAGGCTTGCCAGTACACGCTTCATCGCGTCTCCGAACTGTCGCTTCCCGCACGGCCGATGCGCGCGGCGCCGCGGGAGCGGCTGATCCGACCGTAGCCAATCGATAATCGACTAGCAAGGATCGATACTGATCGCTTTGGTTCTTCGAGGCGCCAGGGCGTCGCGGCTGATCGGGCTCGGCGCTGGTCGACGCCGCCTTCGGCATCCCGATCCCGATGGCCCTCGCGTACCGAGGCTCGCATCCGAGAAACCAGTTAACAAAACAACCACTTTCCACCACTTTCTGACTATTGCGCTCTCCAGTTGACGTCGCTGTAATCTGCCGGAAATACTGAGGAAGCCCGAGACCGCACCACGAGAGTGCGGACACATCACCCCAGGCCAAGGATGACCTAGATGACAGAACAGACCATTTCCTCACAGATAGGAACAGGTCGCCGGCCCCGTCGCCTCTCGGACGGGATGTTCGCGCTCCTCCTCACGGCTCCCGGCCTCGCGCTCCTCGCCGCCGTCGTCGTGTACCCGCTGATCACGGCCCTCATCACCGCGTTCTACAAGCAGAGCCTCGTCGAGCCCGGCCGCGAGTTCGTCGGCTTCCAGAACATCGTCGACGTGCTGACGGGCGAGTTCTTCCCGCTCCTCACGCAGACGCTCGTCTTCACCCTCGGCACGACCATCGCGCCGTTCGTGATCGGCTTCGGCCTCGCCCTCGCCCTGAACACGCGCATCCGCGGCGCCAAGGTACTCCGCGGCCTCATGCTCATCCCGTGGCTGATCCCCGGCGTGGTCGTGTCGTTCCTCTGGATGTGGATCTTCAACGCCAACTACGGCGTGCTCAACGCGGCCCTGGAGACCGTGGGCCTCATCGACTCCCCGCAGGCGTGGCTCGCGAACCCCACCACCGCCATGATCGCCGTGATCGTCGCGAAGACGTGGCAGTCGTTCCCCTGGATGATGGTCATGCTCCTCGCGGGCCTGCAGACCGTGCCGATCGAGCTGCACGAGGCCGCCGAGATCGACGGCGCCGGCACCATCCGCCGCTTCTTCTCCATCACGGTCCCGCAGATGAGCGGCATCATCGGCCTCGTAATCCTGCTGGAGTTCATCTGGAACTTCCAGCACTTCGACATCATCTACGTCCTCACCGGCGGCGGTCCCGCCGGCTCCACCCAGACGTTCGCGACCGCGGTGTACGAGACCGCGTTCGACGGCTTCGACCTCGGCCACGCCGGGGCGATCGGCCTGCTCTGGATGATCCTGCTGATGGCGCTCGTCGTCGTCTACGTCCGCCTGTCCGAGAAGGGAGAGAAGCGATGACCGCCGTGCTGACCGAAGAGACGGTGGCCGCCGTCTCCGCCCCACCCGCCGCGCCCCGCCGTCGGCGCCACCGCGCCGACCGCCGCGCCTCCACCGTGAGCGCCTGGATCGCCGTCGTCGTCTTCGGCGGGTTCGCCCTGTTGCCCGTGTACTGGCTGCTCGCGACGTCGCTCACCCCGCGCACCGAGGTGTTCAGCTACCCGCCGAAGCTGTTCCCCACCGAGATCACGTTCGAGGCCTACGCCGCGCTCGCGAACAACCCGGCCCTGTTCGGCTACCTCCGCAACAGCATCGTGGTCTCCGTCATCACCGCGATCCTCTCGGTGCTGGTGTCGGCGTACATGGGCTACGCGTTCTCGAAGTTCCGCTACCGCGGCCGCCGCAGCCTCATGTACTTCGTGCTGGCGTCGCAGATGTTCCCGCAGGCGCTGCTGCTCATCACCCTGTACGCGGTGTTCTCGGCCTACGGCCTGCTCAACACCTACACGGCGCTCGTGCTGTCGTTCACGACGTTCACGCTGCCGCTGTGCGTGTGGATGCTGAAGGGCTTCTTCGACACGATCCCGGACGAGCTCATCGAGGCCGCCCGCGTCGACGGCGCCTCCCGCCTGCGGATCATCCACTCGATCGTGCTGCCGCTGGCCGCGCCCGGCCTCATCGCCGCGGGACTGTTCGCGTTCGTCCGGGGCTGGAACGACTTCATCTTCGCCCTCACCCTCGCCGGTCCCGACAAGCAGACCCTGCCGCCCGGCCTCGTCAACACGTTCATCGGCGAGGCGTCCACCGCCTGGCCGGAGCTCATGGCGGCTTCGCTCGTGGTCTCGCTCCCCGTGGCCATCGCGTTCATCGCCCTGCAGCGCTTCCTCGTCGGCGGACTCACCGCCGGCGCGGTCAAGGGCTGACCCGCACCACCCCCTCATCCGCAGTCCCTCGAAGAAGAGAGAGCACCCTCATGTCCGAGAACACCACCGTCTCCCGTCGCCAGCTGCTGCAGTTCGCCGGGCTCGGCGCCGCCGGCCTCCTCCTCGCCGGTTGCATGCCGAGCGGCGGCGGCAGCGGCAGTCCGTCCTCCTCCCCCGGCGCCGGGCTCGGCGCGGGCGACTTCACCGCCACCGACTTCTCCTTCTCCAGCTGGTCCCTCACCGAGGAGGCCGCCGCCCCGGCCACCCGCGCGCTGCTCGACGGCTACAAGAAGACCAACGACGTCGGCATCACCGAGGTCTCCTTCCCCTACAACGAGTACTTCAAGCAGCTCATGCTGCAGGTACGCGGCGGGCAGTTCACCGGCGCCGCGCACGTCGACGTCGCCTGGCTCGCCTCGCTGGCCGCGCTCGGCAAGCTGGAGGACGTCTCGGCGCTCACGAAGGGGCGCGGCTACACGGCCTCGAGCCTGGAGGCCACGCAGCTCGACGGGAAGCAGTACGCCTTCCCGTGGACCATCGGCGCGATCGGCCTCATCACGAACTCCGAGCTGCTGACGAAGGCGGGGATCTCCACGTTCCCGACGACCGTCGACGACTTCGAGGCGGCGCTGAAGAAGCTCAAGGCCCTCGGCGGCGGCCTCATCCCCTACGCCGCCTCGACCAAGGCCGCCCAGCTCAAGGACGTTCTCATCTGGATGCAGACGTTCGGCAGCGACCTCGTCAAGGACGGGAAGGTCACGATCGGCGACGACGCCAGCATCGAGGCGGTCACCTGGTACAAGTCGCTGTACGACCAGGGGCTCATCGCCGCCGACGTCGACCGCTTCGATGCCCGCTCCCTTTTCTCCCAGGGCCGCGCCGCCATCTACGACGACGCCCCCGTGGGCCGCGCGTCCGTCACGCAGGACTCGCCGGATCCCGACCTCGCCTCCAAGCTCGTGCCCGAGTCCCGCCCGGTGCTGAAGAAGGGCGACACCCCGCGCGCTCTCGTCTGGGGCGGCGCCATCGCCATCGTCGGCGGCGGCTCCGGCGACAGCACCCGCACGGCCGCGGACTTCGGCCAGTGGGCCACGAGCGACCTGAAGGCTGTGCTCGGCGACTACGAGCTGCGCGGCCTGCCGCCCGTGACCGAGGAGGCGCAGGCCTCGAAGGAGGTGGCGTCCGACGCGTTCGGCTCGCGCTTCGCCGAGAAGATCACGGCGACCGCCACCACCAACCCGTTCTGGCAGTACCCGCAGTACGCCCAGATCGAGACGGTGATCGCCGACCGCGTGCAGGCCGTCCTCGTCGGTCAGCAGAGCGCCAAGGACGCGATGGCGCAGGCCGGCGACCAGGCGCAGAAGCTGCTGGGCTGAGGAGCATCGCCATGACCCTCCGCTCGAAGGTCGGCGCCACCGCTGCCGCCGCCCTCGCCGCACTCGTCCTCGCCGTGCCCGCTCCGGCCGCTGCCGCGACCCCCGACGTCGAGACCGTGCCCGTCACGGTCGACAGCTCCAACCAGTCCGGCTGGTGGAACCCGCTCGTCGTCGACGGCGACGAGACGTACTTCGCGTACAACGTGCCCGGCTCGGTGGCCGCGAAGCACCAGGTGAACCTCGCCGTCCGCGCCGCCGACGGCACGTGGACCTCGGGCTGCCTGCGGCTGGCGACCGGGGCCTGCGCGGAGTACCTCGACGACAACGGCCACAACCAGCCGTCGATCGCGATCGACGGCGACGGATACATCCACGCGTTCGTCTCGATGCATCACGAGCCGTGGAAGTACTTCCGCTCCACCGCGCCCTACGACGCGACCTCGCTCGTCGACGTGAGCGCCGAGATGCCCGACGCCGGGGCCGCGGTCTCCTACCCGGTCACGGCGCAGGGAGCCGACGGCGACATCTGGCTCATGGTGCGCATCGGCGCCGACCCGCAGGCTCGCCGCGACGGGGTGCTGTACCACTACGACCCCGTGGCCGGGACGTGGAGCCGCGAGACGACGATCGCCGCCGCCGTGAACCACTCCTTCTACCCGGACGACCTCGAGGTCGATGCCAGCGGCAAGGTGCACGTGCTGTGGGAGTGGGGCCCGTGGCCCGCTGATCCCTATCGCCACCTCGGCTCCTACGCGGTGTACGACCCTGCCGCAGGCGGCTTCCGCGACGTCGCCGGGCAGGCGCTGCCGACCCCGATCCGCCCGGACACCCCCGGCGCCGTCGTGTGGCGCGGCTACGAGCCCGGCGAGACCATCGGCGACGCCGTGCCCGCGGTGCAGACCGCGAAGATGGCCCTCGCCGACGGTGAGCTCGTGGGCGTGACCTACCGGTACGCGGACGAGACCGAGAACGCCTTCGACGTGCGGTGGACGACCTGGACCGGCTCCGCCTGGACGAGCGAGACCCTCGTGGACACGGACGCCCTCGGTGGCGGCGTGCAGACCATCGCGGCGCTCGACACCACCACCGCCGGCGGCGAGACCCGCGTCTACGCCGTGGTGTCGGTGCAGGACTGCGGCATCACCCGCAGTCAGACGGTGCTGCTGACCGCCGGGGCCTCCGGATGGACCGCCGACGCCGTGGGCGATCCGGTCGTGGGCCAGCAGCGCCTCCGCGCGGCGACCCGCACGGACGGCACCGACATCGTCTACCTCAGCGCCCCCGCCGTTCCCAGCGGCGGCACGCTGCGGCACGCCGAGATCCCGCGCGACGGGCAGCCGGGGGCGACCACCCTCCCCGCCATCGTCGCCTCCCTCCGGGGCGACGCCGGCGGCGAGAACCTGGCGCTCGGCAGCACTGCGACCGCCTCGTCCCAGCTCCGCGCCGACACCGGCCCGGAGAAGGCGATCGACGGCGGCTGCACGGATGCGAGCCGGTGGATCTCGGCGGCCTCCGACACCCAGCCGACCATCACGGTCGAGTGGGACGAGGCCGCGCCGCTCGACGTCGTCCGGGTCCGCAGCGGATACACGGTCGGCCCGCCGCAGACCTCCGTGCTGCGCGACTTCACCGTCGAGCTGCGCACCGCGAGCGGCTGGGTCACGGTCGGCACCGTCACCGGCAACACCCAGACGACGGTCGTGGTCGACGCCCAGGGGCGGACGGCCGATGCCGTGCGCCTGGTCATCACCGACCCGTCCGACTCCGCCACCGACGTCGCCCGCGTCTACGAGATCGAAGCGATCGCCGCGCGCTGAGCGGCATCATCCCCCTCCCGAAAGGAACCCATCCCCATGCGCACCCAGACCGTCGAAGCCGACATCATCGTCGTCGGCGGCGGCCTCGCCGGAGTGAGCGCCGCCGTCGCGGCCGCCCGCCTCGGCCGACGTACCGTGCTGATCAACAACCGGCCGGTGCTCGGCGGCAACTCCTCCTCGGAGGTGAGGGTCTGGGTGTGCGGAGCGACCGCCCACGGCAACCAGCGGTGGGCGCGGGAGACCGGGATCATCGGCGAGATGTACCGGGAGAACCAGTTCCGCAACCCCGAGGGCAACCCCGTGTACTGGGATGACGTGGTGCTCGACATCGTGCGCCGCGAGCCCAACCTCACGCTGTTCCTCAACACGGAGGTGCTCGAGGCCGAGGCCACCGGACCCGACGACGCCCGTCGGGTCCGGTCGGTCACCGGCTGGACGATGGGCTCGGAGATCCGCACCGTCTTCCGCGGGCCGCTCTTCCTCGACTGCACCGGAGACGGCCTGGTCGGACGGCTCGTCGGCGCCCGCCACCGACTGGGCAAGGAGAGCCGCAGCGAGTTCGGCGAGGACTGGGCGCCCGAGCAGCCCGTGCGCGAGTTCCTCGGCTCGACGCTCCTCTTCTATACGAAGGATCTCGGGCACCCGGTGAAGTACGTCGCGCCGGAGAGCGCGAAGGACATCTCGACCACCCCGATCCCCTCGTCGCGCATCATCCGCAGCGGCGACAGCGGCGCGCACTACTGGTGGATCGAGTGGGGCGGCACGCTCGACATCGTCGACGACAACGAGGCGATCCGCGACGAGCTGCGGTCGGTGATCCTCGGCATCTGGGACCACATCAAGAACTCCGGCGAGTTCGACGCCGACAACCTGACCCTGGAGTGGATCGGCAACATCCCCGGCAAGCGTGAGTACCGTCGCTTCATCGGCGACTACACGCTGCGCCAGCAGGACATCCTGGAGCAGACGTCGTTCGACGACGGCGTCGCGTTCGGTGGCTGGTCCATCGACCTCCATCCCGCCGAGGGGATGTACGCGACGGGGGCGGGCGCGGTGCAGCGCTTCTCGGACGGCGTCTTCGAGATCCCGTTCCGCACGCTCTACTCCGTCAACGTCGACAACCTGCTCATGGCGGGCCGCGACATCTCGGCCACGCACATCGCCTTCGGTGCCGCCAGAGTGATGGCCACGTGCGCCGCGATGGGCGAGGCCGCGGGCACCGCCGCCGCCCTCTGCTACGCGCACGACGCCACGCCCCGCGAGCTGTACGAGCACCATCGTGCGGAACTCCGGCAGACGCTGCTCCGCGCCGACGCCTCCCTCATCGGAGTCGCGAACGAGGATCCCTCCGACCTCGCCCGCACCGCCGCCGTCACCGCGTCCAGCACCCTGCGCACGATCGGCACCCCGGAGACCGCCGCGGCCGCGGCGGCCCCGCACACCCTGACGGACGACCTCGGCATCGTCGTCCCCGTGCACCCGCGCCTCGACACGACCGAGCTGCTGCTCGGCGCCGAGGCCGACACGCAGGTCACGGTGGAGGTCTGGTCCACGGGCCGCCCGCAGAACATCGTGCCCGCGGTTCTCGAGCACCGCACCGTGATCGACGTCCCCGCCGGTGGGCCGTCCTGGGTGCGGGCGGAGACGCCTTTCGCCCCGGAGGACCCGCAGAACGCGATCATCGTGCTCCGCGCGAACCCGCAGGTGCAGGTGCAGCTCGCCGACGAGCTCCCGCCCGGGGTGCTCACCCTCGTGCACCGGGTCGACAACGACGACCGGAACGTGCAGGTCGACCGCGACGGTCTCCTCGTGCAGTGGCCGACCAAGCCGCTGCGCGGGCGGGTGCCGGCGTTCCGCACGAGCCCGCACTCCGAGGCGGTCGCGCCGGAGCGCGCCGTCTCCGGGTACAACCGCCCGTTCGGCGGTCCGCACCTGTGGGCGTCCGCCCCGGAGGCCGAGGGCCCGCAGTGGCTGCGCCTGGACTGGGAGCAGCCCGTCACGGCCTCCGAGATCCGCCTCGTGTTCGACGACGACGTGGACCTCGAGCTCAACACCTTGCACCACCACCGCAGCCCCGACGAGGTGCTGCCCCAGCTCGTGCGCGACTACCGGGTCGAGGTGCAGCAGGCGGGTTCCGAGGAGTGGCGCACCGTGGCGGAGGAGCGCGACAACCGCCATCGTCTGCGGGTGCATCCCCTGCCGGACGACCTCGGCGCCCTCACGGCCGCCCGCCTCGTGGTGGAGCGGACGAACGGCGTCGCGGAGGCACGCGTGATCGCGTTCCGAGTGCAATCGTGACGGAGAGCGCTAACGTGAAGGGCATCCGTCGTCCCGGCGGAGACCGTCGTCCCTCCAGGAGGCCGCAGGTGACCACCTCGCCCGGCGGCCGCGTGCTCCCTGTCGCGCGGGCCACCCGCACGGGACTCATCGCGCTCGCGGTGCCGCATCTGGAGGAGCCGTACTTCGCGGAGCTCGGCTCGCGCATCGTCCGCGGCGCCGACGACCGGGGCCTGGCGGTGCTCATCGTGCAGACCGAGGGCGACCACAGCCGCGAGATCGATGTCGCCAACGGCGTCGGCCTGCCGCCCATCGACGGGCTCATCCACATCCCGCGCTCGCTCACGGTCGCCGACCTCACGCGCCGCACCTCCCCCGGGCCGCTCGTGCTGCTGGGCGAGCACATCCAGGTGAGCCCGTTCACGCACGTCACGATCGACAACCGCGCCGCCGCCTACACCGCCACCGAGCACCTGCTCGCGGTCGGCTGCCGCCGCATCGGCTTCGTCGGACGCCGCGACGCCCGCCCCTCGGACGCCGCCGACCGTCGGCACGCCGGGTACCTGGAGGCCCTGGCGGCCGCCGGGATCCCCGCCGACCCCGCCCTCACCGCGCAGGTCGACGCCTTCACGGCCGAGGAGGGCGAGCGCGTGGCGGGCGCCATGGCCGCCGCGATCCCCGATCTCGACGGCATCGTCTGCTCGAACGACTCGGTCGCCCTCGGTGCGCTGGCCGCTCTCCAGGCCCAGGGGCGGAGCGTGCCGGGAGACGTCGCCGTCGTCGGCATCGACGACATCCGGGCCGCACGCTTCGCCGTGCCCGCCCTCAGCACCATCGCCCCCGACCACGCCCGCCTGGTGGACGCGGCGTTCACGGAGCTCGAACGGCAGATCGCCGCGCCGCCGGGAGCCGATCTCCCGGTGCGGCACGTGACGGTCGGCGCCCGGCTGATCCCGCGGGCGAGCACGGCCCGATGACGGCGGCGGACTCAGTCCGCGAGGGCCGTCGCGAGCGCACGCTCGTCGCCGCCGTCGCGCGGCGCGACGTGCAGGGTGCCGACGTGGGCCGCGAGCAGCTCCCGTGCGCCGTCGTCGAGGCCGTCGTCGGTGACGAGGCGGTCGATGTCGCTGAGGTCGGCGACGGTCGTGAGTCCGACCACACCCCAGCGGGTGTGCTCGGCGAGGACGACGACCTCCCGGCCCGCAGCCATGAGCGCCCGGTTGGTCTCGGCCTCCAGCAGGTTCATGGTCGTGATGCCGGCCTGCTCGTCGAGGCCGTGGGCGTCGAGGAACACGAGATCGCAGTGCAGGTGCTCCAGGGCGCGGACCGCGACCGGCCCGACGAGGGCCTGCGAGGGCGTGCGCACGCCCCCGGTGAGCACGACCGTCTGCGTGTACGGAGCGTCGGCGCGATCCGGTGGCGAGAACAGGTCGGAGACCGGCAGGGCGTTCGTGACGATCGTGAGCTCGGGGACGCGCACGAGCTCCCGCGCGAGCGCCAGGGCCGTGGGTCCGCCGGAGATGCCGACCGCCATTCCGGGCTCCACGAGATCCGCGGCCGCCGCGACGATCGCGCGCCTTTCGGCCGAGGCTGCCGGAGCCGGAACCAGACGCTGGAGGCCCCGCGCCCGGACGCCGCCACGGATGCGCTCGACCGCGCCCTCCTCGGCCAGCTGATCGATGTCGCGCCGCACGGTCATCTCGCTGACCTGCAGCGTGGCCGCGAGCTCGCCGATGGAGGCGGTACCGCGATCGCGGGTCAGGGCGAGGATGCGCTCGCGTCGTTCCGTGACCAGCACGCGGTCTCCTTCCGATGGAGCCTCCAGTCTGCCACGCACCCCCGCCCGCCCCACTCCCGGAACAGGATCCCTCAGCCCGCATGACCTTCCCCGAGCCCTACGCCACCTGGTTCCCCGATGCCACGTTCGACGGCAGCTACGGCCGCACCGAAGCCGACCTCCGTGCCGTGCGCCCCGTGCCCGCGCCGCACGGGTTCGCCGACCGCTGGCGACGCTGGCGGCGGGAGGCCGCCGCGGTGGACGCCGCCCCCGTGGTCCTCTCCACCTCCGAGGAGCAGGGCCGTCGGGTGTCCGTCGTCGAGCATGCCGGCGTCGACGGTGTGCGGCTGCGGGCCTGGGTGGTCGAGCCCCTCGACGGCCCTCCCCGCGCGGGCGTCGTGCACGGCCACGGCTACGGGGGTCGCGACGCCGTCGATCTCGCCCGGGTGCCGGACGACGTCGCGGCGATCTATCCCGTGGCCCGCGGGCTCGGCGTGCTGAACGCGGGGATCGGAGCGCCCGAGCCGACCCCGGAGCACGTGCTCGCGGGCATCGACGATCCGGAGCGCTACGTGCTCGGCCTCTGCGCCCGTGACCTGTGGCTGGCGGCCGACGTCCTCGTCTCGGTCGTCGGCGCGCTTCCTCTCTACTACGTCGGGGAGAGCTTCGGCGGCGGCATCGGCGCGCTCGCCCTGCCGTGGGACGACCGGTTCGTGGGGGCCACCCTCATCGTGCCGAGCTTCGGCCAGTACGACGAACGGCTGGCGGTGCCATGCCTGGGGAGCGGGGAGACCGTGCGTCAGCACGTCCTGCGGCACCCCGAGGCCCGCGAGGTGCTGCGCTGGTTCGACTCCTCCACCGCGATCGGGTTCACGGAGGTGCCGGTCCGGGTGGAGGCGGCCCTGTGGGACCAGTACGTGCCGCCGCAAGGGCAGTTCGCGGTCGCCGCCGGGGCCCGCGACCTCGACCTGGCCGTCCTCCCCGCCGGTCACGCCGAGTACCCGGGGTCGGCGGAGGTGACGGCGGCCGCCATCCGCGGCGGGCGCGAGCACCTCGAGCGCGTACTCGCCGGCTGACGGCCGTCGGGCGCGCGTCCTCCTCCGCGCAGGAGAGCACTGGACGCAACCTGTCATAACAGGTACAGTGAGCTTGTCATTACAGGTTGCGCGACGACGCAGCACCCGTTTCGAGGAGCATGGATGCCCGAGTACCAGACCCCGCCGATCTCCCCGATGGCGATCGCCTTCGACGCCGAGAAGCTCACCCTCTCCCCTGAAGGCCCCACCCTGACCCGGCGGATGTCCGACCTCGAGGGCCTGTTCCGCGACCACGACGCCTGGGCGGCCGCCGCCGCGGGCGAGGACCCGATCGTCTACACGGTCGTCAGCTCGCCGGTCCCCGAGATCGAGCGGGAGCTGCCGCAGTCGATCACCACGATCATGCCCGGGGACACGGGCGGCGAGCTCTGGATGACGAAGGGCCACCAGCACCCCGACCACCAGGGCGAGATCTACCTCGCGCTGCACGGCCGCGGCGGACTGCTCATGTTCGACGGCGAGCGCACCGAGTGGCTCGACATGCTCCCCGGCACCATCGGCTACATCCCGCCGGGCTGGGCGCACCGCTCCGTGAACACCGGGGACGAGCCCTACTCCTTCCTCGCCGTGTACCCGGGAGGCGCCGGCCACGACTACGGCTGGGTGCTGGAGCACGGCATGGGCTCGCGGGCGTTCCGCGCGGAGTCCGGCGTCGACCTGCGCCCCTACGCGGAATAGGCTCCGGCCATGATCATCGCCCACGACCTCGGCACCACCGGGAACAAGGCGTCCCTGCACCACGACGACGGCCGTCTGATCGCCGCGGTCACCGTGCCGTACCCGGCCCACTTCGCGGCCGGCGGCGTCGCTGAGCAGGACCCGGCCGACTGGTGGCACGCGGTCGTCACGGCGACCCGCGACCTCCTCTCGCGCACCGGCACCGCCGCCGCCGAGGTCGCGGGCCTCGTGGTCAGCGGACAGATGATGGGCGCCGTGCTGCTCG
This sequence comes from Microbacterium paraoxydans, assembly GCF_019056515.1. Taxonomy (NCBI): domain Bacteria; kingdom Bacillati; phylum Actinomycetota; class Actinomycetes; order Micrococcales; family Microbacteriaceae; genus Microbacterium; species Microbacterium paraoxydans. Next base: position 3,039,162 of record NZ_CP064873.1, read on the forward strand.
ACGCCGATGGCGAGCCCGCACGAGCCGCGATCATCTGGGCCGACACCCGCGCCGGCGCCCAGCAGCGCGAGCTCGAGGCGGCGGTCGGTGCCGAGCGCGCCTACGGGATCCTCGGCCACCGCCTGAACCCCACCTACTCCCTCGAGAAGATCATGTGGGTGCGCGACAACGAGCCCGAGGTGTGGCAGCGCGTGCGCCGGGTGTGCGTCGCCAAGGACTTCATCGTGCTGCGGCTGACCGGGCGGCTCGCCACGGACCGGTCGGACGCCTCGGGCACCAATGCGTACGACCAGGTCGCGGGCACGTGGTCGCCGGAGATCCTCGCGGCCGCGCGGCTCGACCCCGCCCTGTTCCCCGAGATCCTGGAGTCGACGCAGATCGCGGGCCCGCTCACGCCCGCCGCGGCCGAGGCGCTCGGGCTGCACATCGGCGTCCAGGTCGTGATGGGCGGGGGCGACGGACCGCTCGCCGCGGTCGGCTCCGGCGTCGTGGCCCCGGAGGACGGCGCCTACGTGTGCCTCGGCACCTCCTCGTGGATCTCCTTCGCGGCCGACGCCCCGCTGCACGACCCCGCGATGCGCACCTTCACGTTCGACAACGTCGTGCCCGCGTCGTTCGTGCCGACCGCGACCATGCAGGCCGGCGGCGCCTCGGTGCAGTGGATCGCCGAAGCCCTCTCCGTCGACCCCGCACACCCCGAGACGGGGCGCCTCGTCGCCGAAGCCGCGAGTGACATCGACACCGACGACCTCTACTTCCTCCCGTACCTGCTCGGCGAGCGCTCCCCGCTGTGGGACCCGGATGCGCGCGGGGCCTTCGTCGGTCTCGCCCGCCACCACGGGCGCGCCCACCTCGTGCGCGCGGTCCTCGAGGGGACGGCGTTCAACCTCCTCACCTGCATCCAGGCGTTCCGCGAGGCCGGCGCGACGATCGACCGCATCGACGCCGTCGGCGGCGGGGCGCAGAGCGACGTCTACCTCGCCGTCCTCGCCGACGTGTGGGGCGTGCCGGTGCGGCGCCGCACGATCGTGGAGGAGGCGAACAGCCTCGGTGCCGCGGTCACGGGAGCCGTCGGCCTCGGCCTCACCGACTTCTCCGCCGCCCGGGCGCTCAGCGAGGTCACCGCCGAGTTCACGCCCGACCCGTCCCGGCATGCGGTCTACGCCGAGCGCCACGCCCGCTTCACCGACGCGTACACGGCCCTCGCACCGTGGTTCGCGGGAAGGCCGCGCTGATGGGCGTCATCCTCGTCACGAGCCGCTCCTTCTCGGACGGCGACCTCGACCTGGTCGGGCGCGCCGCGCAGGCCGGACACCGCATCCTCCGCGGGCCGGCCCATCACGACCTCGACGAGCTGCGCGTGCTGCTGCACGGTGCCGACGCCTGGATCGCCGGCACCGGACCGGTCACCGACGCGCACCTCGCTGCCGGCCCGAAGCTCAAGGTCGTGGCGCGCTACGGGGTCGGCACCGAGGCGGTGGACCTCGCGGCGGCGCGCGACCGCGGCATCCCGGTCACGAACACCCCTGGGGCGAACGCGGATGCGGTCGCCGACCACGCGGTCGGCCTCATGCTCGCCGCCCTGCGCACCATCCCGGACGGCGACCGCCGCGTGCGGACCGGCGACTGGAGCGTGCGCCGCGGACGGGAGCTCGGCGCCGCGACCGTCGGCATCGTCGGCTTCGGGCGGATCGGCCAAGGGGTCGCGCGGCGACTGAGCGGGTTCGGCCCGCGGCTGCTCGCCTCCGACCCGTTCCTCCCCGCCGACCTCGTGCGGGACCACGGCGCCGACCCCCTCGGCCTCGACGACCTGTTCCGCACCGCCGACGTGATCACCCTGCACGCCCCCGGCGGTCAGCGCCTCGTCGACGCCGAGCGCCTCGCCGTGATGCGACCCGGCACCGTACTCGTCAACACGGCCCGCGGCGACCTCGTGGATGAGCAGGCCGTGGCGGACGCGCTGCGTGACGGCACCCTCGCCGGGTACGCCGCCGACACTCTCGACGGCGACACCGCCGCGCACGACAGTCCCCTGCTCGACCCTGCTCTCGCCGACCGCGTCATCGTCACCCCGCACCTCGGTGCCCAGACCACCCAGGCCGTCGACAACATGGGAGAGCTGTCGCTCGCGGATGTGCTCGCCGTCCTCCGCGGCGCCGACCCCGCCCACCCCGTGCCCCTGCCCGCGTCCGCTCCCGAGGAGAACCGATGACCACCGCCGCGACGTCCGCCGCACCGTCAGCCCCCGCCACCGCCGACTACATGGGCTTCGTCGGCGTCACCACCGCCTCGTCGTCGATCATGAAGGTGTTCCCGCTGTGGGCCGACATCCTCGGCCTCCCCACCCGGACCCTCGTCGGCCACGACCTGCCGATGGATGCCGACCCCGCGCAGTACCGCGCCATGGTCGAGCAGATCCGCGACGACCCGCACCACCGCGGCGCGCTGGTCACCACGCACAAGATGAACGTGTACGCGGCGGCGTCCGACCTGTTCGACGAGCTCGATCCGTTCGCCGTGTCCTGCGCCGAGATCTCCAGCATCGCCAAGCGCGGGTCCACGCTGTCCGGCCGCGCGAAGGACCCGATCACGGTCGACCTGGCGCTGCGCGACTTCCTCCCCGCCGACCACTTCGCGCGCACCGGGGCCGAGGTCGTCATCCTGGGTGCGGGCGGATCGGGCACCGCGCTGAGCTGGGCCCTCGCCGAGCGGGAGGATGCCCCGGCCCTCATCACCGTCACCGCGCGCACGCAGGACAAGCTCGACCACCTCCGCGAGGTGCACCGCCAGCACGGCACCCCCGAGGGACTGCTCCGCTACGTCGTCACCGAGACGCCGGAGGAGGCTGATGCCCTGGTCGCCGCCGCGCCCGCGGGATCGGTCATCGCGAACGCCACCGGGCTCGGCAAGGACCGCCCGGGCTCCCCGCTGACCGACGCCGTCGTGTTCCCCGAGGGCGCGTACGCGTGGGAGTTCAACTACCGTGGCTCCCTGGAGTTCCTGCACCAGGCCGAGGCACAGGAGGACGACCGCGGCCTGCACGTGGTCGACGGCTGGCGGTACTTCATCCACGGCTGGTCGCAGGTCGTGGCGGACGTGTTCGACCTCGACCTCACGCCGGAGACCGTCGAGCGCCTCGCGGAGGCCGCGGAGTCGGTGCGCTGATGCCCGCCGTGCGGACCGTCCTCGGCGACCTCGACCCGTCGCGGCTCGGGCGCGTGGACTACCACGAGCACCTCTTCCAGGTGTCGCCGCTGCTGGTCGGGGACGAGCTCGACGACGAGGCCGCGTCCGGCGAGGAGGCCGGTCTGCTGCGGGCGAGCGGCTTCGAGGCCATGGTCGACGCCACCCCGTTCGGCCTCGGTCGCGACCCGGCCGCCGTCGCCCGCATCAGCGCCGCGACCGGACTGCACGTGGTCGCCACGACGGGCCGGCACCGCGAGGCCCACTACGGCCCCGATCATCCGATGCAGGTGTGGGGCGCGGACGGCCTCGCCGCCCTGTTCGTGTCCGACCTCACGCGGGGGATGCCGGCGGACGACACCGCGGTGTTCGAGACGCCCGACGTGCCTCTCGCGGCGGGCCCCGACGGGCAGCCCGTCCGCGCCGGCATGCTCAAGGGCGGGGCCGACTACTGGCGCCTCAGTCCGTTCGAGCGCACGACCCTCGTCGCCGTGGCTCAGGCGCACCGGGAGACCGGAGCCCCCGTCATGGTGCATCTGGAGTTCGGCACCGCGGCCCACGAGGTCCTCGACCTGCTGGCGGCCGAGGGGGTGCCGGCGGATCGCGTCGTGCTGGCCCACGCCGACCGCGACCCCGATCCCGGTCTGCACGTCGCGTTGGCCGAGCGCGGCGCCCACCTCGGGTACGACGGCTTCGCACGCCCGCGCACCCGCTCCGACGCCGAGCTGCTGGCCCTCACGGTCGCCGTGGTGGAGCGGGGTGCCGGTGACCGGATCCTGCTCGGGGGCGACGTCGCCCGGCGCACCCGGTACATCGCGTACGGCGGCATGCCCGGTCTCGCCTACCTCGGCGACCGCTACCTTCCCCGGCTCCGCGAGGCCGTGGGTGACGACGCCGTGCACCGGATGCTCGTGACGACCCCCGCGCGCTTCCTGGCCCTCCACTCCTGACCACCCGAACCCGAGGAATCGTCATGCCCGAACCCACCGTCCTCCACGCCGTCTTCACCGCGCAGCCCGGAGCCGCCGACCGGGTCGCCGCGCTGCTGCGGGACTTCGCCGAGGTCGTCCGCGCCGAGGAGGGCAACATCGTCTTCGACGCCCACCGCCTCGTCGACGACCCCGACCGCTTCTTCGTCTACGAGGTCTACCGCGACGAGGACGCCTTCCAGGCCCACCTGCACGCACCCGCCGGTGTCCCCTTCAACGCCGCCCTGCAGGAGCTCATCGTCGAGCCCACCTCGATCCTCACGTTCCTCCGCCCCCTCTGACCCCCTCCTCCCCTCCGTCTCCCCGTTTCACCTGCACGACCTCGCGACGCCCGCACGCCCGTTCCGGCCTCCCCGTCGTGCCCTCGTCCCCCCGTCGTGCATCCGTCCCTCGCGTCGTGCCCCGTCCCCCGGGGACGGTCCCCTCGGGCTGACCGTCCCCGGCCCGAAAGACTCCACTCGGCCCTCCGGTTTCACCTGCACACCCCTGTCACGACTGCACGACCGAACCGCCCATCCGGCCACGCATCGGTCCCCGCGTCGTGCATTCGTCCCTCGTCGTGCCCCGTCCCAGACCCAAACCCAGACCCCAGACCCATCCCGGGCGCAGACCTGGACCCCAGACCCACCCGACTCCGGACCCGGTTCGTCTGCACGATCCCGATACGGGTGCACGAGGAAACCGGGGATCCGGTCGTGCAGTCGCCCCGGGATCGTGCAGCCGGACCACGGACCCACGGACCAACGGACCACGGACCAACGGATCACGGACCACGGACCCACGGTCCCGGGACCGAAGTTCCCCCGGACACGACGAAGCCCCCCGCCCGAAGGCGAGGGGCTCCGTCGTGCGGGTCACTCGTAGAGGACCGCGGCGATCTTGTCGTCCTCGATGTTGTTCTTGTCGTACCAGTAGGAACCGGTGTCGTAGAACTCCTCGACGTCGTCGCCGTTGGCCGCGTCGTAGGCCGCCTGCACGACCTGGGCGCCGATGCCGATCGGGTCCTGCGTGATGGCGCCGGCCATGGTGCCGTCCTTGATGGCATTGATCTGGGCCGCACCGGAGTCGAAGCCGACGATGGTGATCTTGCCCTTCTCGAGGCCGAGCTCGTTCACGGCGTTCACGACGCCGATGGCCGAGCCCTCGTTAGTCCCGTAGATGCCCTTGAGGTCGGGGTGGGCCGCGATGAGCGTCTTGGCGATGTCGGCCGACTTCAGGTGGTCGCCGTCACCGTACTGGATGTCGACGATCTCGATGTCGGGGTAGTCCGCCTCGATCTTCTCGACGAAGCCGTCGCGACGCTCGACACCGGTCGAGTTGATCTGCGAGTGGCCGACGATGGCGACCTCGCCCTCGCCGCCGATCAGCTCGGCCATGTGCTCGGCCGCCAGCGCGCCGGCGACCTTGCTGTCCGTCGCGGAGAGGCTGAGTCCGACGTCGCCGTTGCACGGGGCGTCGAAGTAGACGACGGGGATGTCCTTCGACTTCGCCTGCTCGAGCGGGGCGACGCACGCCTCGGGGTCGAGGGCGGCGTAGGCGATGGCGTCCGGGTTCTTGTCGATCGCAGCGGTCAGCATCTCGAGCTGCTGCGCGATCTCCGTCTCGGCGGCCGGGCCCTCGAAGGTGATCTTGACGCCCAGCTCCTGGGCCTTCTCCTCCGCGCCCTTCTTGACGGCCTGCCAGAACTGGTGCTGGAAGCCCTTCGAGACCATGGCGATGTACATCTCGCCGTCGCCGCTGCCGGTGTCGCCGCCCGAGCCCTCTTCGATCACGTCGCCGCCGCCGGCACAGCCGGCGAACACGAGCGCGGATGCGGCCACGAGTGCCGCGAATGCGGTCTTCTTGCCGAATTTCATGGAAACTCCGTTGTTCTGTGTGGGTGCCGGCCAGGACCGGCGGGTGGACATTCGTGGTGCCTGTGCGGAGGGTTCCGCGGGGTCCGGCCGGAGCCGGGGACGGCGGCGGGCACGGGTTTCGCCGCCGCCGTGTCTCAGGTCCGCTGGCGGTTGCGCAGCGAGTCGAGGAAGACGGCCAGCAGGACGACGACGCCGACGACGATGTTCTGCCACTCGGGCTGGATCGACATGATCCGGAGGCCGTTGACGAGGACGCTCATGATGAGCGCACCGATCACGGTGCCGAGGATCGAGCCGCGGCCGCCGAGCAGCGAGGTGCCGCCGATGATCACGGCCGCGATGGCCTGCAGCTCGTAGCCGGTGCCGATCTGCGGCTGGGCCGAGTCGAGGCGGGCGGCGATCACGATGCCCGCGATGCCGGTGAAGGCGCCGGCGAACATGTAGATGAGGATCGTCCAGCGGCGGGTGTTGACGCCGGAGAGGCGCGTGGCCTCCTCGTTCGATCCGATCGCGAAGGTGTACCGGCCGAGCAGCGTCTTCGACAGCACGAGCCAGGCGACGATCGCGAGGGCCGCGGTGATGAGCACCGCGTTCGGGATGCCGGGGATGAGCACGCCGAGCGCGATCTTCTTGAAGTCGGGAGCCGAGGTCGAGAAGTAGATCGGCGCGACGTTCGAGATCACGAGGGCGAGGCCGCCCGCGATCATCATCATGGCCAGGGTCGCGATGAACGGAGGCAGTCGCAGGAACGTGATGTTGACGCCGTTCACCAGCCCCATGAGCACACCGGTCGCGATGCCGCCGAGCACGCCCACCCACACCGGCAGGCCGAGGTTGGTGATGAGGACACCCGTCATCACCGCGCAGAGCGCCATGCCGGTGCCGATCGACAGGTCGATGCCGCCCGTGATGATGACGAACGTCGTGCCGAGGGCGAGGATGCCGATGACCGCGGTCGACAGCAGCACCGTGGCGATGTTGCTGAAGGTGAAGAAGTTCGGGCTGGCGATCGAGAAGAAGATGACCAGGACGATCAGGGTGCCGAACGCGAGCGACTGCTGGAACTGCCGCTTGAGGAACCCGGCGACGTCGCGCTTGTCGGTGTCCTCGTTGACGGCCGTCTGGATGATCGTCGTCGTCGACGATCCGGACTGCTGTGGGGTGCTCATCAGTCTTCCTCCCCGTGGGCTGCGAGTTGCATGATCTTCTCCTGGCTGGCTTCCTCGTTGCGGAGCGTCCCGGTGATGCGACCGTTCGCGAACACGGCGATGCGGTTCGCGACCCGGAGGATCTCGGGGAGCTCCGACGAGATGACGATGATGGACTTGCCCGCGTCGGCGAGCTGCTGCATGAGGCGGTAGATCTCCTCCTTCGCGCCGACGTCGATGCCTCGCGTCGGCTCGTCGAAGATGAGGATGTCGCAGTCGCGCATCAGCCACCGGGCGATGACGACCTTCTGCTGGTTCCCTCCGGAGAGGAGCTTGACGACCTGGTTGACCGAGGGGGTCTTCACCCGCAGCTGCTGGACGTACTCCTTGGTGCGGTTCTTGGCCTTGCTGTCGCCCATCCACCCGATGCCGTTGGCGTAGGAGCCGAGCGACGCGAGCACGGTGTTGAAGGTGACGTCCTGCTCCAGCATGAGGCCGAGCAGCTTGCGGTCCTCGGAGAGGTAGCCGACGCCGTGCTTGACCGCGTCCGCGGGCTGCGCGATGCGGACGGTGCGCCCGCCGATCGTGATCGTGCCGCCGTCGCGGTGGTCCGCGCCGATGACGGCACGGGCGGTCTCGGTGCGGCCGGCGCCCATGAGGCCGGCGAATCCGAGGATCTCGCCCTTGTGCAGCTGGAACGACACGTCCTTGAGGAGCTTCCGCGTGGAGAGCCCCTGCACGTCGAGCACGATCGGGTCGTTGAGGTGCTCCCGCGCCTGCGGGCGGGTGCCCTCGTCGATCACGCGGCCGACCATCATCTCGATGATCGTCGGAATCGTGATCTCGGACTTGTCGAGTGATCCGATGTATGTGCCGTCGCGGAGCACGGTCACCCGGTCCGCCAGGCGGCGCAGCTCGTCCATGCGGTGCGAGATGTACACGATGCCGGTACCGCGGGCCTTGAGCTGCTCGATGAGGACGAAGAGGGTCTCGACCTCGCTGTCGGTGAGGGCCGACGTCGGCTCGTCCATGATGAGGACCTTGGCGTTGAAGGACAGCGCCTTGGCGATCTCGACCATCTGCTGCTCGGCCACCGTCAGCTCGCCCACGCGCTGGCGGGGGTCGAGGTGGATGTCGAGGCGCTGCAGCAGCTCGGCCGTCTGCCGGTTGAGCTTCCGCTCCGACAGGAACGGACCCGTCGTGGGTTCGCGGCCGACGTAGATGTTCTGCGCGACCGTGAGGTCGGGCATCAGGTTGAGCTCCTGGTGGATGATCGTGATCCCCAGCTCCTGCGCCTGCAGCGGGCTGGTGAGCTCGACCTCCTGCCCCTCGAACGTGATCGTGCCCTCGTCCTTGGTGTAGATCCCGGAGAGGATCTTCATCAGGGTGGACTTGCCGGCACCGTTCTCACCCACGAGCACGAGCACCTCGCCGGCGCGCACCTCGAGATGCACGTCCTTCAGCGCCTGGACACCGGGGAATCCCTTGCTGATCCCCTCGACCCTCAGGATGGGTCCACTCATGCGCTCACCTGCTTCCTTGAAGGTTCTGTCGCGATTGCGGCGGACCGTTCCGCCGTAAACATCGGATCAATTCTGCGACCTGCACCCGGGTCAGTGCAAGTTGTATCTAAATGTATCTAACGATCGGCGGCGAGGGAAGACCTGTAATAACATCTTGATCTCGAACCGCCGCCCGGAGGTCAGTGGAGGCGGATCGAGTCCACCGCGACGAGCTTGTCGCGGATGTAGGCGTTCGCGTGCGCACCCAGCTCGTGGTTGTCGGTCCAGAGGTTGCGCCAGATGCCGAGCATGCGGCTGAGGTCGGGCGCCACCACCGCCGAGGAGAACGACTCGAACACGATGGGGCCGTCGTAGCCGATGCGCCCGAGCGCCTTGAAGAACGTGTCGAAGTCGACCGTCCCGGTGCCGAGATAGCCGCGGTGGCTCTCGCCGATGTGCACGTACCGCAGGGCGGGAGCCGCATCGAGCACCGGCGCGAACATATCCGACTCCTCGATGTTCATGTGGTACGTGTCCAGGTGGATCCCGAGGTTCGGGCGGTCGACCTCGCCGAGGTACGCCAGCGCCTGCCGTGCGGTGTTCAGCACGTTGGTCTCGTAGCGGTTGACGACCTCGAGCGAGACCGAGACCCCCCGCTCGGCGGCATGGTCGGCCACCCGGGCGATCGTGCGACGGCTCGATGCGAGACCCTCGGGCGTGACCGGATCCATGTACTTCTTCATCGCGCTGTAGATCACCCCGCAGAAGTGCGTACCGCCGAGCTCGGCGAGCACGTCGATCGCGCGGAGCAGGAGCGCCTCGCCCGCGGCGACCACGACAGGGTCACTGCTCGTGATGTCGGTCTCGTTGGAGAGCCCGAGCGAGGCGCTGACCGCGAGTCCGTGCTCCGCGAGGGCGGCCCGGGCGGCGGCGACGTCGAACGAGAACGGGTCCATCAGCGGGAACTCGATGAGGTCGAAGCCCGCCTGCTTAGTCTTCTCGACCGCGAGCCGGATGCCGTCCGCGTCGAAGGTCCCCGTCCAGACGAGTCCGTGGCAGCCGATGTTCATGAGCGCTCCTCCGGCGGGTGTCCGGCACCGTCGCCGCGCGGACTTGGCACGTTACAAGCCCCGTGTGCGAGTCACGCTACGTCGCCATCCGTCGGGGTGTCAAGAACTTTCTTGGCACGTTACAACTGGTCCGCTAGCCTGGGCCTCATCCGGCCGCGCCTGCGGTCCATCGCCGAAGGAGGCCCATGTCCGCGAGCGTGAAGGATGTCGCGGCTCTCGCGGGGGTCTCGGCATCGACCGTGTCGAACTACCTCAACCACCCGCACGTCCTCGGGGCCGCCAGCCGGGAGCGGGTGCGGGCGGCGATCGCCGAGCTCGGCTTCGTGCCGAACGAGTCGGCCCGCCAACTCCGCGCAGGATCGAGCAAGGCCCTCGCCCTCATCCTCCTCGACGCCTGGCTGCCCTACTTCAACGACCTGTCCCGCGGCGTCGACGACGTGGCCCGTGAGGGCGGCTGGTCGCTCTTCTTCAGCGACAGCGCCCGCGATGCCGCTCGCGAAGAGCAGAACATCGACATGTTCGAGGCCCACCGGGTGCAGGGCATCGTGATCTACCCACGCGGCGATGTCGTGCCACGGCTGGAACAGCTCGCTACCCGCGGGATCCGCTCGGTGGTCGTCGGCCCCATCCGGGATTCGCCTTCCGTCGCCGCGGTCACCTTCGACGACCGCGGCGGCGGACGCCTGGCCGGGGAGCACCTGCTCTCCCTCGGCCGTCGCCGCATCCTGTTCCTCGGAGCCCCGACGGTGAGCCAGTCGAACGATCGTCTCGCCGGGCTGCGCGACGCGGTGGCGGGGACCGACGCCCGCGTCTCCGTCCTCGACGTCGAGCATCTCACGACCGAAGACGGCCTCCGGGCCGGGGCGCACCTGGCGGAGCTTCCCGCGGAGGAGCGCCCGGACGCGGTCTTCGCCGCGAACGACGGGGTGGCCCTCGGTGTGCTGACGCAGCTGCTCCGCCACGGCATCCGGGTGCCGGAGGAGATCGCCCTCGTCGGGTTCGACGACGTGGCCGCCGCACACCAGGGCGTGGTGCCGCTGACGAGCGTCCGGCAGCCCGGCTACGAGATCGGTCGCGCCGCCGGGGCCGCGCTGCTGCAGCTCCTCGCCGATCCGACCGCCGCGCCTCCGGCGCCCACGCCGTTCCCCGCCGAGCTCATCGTGCGGGAGTCGACCGTCGGGCGCTGAACCCCGGGTCAGGCCGAGGGGTGGCCGACCACGCCCTTTCGGAGGAGCGCGTTGCCGTACTTCCGCGTCTCTCCCGTGCGCACCATCAGATACGCCTCCTTCGCCACCTCGTAGTACGCGAAGCGCTCGACGAAGCGCGTGGTGTCGAGTTCCGTGCCGGCGGCGGCCATGAGTTCGCGCTGCACGTCCAGCACCTCGCCGTCGGCAGAGGTCATCAGATCGATGCCCGGCGCGTCGTCGAGCGGCAGCACGCTGCGGATGGCCGCGACGACCTCGGGCGTGGTGGTGCCGGGAAGATCGACCACGCGCGCCCCGAGACCCCAGGCCGGGAAGTGCGCGTCGGCGACGACCACGGCGTCAGAGTGCCCCATCCGGTCGAGATGCAGCAGCAGCTCCCCGGTCAGCAGCGGGTGGATTCCTTCGAGCACGGCGGCTCCTCTCGGTGGATGGAGGTCAGACGGCGGGGATCAGGCCCTCGGCCGCGAGGTTCTCCCACAGGGCCGACGGGATCTCCCGGGCAGCGTACTCCGCGTTCTCCCGGAGCTGCGCCGGGCGACTGCCGCCGACCACCACGGAGCGCACCACGTCGGACTGGAGCGGGAACCGGATCGCCGCGGCCGGCAGGGGCACGTCGTGATCGGCGCACACCGCAGCGATGCGCACGAGGCGGTCCCACAGCTCGTCGGGGAGCTGTCCGTACTCGTACCGGCCGTCCCTCCGCGGCTCGTTCGCCGCGAGGAGTCCGGAGTTGAACACCGACGCCGCGACGATCCCCGTCCCGGTCTCGCGGCACGCGGGCAGCACGTCGACCGCGGCGGGCTGCTCCAGCAGCGTGTACCGACCGGCCACCATCACGAGGTCGAGGTCGGCGGAGCGCACGGATGCCGCGAGGGCGTCCGACACCATCGACCCGATGCCGATCGCGGTCACCTCGCCGTCCGCGCGCAGCTGCTCCAGGGCAGGAAGAGCCTCGGCGAGCGCGAGGTCGAGGTCGTGCCGCTCCGGGTCGTGCAGATAGAGAAGGTCGATGCGCTCGATGCCGAGCCGCTCGCGGGACTCGTCCAGGCTCGTCCGGATGCCGTCCGCCGAGAAATCCCACACGCGCTGGAGGTCGTCCGGCACGTGGAAGTCGTTCGCGGTGTCGAGGCCGCCGGCGTGGTCGGGGTTCGGGCGCAGCAGCCGGCCGACCTTGGTCGAGAGCACGTACTCGTCCCGCGGCTTGGTCTGCAGGAAGGCACCCAGACGACGCTCGGAGAGCCCGAGGCCGTAGTGCGGAGCGGTGTCGTAGAAGCGGATGCCGCTCTCCCACGCCGCGTCCAGCACCGCCCACGCGTCGTCGTCGGACAGCTCACGGAAGAGGTTGCCGACGTTCGCGGCACCGTAGCCGAGGGTCGGGACGGTCAGGCGGTCAGGCGTGGACATGCGCACCCGTCCAGGTGTACTCCGCGATGCTGTCGGCCCTCATCTCCATGCCCGTGCCCGGTGCGGTGGGAGCCATGTAGGAGCCGCCCTGGATGTCGGTCGGCACGACGAAGTGCTCGTGCAGGTGGTCGACGAACTCGATCAGGCGGCCCTCGCGGGTGCCGGAGACGGCGACGAAATCGAACATCGACAGGTGCTGCACGGCCTCGCACAGCCCGACGCCGCCGGCATGCGGGCACACCGGCACGTCAAACTTCGCCGCGAGCAGCAGGTTGGCGATGTTCTCGTTGACTCCCGCGACGCGGACGGCGTCGATCTGCATGACCGAGATCGCGTCGGCCTGCAGGAGCTGCTTGAAGATCATCCGGTTCTGCGCGTGCTCACCGGTGGCAACCCGGATGGGCGCGACGCCGCGGGCGATCTCGGCGTGGCCGAGGATGTCGTCGGGGCTCGTGGGCTCCTCGATCCAGGCGGGGTCGAACTCGGCGAGCGCGTTCACCCATTCGATCGCCTCGGACACCTCCCAGCGCTGGTTCGCGTCGATCGCGATGGGGAAGTCCGGGCCGCACACCTCGCGCGCCTTGCGGAAGCGGCGGATGTCGTCGTCGAGGTCGGCACCGACCTTGAGCTTGATCTGCGTGAAGCCGTCGGCCATGGCCTCGCGGGCGAGGCGCTCGAGCTTCTCGTCGGAGTAGCCGAGCCAGCCGGGGCTGGTCGTGTAGCCGGGGTAGCCGGTGGCGAGGAGCTGCTGCTCGCGCTCGGCCCGGCCGGGCTCCGCCGCGCGCAGGATCTCCAGCGCCTCCTCGCGGGTGAGGGCGTTGGTGAGGTAGCGGAAGTCGACGAGATCGACGAGCTCCTCCGGGGTCATCCGGGCGAGCAGCTGCCAGAGCGGCAGGCCCGCGCGCTTGGCCTTGATGTCCCACAGCGCGTTGACGACCGCGCCGATGGCCATGTGCATGACGCCCTTCTCCGGGCCCAGCCAGCGGAGCTGCGAGTCGCCGATGATCTCGCGGAACGTGCCGCCCATGTCGTCGAGCAGCGGCTCGATCTCACGCCCGACGAGGTGCCCGGCGAGCGCGTCGATGGCGGCGACCTGCACGTCGTTGCCGCGGCCGATCGTGAAGACGAAGGCGTGCCCCTCGATGCCGTCGCCGGCGTCCGTGCGGACGATGACGTACGCGGCGGAGTAGTCGGGGTCCGGGTTCATCGCGTCGGAGCCGTCCAGGCTCAGCGACGTGGGGAAGCGGATGTCGGTGGTGTCGAGGGCGACGATACGGCTCACGGGGTTCCTCTCCATGCGCGGGTCATTCTTCCGCGCGGATCTCTTGGAGTGTAAACATCCGATGTCTATACTGTCAACGAGACCGGCCGCTGAGCAGCGGCCTCCCGAACGATCAGGAGAATCATGAAGTTCGCGCGGCTCGGCACCCCGGGGGCGGAGATCCCCGTCCTCCTGGAGGGTGACCGCTACCTCGACCTCCGCCCGGTGACATCCGATGTCAACGGCGACTTCCTTGCGGGAGACTTCGTCGCCCGCGTCGCCGCCGCCCGCGACGCCGGGGAGCTCTCCGAGCTGCCGGACGCCGCGACGATGCGCATCGGCGCCCCGATCGCCCGCCCGAGCGCGGTGATCTGCATCGGGATGAACTACGCCGCCCACGCCGCGGAGTCGGGGTCGGAGCCGCCGACCATCCCCATCATCTTCCTCAAGACCCCCAACACCGTCGTCGGCCCGAACGACACCGTGACGATCCCGCGCGGGAGCGAGAAGACCGACTGGGAGGTCGAGCTCGGCATCGTCATCGGCACACGCACGGCCTACCTCGACTCCCCGGAGGAGTCGATGGCGCACGTCGCCGGCTTCGTCGCCGCGAACGACGTGTCGGAGCGCGACTTCCAGATGGCGGTCTCCGGCGGGCAGTGGTCGAAGGGCAAGATCGCCTTCGGCTTCAACCCCACAGGTCCGTGGCTGGTCACGCCGGACGAGGTCGACCACCAGGCGCTCGGCCTCCGCAGCTTCGTGAACGGCGAGCCGCGACAGGACTCGAACACGAGCGACATGATCTTCACGGTCGAGCAGATCGTGCACCACCTGTCGCAGTACGTGACGCTCGAGCCCGGTGATCTGATCCTCACCGGCACCCCGCAGGGCGTGGCCCTGTCCGGCAAGTACCCCTACCTGGCGGCGGGCGACGTGGTCGAGATCGAGATCGACGGCCTCGGCCGCCAGCGCCAGGACTTCATCGCATGGGAGGCAGAGAAGTGACCCTTCGACAGGCTCAGGGACCCGACGGCGGCACGGAAGGACTCGTGGCCATCGTCACCGGTGGCGCCTCCGGCATCGGCGCGGCGATCGCCGACCGTCTGCACGCGGACGGCGTCACCGTCGCGGTCCTCGACCGCGACACCACCCACGCCGACGAGCGCTTCGCCGCGTTCACCGCCGACGTCTCCGACCGCGCGAGCGTGGACGCCGCCGTCGCCGCCGTCGCCGAGCGCTTCGGCCGCATCGACATCGTCGTCAACAACGCCGGCATCGGCGCACAGGGCGACATCGCCGCGAACGACGACGACGAGTGGGCCCGCGTCCTCTCCATCAACGTCACCGGCATCGCACGGGTGACGTCGGCGGCACTGCCCTGGCTGCGGAAGTCCCCGGCCGCCGCGGTGTGCAACACGGCCTCGATCGCCTCGACCACCGGGCTCCCGCAGCGGGCCCTTTACTCCGCGTCGAAGGGCGCCGTGTCGGCTCTGACCCGCGCGATGGCCGCCGACCACCTGCGCGAGGGCATCCGCGTCAATGCGGTCAACCCCGGCACGGCGGACACGCCCTGGGTCGGACGACTGCTCGACTCCGCGGCCGACCCCGCCGCCGAGCGGGCCGCGTTGGAGACACGACAGCCCCACGGACGCCTGGTGAGCCCCGACGAGGTCGCCGCCGCGGTGGCCTACCTCGTGAGTCCCGCCGCGGGCTCCACCACGGGCACCTTCATCGAGGTCGACGGGGGGATGGCGCAGCTCCGCCTCCGCCCCGAGTGACCCGATCTCCCCGACGGCCCGGTGTCACCCCGCGAGACCCCGGGCCGTCCCCGTCCCGTCCCGCCGTTCCGCCCCCAGCCGGGATCAATTCCGCTCCCCCATCCCGTCCCGCACGCCCCTTTCTCATCCCGCACGCCGCCTCGCCGCGCCGGCGGGATCAGAATCGCTCCTCGATGCGGCTGCCGCGGGCCGCTTCCCATCCCGCACGCCCCGAGGCGCCCTGGAGGGACGACCGTGAGCGGCACGGCACCCATCCGGCCGGGATCAGAAACGGGCCCGGACGGGGCTCCGGAGGTGGCATATCGCACTCCCCCGCGTAAGGGGGCGGGGGGTTAGAGGGAGTAGACGGAGGTGGCGGTGGCGTGGAAGAGGGCGTCGTGATCGATGCCGCGGGAGGAGGCCCACGTCGCCACGGCGTCGGCCCAGCGGCTGCGGGCGGACGGCTGATACACCGGCGCACCGTCGGCGGGAGCGTGCGGGCCGTCATGCTCGACGGGGCCGACCGCCGACACGGGCCAGTCGCTCCCCCACATCAGGCGCTCGGGACCGAAGACGTCGGCCGCGGTGTCGAGGAAGGGTTCGAGCTGCGCGAGGCTCCAGTCCCCTCCGGCCTCCGCGGGCAGTCCGGACACCTTGCAGAACACCCCGGGGTGTCGCGCGAGCTCGGCGAGGTCCCGCTCCCACTCCACCGAGGGCGTGCGCGGAGCAGAAGCCGTCCCGACCTCCGGCTTGCCCAGGTGGTCGAGCACGATCCGCAGCTCGGGGATCGCGCCCGACAGTCGTGCGAGGTCCGGGAGCTGCGCGGCACGCACGCACGCGTCGAAGGTCCACCCGTGCGCCGCGACCTCCCGGGCTCCGGTGATGAAGGCCGACGAGAGCATCACGCCGTCCGGCTCCCCCTGCAGGAGGTGACGCACCCCGACCACCAGGGGCTCCGCGGTGAGACTCTCCAGGTGCACCGTGGTGTCGGTACCGCGATCGAGCCGAGCGCCGGCGACGATGCCGACCACCCCGAGCCGCTCCGCCTGCCCGGCCACCCACCGCACCTCCGCGAGGAAGTCATCCTCGATGGTCTCGGCCTGCACGAACACGGCCCGCTCGTCCGTGGCCCGCTCCACCCGCGCACGCTCGAGCTCGTCGGCGCCGAAGCGCCCCGCGAGCGGTCCTTCGAGCCACGTGTACCCGAGGGCTTCCGGGTCCCACAGGTGCAGGTGCGAGTCGAGGATGCGCATGTCCCCATCCTGCCGCAGACATCGGATGTTGTGCGAGGATGAGCGCCATGGCAGTCACGGACGAGGCGATCGAGAAGATCAAGGCGATGATCGTGTCGGGCGAACTGGCCCCCGGCGATCGCCTGCCCCCGGAGAAGGAGCTGTCCGAGCGCCTCGGCCTCTCCCGCAACTCCATGCGCGAGGCGGTCAAGGCACTGGAGGTCATCCGCGTGCTCGACGTACGCCGCGGCGACGGCACCTACGTCACGAGCCTGGAGCCGCACCTGCTGCTGGAGGCGATCGCCTTCGTCGTGGACATGCACGACGACGACTCGATGCTGGAGATGTTCGCCGTCCGCCGGATGCTCGAATCGCAGGCCACCGGTCTCGCGGCGACCCTCGGCACGGACGAGGCGATCGCGGCCCTGCAGGAGGAGGTAGAGGCCGTCGACGCGTCCGTCGGGATCGAGGAGCTCGTCGACCACGACATCCGCTTCCACCGCGAGATCGTGGGCATGGCGGGCAACGCCTACCTCGCGAGCCTCATCGAGCACCTGAGCAGCCAGACGGTCCGGGCGCGCGTGTGGCGGGGTCTCACGGAGGGCGGCGCCGTGGAGCGCACCCTGTCGGAGCACCGCGCCATCGCCGATGCCATCGCCCAGCGCGACTCGGCGCTGGCGACCTCCCTCGCCACGGCCCACATCGCGGGTGTCGAACGGTGGCTGCGGCAGGCCGCGTCGGCTTGAGCCGTCAGGCCCCGAGGCGCTGCATCGCGGCGTCGAACTCCGCTGCCGAGCTGTCGCTCACCTCGTGGAACAGCAGCTGGTCGAGCACGTCGGGCGCGGCGGTGAAGTAGGGCACCCCGGCTGCGCGCAGCCCCGTGATGTCGTCGGCGGAGCGCAGGGAGGCGGCGAGGACGTTGGAGCCGCTGCCCGCGCACATCTCCTGCATCCGGGCGATGAGCGCGTCGCCGTCCATGCCCGCGTCGCGCATGCGTCCGAGGTAGGGCGCGATGTACTGGGCGCCGATCGAGGCGCACGCGAGCGCCTGCGCGACGGAGTAGACCGCCGTGACGAGGACCGTGGCCCCGTCGCGGACGAGGGCCGAGGCCGCCGCGAAACCCGCTGCGGTCGCGGGCACCTTGACCGCCACCCGGTCGCCGAGCGCGCGGATGCCCTCCGCGTTCCGGAGGAAGGAGTCCGTGTCGCCGCCCCACGTCTGGAAGAAGACCTCCCGTGCTCCCTCGTCCACCCAGCGGGCATAGAGGTCGGGGATCTCCGCGGCCGTCCGCCCGCCGCGCTCGAGGATCGTGGGGTTCGTCGTGACGCCGTGCACCACCCCGGCGGAGAGCAGCCGCGAGACGCGGTCGGTGTCGGCGCTGTCGACGTACAGGCGGGGGGCGATCGCGGTCATCGGGGTCTCCTCGCGGGCAACCTGTCATTACAGGTGGGGCTTCGGCTAATGTAATGACAGCTCCCGAACCTTGTCAAAGACCGGGAGCCCCGCGCTGTCGAGGAGGATCAGGAGCGAGATGACACCCGCACACCCCGGCGACCGCTCCGGCGTCGTCATCGTCGGCAGCGTGACGGCCGACGTCACGACCTTCTCCCAGCGGCTCCCCGCCCGCGGCGAGACCATCCTCGGCGACGAGTTCACGCTGATGCTCGGCGGCAAGGGCGCGAACCAGGCCGTCGCGGCCGGGCGCTCCGGCGCCCGCACGAGCTTCGTCGGCTGCGTCGGCGACGACCTGTTCCACGACCTCGTGGTGGACGGGCTCACCGCGGCCGGCGTCGACCTCGCGCACCTGCGTACCGTGCCGGGCCCCACCGGCATCGCGCACATCCGCGTCGACGCCTCCGCGCAGAACGACATCGTCATGGTGCCGCTCGCCAACGCCGCCCTCAGCACGGCGCAGATCGACGAGGCCCTCGCGGCTCTCGCCCCGACGACCTCCGTCCTGCTCACCCAGCTCGAAACCCCGTCCGCGCTGACCGCGCACATCACCGCGCGCGGTCGCGAGCACGGGATGACCGTGATCCTCGATCCGGCACCGGCGGCGGATCTGGCACCGGAGATCTGGCGCAGCATCGACATCGTCACCCCGAACGAGACCGAGGCGTCGCTCATCAGCGGCATCGAGGTGACCGACGCCGCCTCCGCCGAGCGCGCCGGGCACTGGTTCCTGGAGCAGGGCGTGGGCGCCGCGGTCATCACCCTGGCCGGGCAGGGGTCGTGCGTCGTCACCACCGAAGGCGCCACCGTCGTCCCGCCGTTCCCCGTGGAGGCGGTCGACACCACCGCCGCGGGCGACGCCTACGCCGGCTACCTCGGTGCCGCGCTCGCGAGCGGAGCGGCCCTCACCGATGCGGTGCGGCTGGCGACCGCCGCGGGCGCCCTCACCGTCACGAAGCAGGGGGCGTCGCCGAGCCTCCCCCACCGCGCCGACGTCGAGGCCTTCCTCGCCGCGCGCACCGCGGCCCCCGTCGCGAACTGAACCAGGAGCACACGATGCGCAAGACCTCGACCACGATCAACCCCGCGCTCTCCCGCGTCATCAGCGAGACCGGGCACACCGATCTGATCGTCGTGACGGACGCCGGGCTGCCGATCCCGCCGGGCTCCGAGCGCATCGACCTCGCCTACCGTCCCGGCGCTCCCGCGTTCCTCGACGTGCTCGACACGGTGCTCGCGGAGCTCGTGGTCGAGGGGGCGACGGTGTCGGCCGAGGTCGCCGAGAAGAGCCCGGAGGTGCTCGACGCCCTGCGCGAGCGCTTCGCCGACGCAGGCTTCGAGATCGAGCTCGTCCCGCACGTCGAGTTCAAGGAGCGCACCCACGCCGCCCGCGCCTTCGTGCGCTCGGGGGAGTTCACCCCGTATGCGAACGTGATCCTGCACGCGGGGGTGGCGTACTGATGTCTCTCATCGAGGATGCGATCGACCGCCACAGCGCGGCGCCGATGTACGACCAGCTCCGGCAGCTCATCATCGACGGCATCGCCCGCGACGGTCTGCAGCCGGGCGATCCCCTCCCCGGCGAGCACCGGCTGTGCGAGCGCTACGGCATCTCCCGCACGGTCGTGCGCCAGGCGCTCGCCCAGCTCGAGCACGAGGGACTCGTCGAGCGCGTGAAGGGCAAGGGTACGTTCGTCTCCCGCCCGCGCACGAGCGAGAGTCTCGTGCACACGCTCGTCGGGCTGTACGACGACGTCGAGCGGCGCGGCGGCCACGTGCACAGCGACGTCCTCCGGCACGAGCAGACCGTCGCGGACGAGGAGGTCGCCCTCGCCCTCGAGGTGCCGGTCGGATCGCCGGTGATCGTGCTGGAGCGGCTGCGGCACGTCGACGGCGAGCCCTGGTCGCTCTCGACCACGTGGATGCCGGAGGCGGTGGGGGCGGTGACGCTCGGCGCCGACCTCACCGAGGCGTCGCTGTACCGGCTGCTCGCCGACCACGGCATCATCGCCACGCACGGCGTCCGCTCCGCGGAGGCGACGGTCGCCACGCACGAGCAGGCTCAGCATCTCGGTGTGAGCGCCGGCTCCGCCCTCCTCCGCCTGCGCAGCATCAGCCGCAGCGAGGACGGGCTGCCGATCGAGTACTTCATCGCGTACCACCGCGGCGACCGCTCGCGCTTCGAGTTCCAGCTCCAGCAGGAGCAGTCCCAGGCCTCGCTGATGCACGTGGACGGATCGGGCGGTGCCTCCCCCGCGGGCACGGTGGGCTGAGTCGTCTCGCCCGGGGCGGGCTGTTCTCCCATACCGAGATGACGGTGCCTGCCCCGGTACGCTCGAGGGCATGAGCGACTGGACCAGCACCGCGATCGCCCTGCTGGAAGCCGATGCCAACCGCAGCGCCGACACGCACCTGCACCTGTTCCCGCTGCCGCCGGAGTGGGGCATCGACCTCTACCTCAAGGACGAGTCGGTGCACCCGACCGGCTCGCTCAAGCACCGCCTCGCGCGCTCCCTCCTCCTGTACGGACTCGTCAACGGGCGCATCCGCGAGGACACGACCCTCGTGGAGTCGTCGAGCGGGTCGACGGCGGTGTCGGAGGCCTACTTCGCCCGGATGCTGGGGCTGAAGTTCATCACGGTCGTGCCCCGCTCGACGGTGCAGGAGAAGATCGACCTCATCGAGTTCTACGGCGGCACCTGCCATTTCGTGGATCGCGCGGAGGACATGTCCCCGAGGCGCAGCGCCTGGCGGCGGACTGCACCGGGCACTACCTCGACCAGTTCACCTACGCGGAGCGTGCGACCGACTGGCGCGGCAACAACAACATCGCCGACAGCGTGTTCGGCCAGCTCGCCCAGGAGCGGCATCCGATCCCCCGCTGGATCGTCACGGGTGCCGGCACCGGGGGCACCAGCGCCACGTTCGGCCGCTACGTGAAGTACCGCCGCCATGACACCGGGATCGCCGTCGTCGACCCCGAGGGTTCGGCCTTCTACGACGGCTGGGCGGGCACGGTCGACCCGCCGGCCGGACGGCCGAGCCGCATCGAGGGCATCGGGCGGCCACGGGTGGAGGCCTCCTTCGTACCGTCCGTGATCGACGAGATGATCCAGGTGCCGGACGCGGGCTCCATCGCCGCGATCCGCCTCCTCCGCGAGCGCACCCTGCACTGGGCGGGCGGCTCCACCGGCACGAACCTCTACGGCGCGTTCCAGCTCATCGCCCGGATGCGTGCCGCGGGCGAGACCGGCAGCGTCGTGACCCTGATCTGCGACAGCGGTGTGCGGTACGCCGGCACGTACTACTCGGACGAGTGGGTCGCGCAGCAGGGGTGGGACCTCGCCCCGCACCGTGCGCGGCTGGAGCGATTCCTGGAGACCGGGGTCTGGGCGGAGTGATCCTCGGGTTACGCTGACCCCATGACCACACTCATCCTCACTGTCGCGGGTGCCGATCGTCCGGGCCTCGTGGCCGCCGTCGCCGATGTCGTCGATGCCCATGGCGGCAACTGGGAGAACAGCTCCCTCGCCGAGCTCGCCGGCACGTTCGCGGGTGTCATCGAGGTGTCCGTGCCGACGGAGCGCACGGGGGAGCTCGAGACCGCGCTCCGAGGCATCCAGGGCCAGGGTCTGCTCACGCTCTCGGTGCTCACCGGCACGCCAGGGCCGTCCGAGGACGAGGAGCAGCTGCTCGTGATGCAGGTGCTCGGCAACGACCGCCCCGGCATCGTGCGCGAGGTGTCGGCGGTGCTGAACGCGCATGCCCTGAGCATCGAGGAGCTCACGACCGAGACCCGGGAGGCCGCGATGGCCGGCGGGCGGCTGTTCGAGGCGTCGGTGATCGCGAAGGTCCCGCCGACGGTCGACCTCGACGCCCTGCGTGCCGACCTCGAGCGCCTCGCGTCCGAGATCCAGGTCGACATCACGCTCGGTTGACCCCGTTCGCCGACCCACCCCCTTCGGTGCCGCCCACCCCCTTCCGGACGTCCGAATAGGGCCGGGGCGCACGAAAGAGGGTGGCTCGGCCGGGAAACCAGGAGTCAGAGGCCGGAGTACCGCCGCACCCAGTACTCGGTGTAGGCGACGTGGGCGGACGCGGCGGCCGAGGCGGCCACCGGATCCGCGGCGGCGAGGCCGCGCAGGATCGCGCGGTGGCCGGCGTCGGAGTGGATCTTGAGCTCCGCGGCATCCTCCGGGTCGGAGATCCGGTAGGCACGGGAGCGGGAGCGCAGCACGTCGATCAGGCTCGTCAGGGCCTCGTTGCCCGCGACCGACGAGATCGCCATGTGGAACTCGTGGTCGAGGCGGGACTGCGCCTCGAAGTCCGTCGTCGACTCGATCTCCGTGAGCACCGCGTCGAGCGCAGCCACCGTGTCGTCGTCGATGCGGGCCGCGGCGAGCGCCGCCGCGTGCGGCTCGAGCACCCGTCGGAGCTCCGTCAGCTCCAGCACCCCGGCCATCGGCAGCAGTCCGACCGTGAGGGAGAGACTGCCGATGAGGTCGGCGGCGCGGAGCTCGCTGACGTAGCTGCCGGAACCGTGCCGCGTCTCCAGCACGCCCAGTGCGGCGAGCGTGCGGATGGCTTCGCGCAGCGACCCGCGCGAGACACCGAGCCGTTCGCACAGCTCCCCCTCGCTCGGCAGCCGGTCGCCGGGGCGCAGGGCGCCGTCGGCGATGAGAGCCCGCAGCCCGTGCAGCGCCGTGTCGAGTGCGCTCATCGTCATCCTCTCTGCCACTCCCCCACCCCTCGTGAAGTCTGTCGGACGCCCCCGGCGTCGCAAACTCGTATGACAACTATGTTTCATCTTCGCGGTTTCGTAGCCAAAACCGAAGGCGTGTGGCAAAGTTGTGCAACAACTCGCCCCCACTCACCGATGAGGTCCGATGCCCGCTCCGCAGTTCCCCGCTCCGCTCACGCTGAACTCCGGCCTGCGAGCGCGCGATGCCTGGCCCCTCGACCCGACGGTGATCCACCTCAACCACGGGTCGTTCGGGGCGGTGCCGTCGGTGGTGGTCGCCCATCAGGACGCCCTGCGCCGCCGTGCCGATCTGAGCCCCGTGGAGTGGTTCCCGCGGATCGCGGAGCGGGTGCAGGAGGCGAGGCAGCGGACGGCTCCGTTCGTCGGCGCCCGCGCGGAGGACAGCGTGTTCGTGCCCAACGCCTCCGCCGCGGCCACGGTCGTCTACAACGCCCTCCAGCTCGACAGCGGCGACGAGATCCTCGTGACCGACCAGGGCTACGGGGCCATCACCATGGGCGCCGAGCGTCTCGCCCGCCGGTTCGGCGCCGCCGTCCGCACGGTCGCCCTGCCCCTGCTCGCGGATGACGACGAGATCGTGCAGCTCTTCGCCGACGCCCTCACCCCGCGCACGCGGCTGCTCGTGGTGGACCAGATCACCTCGCCCACCGCCCGCCTGCTGCCCACCCGCCGCATCGCCGACCTCGCGGCCGAGCGCGGCGTGCGCACCCTCGTCGACGGCGCCCACGCCCCCGGCCTCATCCCGGACGCGGCAGCCGTCGCCGGCGGCGACTGGTGGTTCGGGAATCTGCACAAGTGGCCCTGCGCCCCGCGCGGCTCCGCTCTCCTCGTCACCACCGCCCCCGACCGCGATGAGCTCTGGCCGCTGATCGACTCCTGGGCCGCGCGCGAGCCGTATCCCGAGCGCTTCGACACGCAGGGCACGATCGACGCGACGACCTACCTCGCCACCCCCACCGCGATCGAGTTCATCGAGGCGGAGTTCGGATGGGCGGCCGCCCGCGACGCCATGGCCGCGCGTGCCGACGCCGGTGCCGAGCTCATCGCGGAAGCCCTGCGCCCCTTCAGCGACGAGGACCCGCTGACCCCCCTCCCCTCCCCAGTGCCGTCCATGCGACTCATCCGGCTGCCGCTCGGCCTCGGCGCCACCCGCGAGGAGGCCGACGCGCTGCGCATGGACCTCCTCGACGAGGTCGGCGTGGAGACCGCGTTCACGAGCTTCCGGGGCGTCGGCTATTTCCGCCTGTCCGCGCACCTGTACACGGAGGCGTCCGACATCGAGGCGTTCGTCGAGCGCTGCGTCCCCGCGATCCTGCGCCGCGCCGGCATCCGCCCCGCCGACGCCCTCATCCTCCCCTGACCCGCACCACCTCCCGCACGACCCACCCGAACACCACCCACCCCCACCGAGAGGCACATCGTGAAGAACAAGATCTTGACGACCGCAGCCGGAGTCGGCACCGTCGCCGTCCTCGCACTCACCGGCTGCTCCGGAGGCTCCGGCTCATCCGGCGGCGACGGCAGCGTCACCCTCCAGATGGTCGAGAGCCTGACGAACCCGGCGCGTACCGAGCTGCTCCGCGGACTGCTCGACGAGTTCGAGAAGGACAACCCCGACATCACCGTCACCCTGGTCTCCCCGCCCACCGAGCAGGCCGACCAGAAGATCCAGCAGATGCTGCAGTCCGGCAAGGGCGTCGATGTGCTCGAGGTGCGCGACATCACCGTCGGGCCGTTCGCGAACAACGGCTGGCTCTACGACCTCGGTCCCGATCTGAAGAAGTGGGACGGCTGGGACGCCCTGACCGAGAACGCGCAGTCGGCCTCGGTCGCGGAGGACGGCAAGAGCTACTTCGTCCCCTACGGCTTCTACGGCCTGTCGCTGTTCTACCGCACCGACCTCGTCGAGCAGGCCGGCTTCGACGGCCCGCCGCACAGCTGGAAGGATCTGCTGGAGCAGGCGTCGGCGATCCAGGACCCGTCGAACAACATCTACGGGTACGCGTTCCGCGGCGGTCAGAACGCGAACAGCAACGTCGTCGCCGCGATCGAGGCCTACACGATCGATGGCCTCGACACGGAGGACGCGTTCCTCATGGAGGACGGCTCGACGATCTTCGCCGCCCCCGAGGCGCAGGAGGCGGTCGACGACTACTTCGATCTGTTCAAGGAGGCCTCGCCGCCCTCGGCCGTCTCGTGGGGCTACCCCGAGATGGTCGCCGGATTCACGAACGGCACCACGGCCTTCCTCCTGCAGGACCCGGAGGTCATCGCGACGGTGCAGGACTCCTCGCTGACAGAGGACCAGTGGGACACCGCGCCGCTGCTCGTCGGCCCGTCCGGCAAGGCCGCACAGCCCCTCGCCGTCGCCGGCTGGGGTGTCGCGGAGAACAGCGAGCACAAGGAGGCGGCGGTGAAGCTCGTCGAGTTCCTGTCGTCCGCCGAGCCCGCCACCGAGTTCGCGCAGGCGAACAGCCTCGTCCCGATCATCGCGGCCGCCGCGGACGACGAGTTCTACTCCACCGGCCCCTGGACCAGCTACGTCACCATGACCGAGGACCCGGAGACCTACGTCAACGTGCGTCAGCCGCGCGGGGTGAGCTGGTGGACCGAGTGGATCCAGAAGTCCGACCAGGACGTGCAGAGCGTGCTGCTGGGCAACATGTCCACGAAGGACCTCCTCGCCTCGTGGGACGCGTTCTGGACCGAGAAGTACGCCGCGGAGAAGGGTTGATCCGTGGCCCGCACCATCCGTGAAGGGGGCTCCGTCGGCACCGCCGGCGGGGCCTCCCCGGCATCGCGTCGACGCCCGTTCCGGGGGCGCACCGCGCTCACGCTGCTGGCCTTCCTCGCGCCGGCGATCGTCTTCGTCTGCTGGTTCACCTACTGGCCGATGCTGCAGGGCGCCCGCATGGCCTTCCACGACTGGAACCTGTGGGATCTCACGTCGACGCCGTTCGTGGGCTTCGACAACTTCCTCGCCGTCTTCCGCGACCCGGCGTTTCCGACCGTGGCCTGGAACTCCGTGCTCTGGGTGGTCGGCTCGCTCGTGCCGCAGCTTGTGATCGGGTTCCTCATCGCGCTCGCCCTGCGCAAGCGGTTCCGCTTCCGCGGCCTCTACCAGGCGCTGGTGTTCTTCCCGTGGGCGGTGTCCGGCTTCCTCATCGGCATGCTGTTCCGCTGGATGTTCAACGCCGAATTCGGCGTCGTCAACGACCTGCTCATGAAGGCCGGTCTGATCGACGCCCCGCTGCCGTGGCTGGCCGACCCGAAGCTCGCGATGTTCGCCGTGATCGTCGCGAACATCTGGTACGGCGTGACCTTCTTCGCGATCATGATCCTTGCCGCTCTCCAGTCGGTGCCGGACGAGATGCTGGAGGCGGCGAGCCTCGACGGCGCCGGCAAAGTGCGGCAGCTGTTCTCCATCATCATCCCGTACATCTCGATGACGCTGCTGCTGACGATCCTGCTGCGCGTGATCTGGATCTTCAACTTCCCCGACATCATCTACGCGATGACGAACGGCGGCCCGGCCAACCAGACCCACATCATCACGACGTGGATGATCAACTACACGCAGCAGGGCAACTACGGCATCGCGAGCGCCATCGGGCTCATCGTCGTGGCGTTCCTCATGGTGTTCTGCGCGTTCTACCTGATGGCGATGCGGAGAGTGCAGCGATGACCATCACCTCATCCGTCCGGACCGGCTCCTCGGTCACCGAGACCCGTCGCATCACGGTGCCCGACCCGAAGGCCGCCCCGCGCCCCAAGCCCCGCGTCACGGTGGGCGGCGTGGTGCGTCTCGTCGGCCTGGGCCTGTGGCTGCTCATCACGCTGTTCCCGCTGTACTGGATCACGCTCACCGCGTTCAAGTCGCCGGGGACCATCAACCGCTTCCCGATCGAGTACTGGCCGAGCGAGCCCTCGCTGGACAACTTCACGAGCCTGTTCGAGAAGAGCTCCTTCGGGACGTTCCTGGCGAACTCGGCCATCGTGGCGGTGTCGGCCGGCGCGGTGGCGACGCTCATCGCCCTGCTCAGCGCCTACGTGCTGGCGCGGTTCGAGTTCCGCGGCAAGGGCACGGTGCTCATCGCGTTCCTGCTGACGCAGATGATCCCGGCGTTCATCGCCCTCGGACCGCTGTACTCGATGATGACCGACCTGGGACTCGTCGACACCAAGCCCGGCCTCATCCTCGTCTACATCGCGATCTGCATCCCGTTCTCCACGGTCATGCTGCGGGGCTTCTTCGAGAACGTCCCCGATGCGCTCGAAGAGGCGGCGATGATCGACGGCTGCTCCCGCCTGGGCGCGCTGTTCCGGGTGCTCGTGCCGGTGATGACCCCCGGCATCATCGCGGCGTTCATCTTCAACTTCGTGAACTGCTGGAACGAGCTGTTCCTGTCGGTCGTGCTGATGAACACCGATGCGAACCGCACAGTCCCATCGGCGCTGAACGGCTTCATCTCCACGTTCAACATCGACTGGGGCTCCATGAGCGCCGCGGCCGTGCTGACGATCCTCCCGACGATGGTGATGTTCGCCCTCGCCAGCCGCTGGATCGTCCAGGGCCTCACGGCCGGGGCCGTCAAGGAGTAACCCGCCCGAATCGCGCAAATGGTCCCATTCCCGGACGGAATGGGACCATTTGCGCGATTCGAAGGCCTAGACGAGCCGGGACTTCGGCGACACCGAGTACGTGTGCTCGGCGTCGCGGTTGACCGTGTCGCCGAGGGCCTCGTCGATCGCGGTCATCGTGTCGGCGTCGAGCGTCACGCCGGAGGCCTTGACCGTGTCGGCGAGCTGCTCCGGACGGGAGGCGCCGACGAGGGCCGCCGCGACGTTCGGGTTCTGCAGCACCCACGCGATCGCGAGCTGCGGCATCGACAGCCCCGCCTGCTCCGCGATCGGCTTGAGGCGCTGCACCGCGGTGAGGATCTCGTCCTGCAGGAAGCTCTTGATGAAGCCCGCGCCCGAGTTCTGATCCGTGGCCCGCGACCCCTCCGGCACCGGCTGGCCAGGGAGGTACTTCCCGCTCAGCACGCCCTGCGCCATCGGCGACCAGACGATCTGCGAGATGCCGAGCTCCTCCGACGCGGGGACCACCTTGCCCTCGATGACCCGCCACAGCATGGAGTACTGGGGCTGGTTGGAGATGAGCTGGATGCCGAGCTGCTTCGCCAGCGCGTGTCCTTCGCGGAGCTGCTCCGCGGTCCACTCCGAGACGCCGATGTAGAGCGCCTTGCCCTGACGGACCACGTCGGCGAAGGCCTGGAACGTCTCCTCCAGCGGGGTCTCGTAGTCGAAGCGGTGTGCCTGGTAGAGATCGACGTAGTCGGTGCCGAGGCGCTGCAGCGAGCCGTTGATCGACTCCATGATGTGCTTCCGGCTCAGGCCGGTGTCGTTCGGACCCTTGGGGCCGGTCGGGAAGTAGACCTTCGTGAAGATCTCGAGGCTCTCGCGACGCTGGCCCTCCAGAGCCTTGCCGAGCACGACCTCGGCGGCCGTGTTGGCGTAGGTGTCCGCGGTGTCGAACGTGGTGATGCCGGCGTCCAGGGCGGCGTGCACGGTCTTGACCGCGGCGTCGTCCTCGACCTGCGAGGCGTGCGTGACCCAGTTGCCGTACGTGATCTCCGAGACCTTGAGACCGCTGTTACCGAGATAGCGATAGTTGACCATGGACCAACGCTAGTCCCGCCAGCGGACCGGCGGGCCGGATCGACGGTGATCGTCAGGCGGTGGCGGGCGCCGGTCCGCGGCGGCGGGACGTGAGCGCGGCCCCGACCAGCACCCCGACCGCGGCGAGCGCACTGACGGCGTACAGGGGCAGGGCCCACGGGGAGGCATCGGCGCCGCTGATGCCGAAGGTGTCGGCGAGCCCCATGCCCGGGCCGAACGACGCGACGAAGTAGGCCGGAGCCCCGCCCATGAGCAGCGCGAGGAAGGTCATGCCGGCCACCACCGCCGGAGCCCGTGTGAGGAGGCAGACGACGGCCGTCCCGATGGCCAGGCACACCCCCGCACCGAGGATGCCGAGCACGGTCGGCGGCATGAGGCTCTCCCCGGCGTTGGACATCGCGGCCCGGACCTCGTCGAGCGAGAGGTCGCCCGGAGCCGCGGCGAGCGGGTTCAGCACGAGGATCTGCACCGCGGCGAGGGCGGCGTACGCGGTGACGGCGAGCACGCCCGCGACGCAGATCCAGAGGGTGGGACGCGGCACCGGTGTCATGCGGTCACCCTAGGCAGGGCTGCTGAGAGTCTCCCGGTATTCGCGCCAGGCGTCGCCCAGGCGGCGCACCCCTTCGGTGAGCACGTCGTCCGGCGCGGTGAACGGCAGGCGCACGTGGTCGTCCGGAGCGGCGGCCGAGACCGCGAACGCGCCGGTGCCCGCGATCGAGACCCCGTGCGCCGCGGCGACGCGCGCGAGAGCCGATGCGGAGCCCCGAGGCAGCGCCGCCCACAGCGCGAGTCCGCCCCGAGGGGCATCGGAGGTCCAGTCGGGGAGGTGCGCGGCCATCAGCTCCTGCAGCAGGAGGAGCCGCTGCTGGTGCACGCGGCTGTTGGCGCGGCGGAGCTCCGTCGCGTGCGCGATGAGGTCGAGTGCGAGGAGCTGGCCGGGCACGCTCGTGGACTGGTCGGCGAGCTGCCGGGCGCCGCGGAGCCGCCGGACCAGCACCGGGTCGGCCCGCAGCCACCCGATCCGCAGCCCGGCCCAGGCCCACTTCGACACGGATTCGACGACGAGCACCGGGGCGTCCGGCCGCTCCGAGGCGAGCGTGGGCGGGACGACCCCGTCGAACGAGATGCCGGCGACGACGCGATCCTCGATCACGGGAACCCCGTACTGCGCGGCGAGCTCGGCCACGCGGTGGCGCGCCGCCGCGGGCAGCCGCGTCCCCGTCGGGTTCTGGTGGTGCGGGTTGAGCGCGACGAGCACGGGACGCAGCCGGGCCATCGCCTGCTCCAGCGCGTCGACGTCGAGGCCGTCCGCGCCCATCGGCACGCCGTGCACGGTGCCGCCGCGCAGCCCCACGGAGTCGGTCACGCCCGGCCAGGTGATCTCCTCCGCGAGCACGACGTCGCCGGGCTCCACGAGCGCGTTGACGACGAGGCTGATGGCCTGCTGCGCGCCGTGGGTCACGAGGATCTGCTCGGGCGTGGTCGGCGTCCCCTCGGCGCGGTACATGTCGGCGATGAGTTCGCGGAGGGCGGGGAGCCCCGCGGGGTCGGTCTCCGGGAGCAGGGCGAGGTCGAGCCGCGGCTGGTGGTCGCGGATGAGCTGCACACCGAGGTCCGGGATCTGCGGCACCGTGCGGAGCAGGTCGATCGCGTTGGGGAGAGCCGAGAACAGGGCCTCGCCGCGGCCGGGACGGCGGTCCGCCGCGGGGGTCGTCCTCGCCCCCGCGACCGTGGTCCCGCTCCCCTGCCGGCGCTCGACGAGGCCCTGCTCGGCGAGGGACGCATAGGCCGACACGACCGTGCCCCGCGAGACCGCGACCGCCGCGGAGAGGGCGCGTTCGGCAGGCAGGCGGTCGGCGGGACGCAGCTCACCCCCGCCGATCAGGGCGGCGATCGCCGCGGCGAGGCGGGTGGAGAGGGTGCCGTCGCCGTGGGCCCAGCGGCCGAGGCGTGCGGCGAGAGCGCCCGCAGCGACCTCACCGCCCTGCACGAGGGGACCGGGGGCCGATCCGTGGGCCACCGGCGTCGCATTGGCCCTGTCGAGGGTGTCCATGAGAGCCGATTCTGGACCAATGACAGCTTCCACGACCAGCTTCGGGCTCGATCTCGGTCCAATTCAGCAGGATTGGACCATCGGCGAGCTCCTCGCATGGCTCCAGGACGACGCCCGCACGCACGACCCGGCCCTCCGCGAACCGCTCGCCCGCATCGAGGCCGCCGTGACCGGCACCCCGTGGCCGAGCTCCCCGTCCACGGTGGCCTTGATCCGTTCTCTCGCGGCGGCGTCGCGGTCCGGAGGCCTCGCCCGTGTTCGAATCGCCCACTTTGCTCCGAATCCGGCCGGGATGGAGCACAGTGAGCGACTCGAAACGAGTCAGGTGGCCTGAGCCCCGGGAGTGGTGACGATGTCGGCGCGGTCACGGAAGCCCTCGGCCGTGACCCTGTCCAGCGCGACCTGCTTGCGGATGGCCAGCGCCTTCTCATAGAGGCTCGGGTCGCCGTAGCTCGTGAGCACCTTCACCAGCACCGGCAGCAGCTCGATCATGAAGAACAGCGCCGCGATGAGGATGTGCGCCCAGAGGATCGCGGGCTCCTTCTCACTCAGGCGGTTGAGGCCGCTGATCTGACTCAGCAACCCCACCGCCCCGGCGTTGCCCTGCGCCACGGAGTCCGCCCGGGCGTTGTAGGCCGCGAGCGCCTGCTCGTACGTGTCACGCGCGGCGGGGAGTTCATCCTTCGCCTGCTGACGGTTCTGCGACTCCGAGGCCGTGGTGTTCTCCTTGGCTGCGCTTCCGGCAGCGGCGAGTTCCTCGTTCGCGGTGCGGAGCTGGGCCGCGAGCGCGTCGTAGGTCTGCTGGGCCTCGGCGAGCTGGGCCTGGGCGGCCTGAGAGCTCGCGCCCTCGCCGTTCACGCCGGTGCAGCCGGGGACGGTGCCCGCACCCTCGCCCGTGAGCTCGCACTGGTACAGCGTCCGCGCCTGGTCGATCACGGCCTGCTGCTCCGTGAGCTTGGCCGTCAGGTCGTCGACCGTGGACTGGGCGGCGGATTCGGTCGCCGACGACGATTCGGTCCCCGCGACGATGCCCGTCGCCGCCTGGTTCTCGAGCGCCGCGACACGCTCGGACGCCGCATCCAGCGCCTTCTTCTCCGGACCGGTCTCGAGCGCCTCCTGGTCGGCCTGCGCCTGGACGATGTTGGTCGCGGCGACCTCCCGCGAGATGTCGTTGTGGAAGATCTGCAGAACGAGTGGCTCCGCGACGACGAAACCGATGATCGCGGCCATGATGACGCGGGGGATCGCGAGACCGATGAGCTTCCAGACGTTGCGGGTCGACGTCATGGTCGAGGTCAGGAAGCGGTCGAGGTTGAAGATGATGAGCGCCCACACGATCGCGAGCGGGATGGCGAGCCAGACCGCCGCGCGCACGCCCGTGGTGAGGGCGAAGAGCATGGAGATCGCGCTGACGAGGGCGGTCCCGGCGAGCACGAAGAACATCTGCACGAAGCGCGGGGTCTCGCCGGGGACGCGGTCGAGGATCTCGCCCTCGGCCCCGCCGAGGATCGCGAGAGCACGGAGGCGCTCGGCGGCGGTGCGACGACGACGCGGCTTCCGGACGCGCGGCGGACGCGCCTTCCGGTCGGCGACGGGCTCCGCGTCGACCGGGGCGTCGGGCGCCGTCACCGGCTCGGGCGTCGGGTCGTCGGACGCGACGTCGGACTGCGCGGGCGTGTCGCCGGTCGGCTCGTACTCGCGCAGGAAGTCGAGGTCATCCGTCTCGGCGTTCGGGTCGCCGTCGAGGATGATCCGACCCTGCGAGTCGAAGCGACCCGGGCGGTGGGCGGAATAGGGCATCCCGATAATCTACGAAACTCCGCCTGTGCATACCGTGGAAGATCCCTTGGACGGGCCTTCGAGTCGCGCGAATGGCTGCATCCAGGCCGGATGTGGAGCCAGGTAAGCGATTCGAACCGGGGTCAGGCCATCGCCGCGGCGGCAGCCTCGTCCTCGGTCGTCGCGACGAGCTGTCCGCAGGCGCCGTCGATCTCCTTGCCGCGGGTGTCGCGGAGGGTCGTCGGGATGCCGGCGTCGTTCAGCCGTCGCACGAACTCGTCCGTGACGTCCTTCTCCGACGAGGTCCAGATCGAGCCCGGCGTCGGGTTCAGCGGGATCGGGTTCACGTGCACCCACCCGCGACCGCGCTGGTTGAGCTTGTCCGCCAGCAGGTCGGCCCGCCAGGCGTGGTCGTTCATGTCCTTGATGAGGGCGTACTCGATGGACACGCGGCGCCCGGTCTTGGCGTAGTAGTCGTAGGCCGCGTCGAGCGCCTCGTCGACCTTCCACCGCGAGTTCACGGGGATGAGCTCGTCGCGCAGGTGGTCGTCGGGGGCGTGCAGCGATAGGGCGAACGTGACGGGGATGTTCTCGTCGGCCAGCTTCCTGATCGCGGGCACGAGCCCCACCGTCGACACCGTGATGCCGCGGGCGCTCATGCCGAGACCGTCGGGCTGCGGGGCGACCATGGTGCGCACCGCGTCCATGACGCGCTTGTAGTTGGCGAGCGGCTCCCCCATGCCCATGAAGACGATGTTCGAGACGCGCTCAATGCTGTGGTCGTCGCGCTTCTTGCCGCCCAGCTCGCCGTTCGCGATGGCCCGGTTGGCCCGGACGATCTGCTCGATGATCTCGGCCGTGGACATGTTGCGCGTCAGCCCCGCCTGGCCCGTGGCACAGAACGGGCAGTTCATGCCGCAGCCGGCCTGGCTCGACACGCACAGCGTGATGCGGCCGGGGTAGCGCATGAGGACCGACTCGACGAGCGCGCCGTCGTGCAGACGCCAGAGGAACTTGATGGTGTCGCCGCGGTCGGTCTCCAGCCGCCGCACCTCGGTCATGAGGGGCGGGAGCATGCCGGCGACGAGCTCGTCGCGGATACCGGCGGGGAGGTCCGTCATCTCCGCGGGGTCGGACGTGTAGTGGC
The DNA here is from genome assembly GCF_019056515.1 of Microbacterium paraoxydans. Lineage (NCBI taxonomy): Bacteria > Bacillati > Actinomycetota > Actinomycetes > Micrococcales > Microbacteriaceae > Microbacterium > Microbacterium paraoxydans. Next base: position 3,072,644 of record NZ_CP064873.1, read on the forward strand.
GGAAGTAGTGCGTGGCGAGCTGCTTGGCGCGGAACCCGGGGAGTCCGAGCTCCTTCACCTTCTCGATGCGCTCGGCCGGGGTGAGGTCGGCGAGGTGGACCGGCGGCTTGCCGCGCTTCGGGCTCGCGAACTGCAGCAGGGGGCGCCCCTCGGCGTCCTTCTTCTGGGTCCAGCCCTCGGTCGCGGGGCGCACCTGCGGGGCGCGGGTCTCGCGGATCGCCCCCGAACGGGACGACGCGGGCGCAGTCGCGGGGCGCGTCTCGGGTGTGCGGGGGTTCTCGGCCATCCCTCCAGGGTACCGGGATGCGGGTGGGAGGCGGCTGGGCACGATCCCTGTCGCGCGGGCGCTTCACGGCTACTTGTAATGACAAGTTGCGGTGCGGAAGAATGGGCGCATCCCCCTCGATCAAGGAGCAGCATGTCCGACCGTCTCGCCCGCGCCCGCACCACCGGCATCCTCGCCGTCCTCCGCGCCCCGTCGCCGGAGCTGGCTCTGGAGGCGTCCGAGGCGATCATCCGCGGCGGAGTCTCCGGTATCGAGGTGACCTTCTCGACCCCCGACGCGCCGGCCGTGATCCGCGAGCTCATCGCCCGCCATGGAGACGCCGCGTACATCGGCGCCGGCACCGTCACGACGGCGGAGCAGGCGACCCAGGCCGCCGACGCGGGTGCCGCCTTCCTCGTCAGCCCGGGCACCCTCCCCGACCTCACGCGCGCCATGCTCGACACCGGCCGCGTCGTGATGACCGGCGCGATGACCCCGACGGAGGTCATGGGAGCCCTCGAACTCGGGGTCGACGTCGTGAAGATCTTCCCCGCCTCCCTCGGCGGCCCCTCCTACCTCGGTGCGCTGCGCGGGCCCTTCCCCGACGCCCCGCTCATGCCCACGGGCGGCGTGAAGCCCGACAACCTCGCCGACTGGTTCGCCGCCGGCGCGGTCGCCGTCGGGGCCGGTGGAGACCTCGCGAACGGCACCGCGATCGCGAACGCGGACTGGGCGGACATCGAGGAGCGCGCCGCGCGCTTCGCGGCCGCGCTCGCTGCCACACGGGGCTGAGCCGCCGACCCCCGGATCATTTGGTATACCGGATGCATGCGGATGCGACGGGTGGCGACGACCGTCGTGCTCGCGGGGGCACTGCTTCTCGCCCCAGCCTGCACCGCTGCACCCTCGTCGCCCCACACGGCACCGATCCCGGAGGTTCCCATGACCGACGCCACGTCCGACCTGCTCGCCGCGGCCGCCGCGGGGGACGCTGACGCCGTCCGCCGCGCGCTCGACGCGGGCGCCGACATCGAGGCCCGTGGCGACGGCGGCATGACCCCCCTGATCACGGCCACCAAGGCGAACCACGTCGACGCGGCACGGCTCCTGATCGAGGCCGGCGCCGACGTGAACGCGAAGGACGACATCCAGGACTCCGCCTACCTCTACGCCGGCGCCCGCGGGCATGACGGGATCCTGCGGATGACCCTGGCGCACGGAGCGGACCTCCGCAGCACGAACCGCTTCGGCGGCACCGCACTGATCCCCGCGTCCGAGCGCGGCCTGCTGCCGACGGTGGAGATCCTGCTGGAGGCGGGGGTCGATCCGGATCACATCAACAACCTCGGCTGGACCGCCCTGCACGAGGCGATCGTGCTCGGCGACGGCTCCGCCCGCTACGTCGAGGTGGTGCGCGCTCTCCTCGACGGCGGGGCCGACGCGACCATCCGCGACGGCGACGGGGTGCTGCCGGTCGACCTCGCGACCGACCGCGGGTACGACGCCATCGCCGCCGAGCTCCGGCGGTGACAGCGCTCGATCCCTGGGCCTGGGCGGCGCTCGGCGTGGCCGCGGTCGTCATCGGGATCTCGAAGACCGCTCTTCCGGGCGGCAGCATCCTCGCGATCGCCCTGTTCGCCGCCGTCCTCCCCGCACGCACCTCCACGGCCGCGACGCTCCTGCTGCTGATGGTGGGCGACGTGTTCGCGCTCCTCGCCTATCGACGGCACGCGCACTGGCCCACGCTGCTGCGCCTCGCACCCGCGGTCGTGGCGGGACTCCTCCTGGGCTTCGCCTTCCTCGCCCTGACCGGAGACGGAGTCGTGCGCCGCGCCATCGGCGTGATCCTGCTGCTCATGATCGCCGTGACGCTGTGGCGGCGATGGCGGCAGGCGCGGGCGGAGCAGGAGGCGGCGGCGCGGGGCGGCGCGCTGCTGGCCGGCGTCTACGGCACGCTCGGCGGTTTCACGACCATGGTGGCCAACGCGGGCGGGCCGGTCATGTCGATGTACTTCCTCGCCACGCGCACGCCCGTCCAGGTGTTCCTCGGCACCTCCGCCTGGTTCTTCGCGATCATCAACGTGATCAAGGTGCCGTTCCTCGCCGGCATCGGGCTGTTCACCGGGCCCGTGCTGCTCACCGATGCGATCCTCGCGCCGCTCGTGGTGCTCGGCGCGAGGCTCGGGCTGCGGGTGGCGCGGCGCCTGGACCAGCGGCTCTTCGACCGCATCGTGATCGTGCTGACGATCCTCGGCGCCGTGTATCTGCTGCTCTAGCCCTTCGACAGGCTCAGCCCCTTCGACAGGCTCAGGGACCCACCGTGGGTCGCTGAGCCTGTCGAAGCGCGTCAGTCCAGGAAGATGTCCGGGAACAGCGCGCTGTCCGGAGTCCCCGGCACCGCGGCGTAGCCCGAGAAGTCGGTGACGCCGTTCGCCTCGAGCACGTCCTCCACGATCAGCGACTGTCCCGTGTACGTGCGCGCCGGCTGGGTGAGCACGGCGTAGGCGGCGTCGGCGTAGATGTCAGCCGTCCGGCTCGCGGCCATCACCTTGTCGCCGCCGAGGAGGTTCTGCACCGCGGCGGTCGCGATCGTCGTGCGCGGCCACAGCGTGTTGGCGGCGATGCCGTCGGCCGCGAACTCCGCCGCGAGCCCGAGCGTGACCATCGTCATCCCGTACTTCGCGAGCGTGTACCCGGTGTGCGCGCCCAGCCACTTCGGGGTGGGATTCAGGGGCGGCGAGAGCGAGAGGATGTGCGGGTTCTCGGCGTCCTTGAGGATGGGCACCGCGGCCCGGGAGAGCATGAAGGTGCCGCGGACGTTCACATCCTGCATCAGGTCGTACTTCTTCGCGGAGAGGTCGAGCGATCGGGAGAGGTCGATGACGCTGGCGTTGTTGAGGACGATGTCGATCCCGCCGAACTCGCCCTGGGTCTTCATGACGGCCTCGGTGATGTGGTCGTCGTCCCGCACGTCGCCCACGATCGGCAGCGCCTGGCCGCCGGCGGCGCGGATCTGCTCGGCCGCGCTGTGCACGGTGCCCTCGAGCTTCGGGTGCGGGGAGTCGGTCTTGGCGAGCATCGCGATGTTCGCGCCGTCCGCGGCCGCGCGCAGGGCGATCGCGAGGCCGATCCCGCGGCTGCCGCCCGACATGAGGATGGTCTTTCCGGCGAGTGTGCTCATGGTTCTCGTTTCGAATCGCTTGATTGGCTGGATTTCCGGGTCGAATCGGGTCATTCAGGCGATTCGAAGCCGGGAGGGGTCACCGCGGGGCCATGCGGATGGCGCCGTCGAGGCGGATGGTCTCGCCGTTGAGGTAGCCGTTCTCGACGATCTGCTGCACGAGGGCGGCGTACTCGTCGGGGCGTCCGAGGCGAGCGGGGAACGGCACCTGCTGTCCGAGCGAGTCCTGCGCCTCCTGCGGCAGGCCCATGAGCATCGGGGTCTCCATGATGCCCGGGGCGATCGTGCACACGCGGATGGCGTGACGGGCGAGCTCGCGGGCGATCGGCAGGGTCATGGCGTGCACGCCGCCCTTGGACGCCGAGTACGCCGGCTGCCCGATCTGTCCGTCGAACGCGGCGACGCTCGCGGTGTTGACGATGACCCCCCGCTCCTCGTCGTGCAGCTCGTTCGCGGCGATGACGGCGGCGGCCTGGGAGATCACGTTGAATGTGCCGACGAGGTTGATGCGGACGATCCGCTCGAAGTCGGCGAGGACGGCGGGCGTGCCGTCCCGGTCGAGCACCTTGGCGGGCGGGGCGATGCCGGCGCAGTTCACGACCACCCGCAGCGGCGCGGCGGCCTGTGCCGCGGCGACGGCGGCCTTGACCTCGTCGACGCTCGTCACATCCGCGGGCACGAAGAGACCGCCGAGCTTTGCGGCGATCTCCTCCCCCTTCGACGAGGCGAGGTCGATGATCGTGACGTGCGCGCCTGCGGCCGTGAGCCGACGGGCGGTGGCCAGCCCGAGTCCGGAGGCGCCGCCGGTGACGAGGGCACCCTGTCCGCTGATCTGCATCTGATGTTCTCCTTCGAACGTCGTCGTGCGACATGCATGGAACGCAGTCCCAGCCTATGCGGTTCTTGGTGTCACCGCAGGCCCGCCGCGTCGACCCGAGCCTACGACACCGAGGTTCCGGCAGGATGGAGAGGTGAGCATCCCCGCCGCCTCCGTCGAGGTCCCCGCCCGGGTCCGCGAACTCGCCGCCGGGGCCGCGCTGACCCCCGCGTGGCGCAACGCGATCGGCGGCCTGACCTTCCGCACCGACGACGGCCGCTACATCAAATGGGGTCCCCACGATCCCGAGGCGAACATGCGCGACGAGGCCGAGCGGATGCGCTGGGCCCGCACCTGGACCACGGTGCCCGAGGTGCTCTCCCAGGGCGAGGACGAGGCACACGAGTGGCTCGTGACGGCGGCCCTGTCCGGCAGCAGTGCCGTGGATCCGCGGTGGGCCGCCTCTCCCGAGGCCGCCGTGCGCGCGGTCGGGCTCGGCCTGCGTCGCCTGCACGATGCGCTCCCCGTCGCGGAGTGCCCGTGGACCTGGAGCCCCGAGGAGCGCATCGCGAACGCCGCCGCCCGTGGCACGCTGGTGCCGACGGACCTGCAGGAGCCCCCGTCGATCGACCGGCTCGTGGTCTGCCACGGCGACGCGTGCCTCCCCAACACCCTGCTCGACGACGACGGCCGTCCGGTGGCCCACGTCGACCTCGCCGCGCTCGGCGTCGCCGACCGGTGGGCCGACATCGCCGTGGCCGCCATGAGCACGCTGTGGAACTTCGGTCCCGGGTGGGAGGACACGCTCATCGCGGCCTACGGCGTCGACCCCGATCCCCCGCGGCTGGAGTACTACCGACGGCTCTGGAACGAGACCTGAGCCGCGCTCACGCCTCGGGATGCGCGTCGCTGAGGAGACTCCCGTCGGGCGGCCGCCGATCCCACGACGGTTTGCGCAGCGCATAGAACAGCAGCGGCGGCACGCCGAGCACGACGATCACCAGACCGACGATCCACGGGTACGCGGCGGCCGGGAAGGCGGTGAACCCCTGGGGCGGGATGAAGGCGAGCACGAACGCGGCGAGGCAGGCGACGAAACCGACCCCGGCGACGAACGGCAGGGCCTTCACGCGATAGGCCCGGTGGACGTCGGGCGCCTTCCGCCGCAGCACCATCGCCGAGGCGAACATGAGCATGTACATGATGAGGTACAGCGCGGCGGCCATGTCGATGAGGGCGACGAAGGCCGCGCTGACGTTCGGCACGATGATGAAGATCGCCGCGAGGATCGTGACGATCGTGCCCTGGAGCATCAGGATGCCCGACTGGACCCCCGCCTTGTTGCGCTTCTGCAGCAGCGGCGGGAGCAGCCCGGTCTCCGCCGCCGCCAGCACGCCCTTGGACGGACCGGCGACCCACGTCACGACCGAGGCGAGGGCACCGGCGGCGATGAGCGCGGACACGACGGCCGTCGCCCACCCCATGTCCCAGTGGTCGAAGTACTCCCCGAACGCGAGCATGATGCCGTTCGTCAGTCCGAGCTCCTTCTCCGGCACCGCGACCGCGATCGCGATGGTGGGCAGGATGAAGACGAGCAGGATGAGGCCGGCGGCGAGGAACACCGAGCGCGGATAGCCCTTGCCGGGATCCTTCATCTGGTTCACGTGGACGGCATTCACCTCCATACCGGCGTAGGCGAGCACGTTCGACACGATCAGCACGATGGAGGCCAGCCCCGTGAACGGCGGGATCATCGCCGAGGCATCCAGCGGCACCTGGCTCTTCTCTCCGCTGAACACCCACACCGCACCGAACACGATGAGCAGCACCGCCGGGAACAGCGTGCCGATGATGCCACCCCAGGAGCCGAGCTTCGCGAAGAGGTCGCCGCCACGGAGGGTGACCAGGGTGGAGCCCCAGTAGAAGACGATGATGACGACCGCGGTGAAGAACCCGGAGCTGGACAGCGAGGGGTCGAGGAAGACGAAGGCGAGGGCGCCGGCCACGAACGCGAGCTGCGTCGGGAACCAGACCACGTTCTGGATCCACTGCAGCCACACCGCGGTGAACCCCCAGCGGTTGCCGAGGGCCTCGCGCACCCAGACGTACACGCCGCCCTTCCACCCCGTCGCGAGTTCGGCCGCAACGAGGGCCGTGGGGATGAGGAAGAGGATCGCCGGGATGATGTAGAGCGTGACGCTGCCCAGGCCGTAGATCGCCATCGCCGGCAGCGAGCGCAGGCTCGCCACGACCACGAGGGTGAGCAGGGCGAGCTGTCCGACACCGAGGACGGCGACGGCGGGACGGGAGACGCGTGGCGTGGAGGCGGCGCCGGCAGCACCGGACTGGGAGGCGGACATGTCGGCCCCTAGTGGTGGAACGCCGAGTCGGGGTGGTCGGACGGCATGGGAGCCGTGAGCGCGTCGAGGTGGGCCACCTCGGCGGTGATGGCGTCGAGCAGTTCGGCGGCCAGGTCCATGCTGAGCCCGTTGCGCACGACGATCCGCTGCACCGTGAGGTCTTCGAGGTCCGCGGGCATCGGATAGGCGGGCACGAGCCAGCCGCGCATCCGGAGGCGGTCCTGGAGGTGGTAGAGCGTCCACTTGTCGGTGTGCCCGTCCTTCAGGCGCCAGGCGAAGACGGGGATGTCGCTGCCGTCGTTCCACAGCTCGAACGCATCGAGCTTCGCGATGCCCGCGGAGAGGAACTTCGCCACGTCCTGCGAGGCCTGCTGCACGGCCCGGTAGCCCTCGAACCCGAGGCGGAGGAACAGGTAGTACTGCAGCAGCACCTGAGCGCCAGGGCGGGAGAAGTTCAGGGCGAAGGTCGGCATCTCCCCGCCGAGATAGCTCACCTTGAACACCAGGTCCTCCGGCAGCCAGTGCGCGTCGCGCCAGACCACCCACCCGAGACCCGGGTAGACGAGACCGTACTTGTGTCCCGAGGTGCTGATGGAATGCACGCGCTCCAGCCGGAAGTCCCAGACCAGGTCGGGCTGGAGGAACGGGGCGATCATCGCGCCCGAGGCGCCGTCCACGTGGATCGGGATGTCGAGACCCGTCTTCTCCTGGATCGCGTCGAGCGCCGCAGCGATCTCGGCCACCGGCTCGTACATGCCGGTGTAGGTGACGCCCATGATGGCGACCACCCCGATCGTGTTCTCGTCCACGTACTTCTCGAGGTCATGGCCGTCGAGCGTCTTGTGCTCCTCGCTGATGGGCACGTAGCGCGGTTCCACATCGAAGTAGTTGCAGAACTTCTCCCAGCACACCTGCACCGCGCTCGACATCACGAGGTTCGGCGTGGAGGCGTCCTTGCCGGCGGCACGGCGGGCCTGCTGCCAGCGACGCTTGAACGCGAGACCGCCGAGCATGCACGCCTCGGAGGAGCCGATGGTCGACGTGCCGATGCTGCGGGAGGCGTCCGGCGCCTTCCACAGGTTCGCGAGCATGTGCCAGCAGTTGTCCTCGATGGCGGCGGTCTGCGGATACTCGTCCTTGTCGATCATGTTCTTGTCGAAGGAGGCCATGTAGACCTGCTTCGCCTCGTCATCCATCCAGGTGCTGACGAAGGTGGCGAGGTTGAGGCGCGCGTTGCCGTCGAGGATGGTCTCGTCCTCGACGATCTGCTTCGCCGTCGCGGGAAGCGACTCGGAATCCGGGATGACGTGTCGCGGTGCGACGGTGGCCTCACCCGGCCGCGTGAAGAGCGGCTGGTCGTCGGCGGAGGAGATGCTCATGGGACGTCCCTTTCGGTCGGTGTCGATTGGCACTGTCTCCAGCGGACGCTAGACCGGCCGTCGAGTCACCTCCAGGGGCCCTCGTCCGAAAGGGGTGAGGGTCAGGACGGACCGAGGATGAAGTTCCACGCGCCGGTGGCGACCGCCGCGGCGATCGCGATCCCGGAGATCGCGGCCCCGACGGCCAGGAGGGCCCACTCGGGGGCGCCGAAGCGGGACTCGCGCGCCCAGGTGCGACGGCCGGGGGCACCGAAGCCCCGTGCCTCCATCGCGGTGGCGAGCTTCGCGCCGCGGCGGATCGACAGGACGAGCAGGGCGAAGGCCATCCCGAGGAAGCGCCGGATGCGGCCGCGGTCGGCCACGCCGCGGGCTCGACGCGCCAGTTCCAGAGCCCGCCAGTCGTCGAGGAACAGCCCCACCATGCGCAGTCCGGCGAGCGCGCCGAGCACGAATCGGGCGGGCAGGCGCAGGATCTGCCCGAGGCCGTCGGCGAGATCGGTCGGATCGACCGTGATGAAGAGCACCACCGAGGGCAGGGCGATCGCGAGCACCCGGAGCATCGTGGCGACGGCGAGCGCGAGCGACCCCTCGCTGATGCGCAGCACGAACCAGTCGACGTAGACCGTGCCGCTCGTCTCGCCGTAGAGGGCGATGGTGAGCCCTGTGAGCGGCGCCGCGAGCCAGACCGGCCACGTGCGGACCCAGAACTCGCGCCACCCGATGCCGGCGAACAGGAACAGCACCGCTTCGAGCACCAGGGCGACCGCCGCCGACACGGGATCCAGCGTGAGGATCAAGGGCACGGCGATGAGGGCGCTCACGCCGAGCTTCGCGACCGGGTTGATCCGGGCCACGACGCCGGCGCGGGCGCGGGTGTCGGCGAGATCCGTCATGCCGGCGCCCCCAGGGCGAAGCGGGTGGCGTGCAGGGCGCGCGCCACGTCGAGGTCGTGCGTGACGGTGACGATCGCGGAGCCCTCGTCCCGGAGGGTGGCGAGCATCGCGACGAGCTCGGCCCAGGTGCGGGCGTCCTGTCCGAACGTCGGCTCGTCGAGGATCAGCACCCGGGGTCGCGTGGCGATCGCGGCCGCGACGGTGAGACGGCGCTTCTCCCCACCCGAGAGCGTATACGGGTTCGCGGCTCCCAGCGCGGACAGGCGCAGGCGGGCGAGCAGCTCGTCGACGCGGGCCTCGACCTCGTCCTCGGGGACGCCCAGCGCGCGCGGGCCGATGGCGAGCTCGTCCCGCACGGTGGTGGCGAGGAGCTGGTGCTCCGGCTCCTGGAAGACCATGCCGATCCGGGTGAGGAGGTCGCGGGACGCCCAGCGGATCGGCGCGGGATCGGCACCCTGCGCGAGCACCGGCGTCGCGGTCACGGCCCCCTCCGCGGGCGGGAGGAGGCCCGCGAGGGTCAGGCCCAGCGTGGACTTGCCCGCGCCGTTCGGCCCGGTGATCGCGAGGGCCTCACCCGCCCGCACGTCGAGGTCGATGCCGCGGGCCACCGGACGCCCCTTCACCCGCGCTACGGCGAGTGCACGGGCCGACAGCAGCACCTCGCCGGGCACCACCCGCGGTGCCGGGGGCTCGACGGGAGGATGGCCGGGCACCCAGACGCCGTCCGCGGCCAGGCGCTCTCCCTGCGCACCGAGCACCGCGGCGGGAGGGCCGTCCGCGACCACCCCGCCGGCACCGAGCACGATGACCCGGGTGAGGAGCGGCAACCACACCTCGAGTCGATGCTCCACGACCACGAGGGTGGCGGGGTGCGCGGCGAGCATCCGCTCCACCGCCTCCCTGACCTCGCGCACCCCGTCCGGATCGAGGTTCGCCGTCGGCTCGTCGAGGAGGACGAGGCCGGGGCGCATCGCGAGCATGCCGGCGAGGGCGAGACGTTGCTTCTGGCCACCCGAGAGCGCCTTGGTCGGATGATCGAGCGGCACGTCGAGGCCGACGGCAGCGAGCGCCGCCTCGACACGCGGCCAGATCTCCGCACGCGGCACGCCGAGGTTCTCGCACCCGAACGCGACGTCGTCGCCTGCGCGGGCGAGGATCACCTGGGAATCGGGGTCCTGGAGGACGAGTCCGGCGCGCCCGCGAGTCGCCACCGCCGGAGCGTCGTCGACGAGGAGCTCCCCCGCGCTCTCACCCTCCTCCTCGCCGCCGAGCACGCCCGCGAGGCCGTGCAGCAGGGTCGACTTGCCCGCCCCGGACGCGCCGAGCACGAAAACCCGCTCGCCGGGCTCGATGCGGAACGAGACGTCGCGCAGCGCCCATGCCCGGCGGCTCGCATGCCGCCAGCCCCAGCCGCGCGCCTCGACGACCGCGGGAGCGACCTGCGCCGCCATCAGACGCGCACGCGCGCCTCGCGCCCGGAGCCGAAGCGGTCCAGCGCCCCCGTCGCCGCGATGCCGCGGGCGAGCACCCACGACAGGGCACCGGCGATGACGGCGCCGGAGATCACCGTGCTCACGAGATAGATCACGGTGAACGCGGGACCGGAGCCGGCGTACCAGAGGATGAGGTTGTTGATGCCTCCCGCGAGCGCAGCGCCGGCACCGGCGAGGATCGCGACGGGCAGCGACCAGCGACGGTAGAAGAACAGCAGGAAGACGAGCTCGGCGCCGAGACCCTGCACGAGGCCCGCCTCGAGCGTGAGGAAGCCACCCCACTGGTTGCCGATGAGCGCCGAGACGACGGCGGCCAGCAGTTCGACGTAGATCGCCGCACCGGCCTTGCGGATGATGAGGCCGCCGAGCACTCCGGCGAACAGCCACGGTCCGTCCAGGAGCCCCTGGAGCCCGGGGAGCAGCGGCTCGAGCAGGGCCTTGGGGCCGAGGTACCCGACGTTCCAGGCCAGGAAGATCAGGCCGGCGGCGACGCCGAGCACGCTGGCGACGACGATGTCGACGATGCGCCACCGCAGGTAGCTGCGCGCCGGAGCGCCGGTCGTCTTCGTGGACGAGGATGCGGACGTGGACGTACTCATGTGAACTCCTCCCTGCGCTGGCATGACCCAGATCAGGTTCGACGGTCGAAGCGCGATTCGCTCCCTCTCAGCCCGGCTCGCCGGACTCCCGTGGTTGTGCTGTCGATCCTAGCGTCTTCCGCCCGCGCGTCCCGAGCCGCGCACGGCGGATTCCTGGCGGCATTCGGTACCGTAAGCGAGTGACCGCTTCCGATCCCCCTGAAGAGGCGTCCGGCGGCGTCGGCGTCGACGCGCGGCCCGAGGACTCCGCCCCCGCGTCCTCGCAGACCGTCGACACGCTGCCTGCGACCACGACGGAGACCGTCGCGTGGGCCGATGCCTCGACACCGGCGACCGCGCTGACCTGGGTCGACACGGACGTGGTCGAGTCCGGGTCGTCGACGCCGGAGTTCGACGCCACCCCGGAAGCCGAGGCCGCCCCCGGCCTGCTGCGCGACGCGACGCTGCGTCCGGCGATCGCCGGCCCCGGCCTGCTCGTCCCGCTCGGGGTCCTCGCCGGGCTCGTCGCATCCTACGCCGGAAGCACGCTGCTCTGGCCGTTGCACGAGGTCGCGCCCACCGTCCAGGCCGTGGAGGTCACCCCGGTGGCCGCCCCCACCGCCGCGCTCGCCTGGCCGGAGGTGGGCGACGGCGCCGTGGGCATCGCCGGGATGACCACGGCCGCGTCCACGACCGCCCCGGTCAGCATCGCGAGCATCACCAAGGTCGTCAGCACGCTCATGGTGCTCGACCGCCTGCCCCTCGCCCCCGGGGAGCAGGGCCCCGAGTTCTCCTTCACCTACGCCGACAGCATCCGGTACTGGGACTACCGGATCTCGAATCAGTCCGCGCTGGATGTCCCCGTGGGCGGGGTGCTGACCGAGTACCAGCTCCTGCAGGGCACCCTGCTCGGTTCGGCCAACAACTACATCGATCGGCTCGCCGCGGAGATCTGGGGCTCCGATCGGGAGTTCGCGGCCGCCGCCGAGGTCTGGCTCGGCGAGCGCGGGCTCTCCGGGATCACCGTGGTCACGCCGTCCGGATTCGACGCGCGCAACGTCGCCACCCCGGAGGCGCTCGTGGCTCTCGGCGAGCTCGCGATGCAGAATCCCGTGTTCGCGGAGATCGTGGGCACCCGGTCGGTCGAGCTGCCGGGGGCCGGCACGGTGGAGAACACGAACGGCATGCTCGCGGACCCGGGGGTCGTCGGCATCAAGACCGGCACACTCGTCGGCTGGAACCTGCTGACGGCGAAGGACGTCTCCGTGGGGGACTCGACGGTCCGCCTCTACGCCGCGGCGCTGAACCAGGAGGACGACGAGGCGCGTCTCGCCCTCACCCGAGCCCTCTTCGCGCAAACCGAGGCGGCGCTGCAGGCGCAGGGCCCCGCCGTTCCCGCCGGGACGGTGGTCGGACGCGTCCGCACCGCCTGGGGCGAGGAGGTCGACGTCGTGACCGGTGAGGACGCGGATGTGGTGCTGTGGAACGGGGCGAGCGCGACCGCGACGGCTGTGTTCGATCTCGGCGAGCAGCGCGAGGCGGACGGCGACGTCGGCACCCTCACCACGGCCGGCCCCATCGACACCACCGAGACCGCACTCGTCCTCGCCGAAGACGTGGACGGCCCGAGCCCGTGGTGGCGCCTCACCCATCCCCTCGAGCTGTTCGGCATCGACGCGGACCGCTCCTGACGACTGACGCCCCGCTCCGAGTCCGGAGCGGGGCGTCAGGGCGATGACGATCAGGGACGAGGCGACGCGCCGTCCGCCCCGTCGTCGAGGAGCGCCTGCGCGGCGGCCGCCTCCGCCCCGGGAAGCTGGGCACCGACGGCGGCACCCGCCACGGCATCGGCCGCCTGCTCCTCCGCGCGGGCCTCGGCGTCGGCCTCTCCCGTCACCACGACCGGAGACGACCCGGTCAGGGCCGCTTCCGCGTCGAGGTCCGTCGCCGCCTGCTCGAACTGCGACTGGTACAGCCGCCAGTACGCGCCCTGCGCGGCGATGAGCTCGTCGTGGGTGCCCTTCTCGACGATGTCGCCATGCTCCATCACGAGGATGAGGTCCGCGTCGCGGATGGTCGACAGCCGGTGCGCGATGACGAACGAGGTGCGCCCCTGCCGGAGAGCGGCCATGGCGTTCTGCAGCAGCAGCTCGGTGCGGGTGTCGACCGCCGAGGTGGCCTCGTCCAGGATGAGGATCGACGGCTGCGCCACGAACGCCCGGGCGATCGTGGTGAGCTGCCGCTCACCGGCCGAGACATTCGACGCGTCCTCGTCGAGCACGGTGTCGTACCCATCCGGAAGCGCGTGCACGAAGCGGTCGACGTAGGTCGCCCGCGCGGCGGCCAGCACCTCCTCGTCCGTCGCGGTCGAGCGTCCGTAGCGGATGTTCTCGCGGATGCTCCCGGCGAACAGCCAGGGGTCCTGGAGCACCATGCCGGTGCGGGACCGGAGGTCGTCACGCGTGATGGTCGAGATGTCCTGACCGTCCAGCGTGATCCGACCGCCGCTGAGCTCGTAGAACCGCATGATGAGGTTCACGAGCGTCGTCTTGCCGGCGCCCGTGGGCCCGACGATCGCGACGGTCTGCCCCGGCTCCACCCGGAACGACAGATCGGTGATGAGCGGACGCTCCGGCGAGTAGGAGAAGGAGACGTTCTCGAACTCGATCACGCCCTCCCCTTCGCGGAGAGCAGGGGCGTCAGGGCCGTCGGCGTCCTGCTCATCGGCGTCGAGCAGGTCGAACACCCGCTCCGCCGAGGCGGTGCCGGACTGCACGACCGCGGCCATGCCGCCCAGCTCGGACAGCGGCTGCGTGAACTGCTGCGAGTACTGGATGAACGCCTGCACGTCGCCGAGCCGGAGCTGCCCGCTCGCGACCATGAGCCCGCCGAGCACCGCGATGCCGACGTAGGTGAGGCTGCCGACGAAGGTCATCGCGGGCATGATGATGCCCGAGAGGAACTGCGCCTTGAAGCTCGCCTGGAAGAGCTCCTCGTTCTCGGCCTTGAACTTGTCCAGCGCGTCCTGCTCGCGGCCGAACACCTTGACCAGCGCGTGGCCGGAGAAGGCCTCCTCGACCCGGGCGTTGAGCCGGCCGACCTTGCGCCACTGCGTGCCGAAGGCCTTCTGCGACCGCGGTCCGATGACGCCGAAGATCACGCCCATGAGCGGAAGCGCCACGAGGGCGACGAGGGCGAGCTGCCACGAGATCGAGAACATCATCACGAGCACGCCGATCACCGTCAGCACGGCGGTCAGTGCTCCCGACAGCGACTGCTGCATGGTCTGGGTGATGTTGTCGATGTCGTTCGTCACCCGCGAGATCAGCTCGCCGCGCTGCACCTTGTCGAAGTACGCCAGCGGGAGCCGGTTGATCTTCGCCTCGACGGCCTCGCGCAGCCGCCACATGGTGCGCACCATGATGACGTTGATGACGTATCCCTGCAGCCAGCTGAGGAACGCGGCCACGACGTAGATCGCGAGAACCGCGGCGATCACCCAGCGCAGCGCGTCGAAGTCGATGCCGTCGCCGACCCGGAAGTCGCCGAGCGCGCCCACCTGGTTGGCGAAGTCGTTCTGCCCGGCGTCCCGCAGCGCGTCGACGACGACGTCCTGCGGGGTCCCGGCCGGGAAGCCGGGGAAGTCGCCGGTGGGCTGACCGAGCTGGATCGAGATGAAGCCGCGATAGACGATGTTCGTCGCCTCGGCGAGCACCTTCGGGGCGGCGACGGTCAGCACGACCCCGATCGCACCGAGGATCGACACGAAGACGAACCACACCGCGGAGGGCTTGAGCAGCCCGATCATCCGCGCGAAGCTCGGGCCGAAGTTGTCGGCCTTGCCCGGCGCGACGCTGTCCCAGTCGCCGGAGTTCTGCCGCGCCTGCTCGGCGAGCTCCGCCTCGTACTGCTCCTCGGCGGTGAGCTCCCGCTCGACCGTGGGCGCGGCGGCCGCGCCCCGTCCGCGACGGCGCCGACCCTGGGTCCCTGAGCTTGTCGAAGGGTCCTGCTCGCTCATGCGTCCACCCCCAGCTGCGACTCGACGATCTCGCGATAGGTCTCGCTGGTCTCCAGCAGCTCCTCATGGGTTCCGACGCCGACCATGGTGCCGCCCTCGAGGACCACGATGCGGTCCGCGTCGGTGATCGTGGAGACGCGCTGCGCGACCACGATCTTCGTCACGTGCGGGAGCTCGCGCCAGAGCGCCTGCCGCAGCCGGGCATCCGTCGTGAGGTCGAGCGCGGAGAAGGAGTCGTCGAACACGAGCACCTGCGGCCGGTGCACGATGGCCCGCGCGATCGCCAGGCGCTGGCGCTGACCGCCGGACACGTTCGTGCCGCCCTGGGCGATGCGGGAGTCGAGGCCGTCCGGCATCTCCTCCACGAAGTCGCGCCCCTGGGCGATCTCCAGCGCGTGCCAGAGCTCCTCGTCGGTGGCGTCCTCGCGGCCGTAGCGCAGGTTGGACGCGACGGTGCCGGTGAAGAGGAAGGGACGCTGCGGCACCAGGCCGATGCTGTCCCACAGCGCCTCGACGTCGGCCTCGCGGACGTCTACGCCGCCGACGTGCACGGACCCGCCGGACACGTCGAACAGGCGCGGGATGAGCGAGACGAGCGTGGTCTTGCCCGACCCGGTGGAGCCGACGATCGCGACGGTCTCGCCCGGCTCCGCGGCGAAGCTGATGCCGGTGAGGACGGGGGCGTCGGCGCCGGGGTACGTGAACTCCACGTCGTCGAACGCGACGGCACCCGGGGTCGGGAAGACGGTGACGCCGTCCACCGGGCGGGTCATCGTGGACTCCGTGTTCAGCACCTCGCCGATGCGCTCGGCGGAAACCGCGGCGCGCGGGATCATCATCGCCATGAAGCTCGCCATGATGACGCCGCCCATGATCTGGCCGATGTACTGCATGAAGGCGAACAGGGTGCCCACCTGCACGGTGCCGTTGTTGACCTCGATGCCGCCGAACCAGATGACGGCGACGACCGTCACGTTGAGGATGAGCATGAAGAGCGGGAACAGCAGCACGAACAGCGAGCCGACCTTGCGGCCGACGACCATGATGTCGGTGTTCGCGCCGCGGAAGCGCTCCTCCTCGATGCGCTCCCGGACGAAGGCCCGCACCACGCGGACGCCGGTGAGCTGCTCGCGCATGATGCGGTTCACGTTGTCGAGCTTGCCCTGGTAGCTGCGGAAGAGCGGGACCATCCGGCCGATGACGAGCGCCGCGAGGACGAGGAGCACGGGGACGGCGACGGCGATCAGCCAGCTCAGCTCGGCGCTGGTCCGCACGGCGAAGATGATGCCGCCGATCGCGAGCAGCGGGGCGGTGACGAGCATGGTCGCGCCCATCATCGCCAGCATCTGCACCTGCTGCACGTCGTTCGTGTTGCGGGTGATGAGGGATCCGGCACCGAACTGCGAGACCTCGCGCTCGGAGAAGCCGCTCACCTTGCCGAACACGTCGGCGCGGATGTCACGGCCGGCGCCCATCGCGGCGCGGGCGGCGAAGAAGGTCGCGATGACCGAGGCCACGATCTGGCCGAATGACACGGCCAGCATGAACAGGCCGGTGCGCCAGATGTACGCGGTGTCGCCCTGCGCGACGCCCTTGTCGATGATGTCGGCGTTGAGGTACGGCAGGTAGAGGGTGGCGGCCGCGCTGGCGAACTGGAAGACCAGCACGGCGACGAGGAGCCACTTGTAGCGTGACAGATATCGGAGGAGGAGTTTTCCCAGCACAGGCGTACTTTCTCGGAAGGAGGAGGCGGCGGGTCTCCCGGCAGACGGATGCCGACCGACGACCGGCCATAGGACAGGGTGCCACGAAGCGGCGACATTCGGATCCCCCTCCGGGAGGACCTTCGCTCACAGCGAACCGGTGCCGTGTCACCCACGTCTTTCTGCACGCAGGCGATCAATGGCCGCCCCTAAAGAACTGAGGCGCGCGTCAGAACAGCGCGGGCTGCGGAACGTAGTCGCGGGCGGGCGCCCCGGCGTCGGGGCCGAGCTCGGCGAGGGAGGCCAGCTGCCACCGCGGGTTGCGATCCTTGTCGACGAGCTGCGCGCGGATGCCCTCCACCAGGTCGGGGTGTTCGTTCACGAACCAGAGCACCCGGCGGTACTCGCCCTCCAGCGCGGCGCGGAGCCCGGTCATCTCCCGGGCCTCCCGCACGGCGTCGAGCGTCACGACGAGGCCCGTCGGAGCCAGATCGTCGAGCAGGTCGGCGACGGCCGCCGCTTCCTCGGTGCCGAGCGCGCGGAGCCGCTCGAGGATCTCGGGCACGGTCGGGGCGGCGAACGCATCGTCGATCCACCCCCGCGCGGCGGGAAGCGAGGACGGCTCCGGCGTCTCGTCGAAGAGCAGGACGATCTCGCTGGGACTCGTCGGGTCGGCGCGGTAGGCCAGCGCCTCGCGCAGCGCGTCGAGGCGGTCGGAGGGGACGAAGTGATCCGCGAAGCCCGCGTATACGGCGTCGGCACCGTTCATCGTGGCCCCGGTGAGGCCGAGGTACTCGCCGAGCCGTCCCGGCGCCTGCCCCAGCAGCCAGGTGCCGCCGACGTCGGGCGTGAAGCCGATCCGGGTCTCCGGCATGGCGAGCTTCGAGCGTTCGGTGACCACGCGGATCGCGGCATGCCCTGCCAGACCGATACCGCCGCCCATCGTGATCCCGTCGGCGAGCGCGACCACGGGCTTCGGGTACTCCGCGATCATGGCGTTCATCGCGTACTCGCCTCGGAAGAACTCCGCAGACTGCTCCGGATGGCCGGACGTGATCTGGCCGTGCAGGCGACGCACGTCGCCGCCCGCGCACATGCCGCGCTCCCCCGCGCCGTCGATGAGGACGATCTGCACGTCGGAGTCGTCGCGCCAGGCCACCAGCGCCTCCGTGATGGTCGCGATCATGTCCTCATCGAGCGCATTGATCGCCTCGGGGCGGTTGAGCGTGAGCCGCCCGAGCGCTCCTTCGGTGCGGATGAGGACACGGGGCGCGGCGGGGGTATCGGTCACGGGTGCCAGGCTACCCCGTCGCGTGCGGCCGGATTCCGCACGAAATGCGGGTTCCGGGGCGGTTTTCCGGCAGGATAGGAGGAACTGTTCATCGCAACGAGAGGTCCCGGATGCCCGAAGGACAGGTGCTCGAGTTCACGAATGTGACGAAGCGCTTCAACGAGGTGACGGCCGTCTCGGATTTCTCCGCCCGTGTCGAGCCCGGCGCCGTCACCGCCTTCCTCGGCCCCAACGGTGCCGGCAAGACGACGACCCTGCGAATCCTGCTCGGCCAGGTGCGCGCCACGTCCGGCACCGCCACGATCGGCGGGGCCGCCTACGCCGAGCTGCGGCAGCCGCTGCGCACGATCGGCGCCGTGCTGGAGGAGACGGCCTATCGGCCGCGCCGCACGGCGAGCCGTCAGCTCACCATCGCCGCGAAGGCCAACGGCATCCGCCTGGCCCGCGTCGACGAGGTCATCTCCCTCGTCGGCCTGGAGGGCGAGGCGGACACGCGCATCGGCGGGTTCTCGCTCGGCATGCGCCAGCGCCTCAGCGTCGCCCACGCGCTCCTCGGCGACCCCGGCGCCCTCGTCTTCGACGAGCCGGCGAACGGCCTCGACCCGGAGGGCATCCGCTGGATGCGGCTGCTGATGCGTCGCCTCGCTGACGAAGGGCGCACGGTGCTGGTCTCCTCCCACGTGCTCAGCGAGATCGAGCAGGTCGCCGACCACGTGCTCGTGCTCTCCAAGGGACGCCTCGTGCTGTCGAGCGGCATCGAGACCCTGGCCGATCCGGCCGGCGGCTCCGTGGTCGTCGACTCAGCCGATCGCCCCGGCCTCACGACCGCGCTGGTCGCCGCCGGGTTCGACATCGAGGTGCTCCGCTCCGGGCTGACCGTGCGCGGGACCGACGCCAGCCGCGTCGGCGCCGTCGCTGCGGACGCCGGTATCGCTCTCAGCACGCTCGTGCAGCGCGGCCCGACGCTGGAGGACGTCTTCATCGACCTCATGCGGGGCGGCCGCTTCGACACCGCCCCGGCGCTCGATCAGACGGAGGCTCCCGCCGAGGAGGATCCCGAGTCCGCGACCGCCGCCGAGGCTCCGGCAGAGGAGTCTCCGACGGACGGCCCGTCGACGGATGAAGCCGCCGGGACCGCCGCTGCGGCTCTCGCAGCCGGCGGCACCGCCGCGCTCGCCGACGACCTGACGCCTCAGGCCACGGGCCCTGTCACCGCCGAGACGATCGCCGACGACACCGCTCCGACCGACGAGGCGGATGCCACCGCGGACGAGGATGCGACCCGGGCCCTTCCCGTCGTCTCCGCCGACGACGCGACCCGGATCCTGCCCGTGGTCGACGCGACCGCAGACGCGCAGCCCGCGGATGCGGATGCCGACGCGGAGGCCGAGGACTCGCCGTCGTTCGACGACATCCTCTTCGGTGCGCCCGCGCCCGTCGCCGAGTCTCCGCGGCGGTCCTTCGCCGCCCTGTTCGCAGCCGCGTCCGCAGACGCGGAGACCGAGTCGTCCGCGCAGCCGGCGGCGACGGACGCTCCGGGCGAGACCGAGTCCGAGTCCGAGTCCGAGTCGCCGTCGACGACCGACGAGACCCCCGCCGAGGACGTCGACTCCGCTGCCGATGCACCGGCCGACAGCACGAGCACCGACGCGCCCGACAGCGCCTCCGGTGACGAGGAGCCCGCGGGCGTGGAGTTCTTCACCGGTCTGGACGCCTCGTCGGCGGACGAGGAGCCCGCGCCGTCCGAGGACACCGCCGAAGCCGCAGCGCAGGGTGAGGACGCCTCTCCTGCGTCCGACGACGACCCGCGATCGGCCGCCGTGAGCTCGATGCTGGCCGCCGCCGCACGCGCCTACTACGAGGACGAGCCGCGCGACTACCCGCTCGCTCCGGCGGAGGAGACGTCGTCCGGCCACGGGGCTCCGCAGGACGAGATCGCGAGCGACGAGTCCGCAGTCGATACGGAGACCCCGGCGGAGCAGCACGCCCCCGCGGACGACCGTGGCGACGAGCACCACGACGACGAGCACCACGGCTGAGCCCCCCGCAGCAGAACGCCCTCCCGGTCGACCGGGAGGGCGTTCTGCATCCGGGATCAGGCCGGACGTGGTCGGATGACCGGGCGCCGACTGCCCTTCGACACCGGGGTCGGAGCCGTGGCGACGATCTCCTCGACCGTCGTGGGTTCCTCGGACACCGGGAGGCGCAGCGCCTGCGTCAGCGCCAGGCCGTGCCGTGTGGTCAGGATCAGGCGGTTGTACTGCGGATCGCCCTCGAGATCGACGACCACGCTCGGACGTCGACGGCGGATCAGCACGAAGTCGAGGCTCCCCGCGGCCTTCCAGCTCCCGGCGGCCAGCACGCCCGGGATGTGGGTACCCGGATTCGGGACGCCGCGGAGCCAGGTCCAGGCATCGTCTGTCAGCTGGACCTTGGTGATCGTGTCGCGCACGATGCGGACGTTCTCGCGGTGGAAGGTGGCGGCACGTTCGATGGGCGAGAGCACGACCTCGAGTTGCGTCTGGTCCAGCAACAACGTCACCATGCCCCCAGTCTGCCAGCGCCGTCCTCCCGGTTGGCTGGAAGTTGCTCACAGGAACGCAACGATCCCTTGTCGGAATCCCTCAGTCTGCCCTCACGACTCCTTCGCGAGGACAGGCTCCCACGCACGAACAGGCGCTGCCGCGGGCGGAAGCCTGGCTCCGCGCGAAGGCCTGATGCCGAAGGGCTTCGGGCCTGCAGGCGTTCGCGGGAGATCAGGCAACGGTGTCCAAGGGTGCCTGCCCCCGCGCGGCTGCCTGTTCTCACGCGAACGAGTCACGCGAACGAGCAGCGGGGCGGCGATCAGGGGCGCGCGGTCTGGGCGGCCTGAGCGGCGTGCGGCAGGGCTTCCTCGATCCGCTGGAGCTCGTCCTCGCCGTGCGCGGCGGTGAGGAACCAGGCCTCGAAGACGCTCGGCGGCAGCGCGACGCCGTGCTCGCGCATCGCGTGGAAGAACGCCGCGTACCGGAACGACTCCTGCGCCTGCGCCTCGGCGTAGTCGCGCGGGGCGGAGGCGCGGAACGAGGCGCTGAAGAGGTTGCCGGCGGAGGCGAGGGCGTGGGTCACTCCGGCCTCGGCGAGCGCGCGGTCGAGAGCCGACGAGACCCGAGCGGCTGCGGCGTCGACGGTCGCGTAGACCTCCGGCGTCGCGAGGCGGAGCGTGGCCAGGCCCGCGGCCACGGACAGCGGGTTCCCGGAGAGCGTCCCCGCCTGGTAGACGGGGCCGAGGGGCGCCAGGAGGTCCATGACCTCGGCACGGCCACCGAGCGCCGCCAGCGGCATACCGCCGCCGACGACCTTGCCGAAGGTCAGGATGTCGGGCAGGTAGTCCTCTCCGGCCTGCGCCTGGAGGCCCCAGAAGCCGGCCGGGTGCACCCGGAAGCCGGTGAGGACCTCGTCGAGGATCATGAGAGCACCGTGGGCGTGCGCGGTCTCCGCGATGAGGCGGTTGAATCCGGGGAGCGGGGGCACCACGCCCATGTTCGCGGCCGAGGCCTCCACGATGACGGCCGCGATGCGGGGACCGTGCTCGGCGAAGACGGCGGCGAGCGCCTCGGGGTCGTTGTAGCGGATCACGAGCGTCTGCGCGGCGATCGGCGCGGGCACGCCGGCCGAACCGGGAAGCGCCAGCGTGGCGACCCCGGAGCCCGCCTCGGCGAGCAGGCCGTCGGAGTGGCCGTGATAGTGGCCGGCGAACTTCACGAGCAGATCGCGGCCGGTCGCACCGCGGGCGAGGCGGATCGCGGTCATGGTGGCCTCGGTGCCCGTCGAGACGAGACGGACACGCTCCACGGGACGGATCTCGCCGAAGCGGACGCGGTCGGCGATGAGCGCGGCGAGCTCGACCTCCCCCTCGGTCGGAGCGCCGAAGGAGAGCCCGCGGGTGGCGGCCTCCTGCACGGCGGCGACGACGTCGGGCTGCGCGTGTCCGAGCAGTGCGGGACCCCAGGACGCGACGAGGTCGACGTACTCGCGACCCGCGGCGTCGGTCACTGTGGCGCCGCGCGCCGAGGCGAGGAACCGCGGCGTCCCGCCGACCGACCCGTAGGCCCGCACCGGAGAGTTCACCCCGCCGGGGATCACCGCACGGGCGGCAGAGAAAAGGTCGTCATTGCGGTCGGTCATCGAGGCTCCTCCGTGATGCACGGCGCTCTCCCGGCATCCCTTCCAGGCTAACCCGCCGCCTGCCCTTCCGAGGCCGCGGCCGACGAAGGGTCAGCCGCGCAGCCAGCGGGCCGCTTCGGTGGCCCAGTACGTCAGCACCGCGTCGGCGCCCGCCCGGCGGATCGACAGCAGCGACTCGAGGACCGCGGCGCGCCGATCGATCCAGCCGTTCGCGGCGGCGGCCTCGATCATCGCGTACTCGCCCGACACCTGGTACGCCCAGACCGGGACGGTCACGGCGTCGCGGACCTCGCGGAGCACGTCGAGGAAGGCCATCGCCGGCTTCACCATGACGATGTCCGCGCCCTCGTCCTCGTCGACCAGCGCCTCCCGCACGCCCTCGCGACGGTTGCCGGGGTCGAGCTGATACGTGCGGCGGTCGCCCTGGAGCTGCGAGTCCACGGCTTCGCGGAACGGGCCGTAGAACGCGCTCGCGTACTTCGCGGCATACGCCAGGATCAGGGTGTCGGTGAAGCCCTCGGCGTCGAGCGCCTGACGGATCACGGCGACCTGGCCGTCCATCATCCCGGACAGCCCCAACAGCTGCGATCCCGCGCGCGCCTGGGCGAGGGCCATCGAGGCGTATCGCTCCAGGGTCGCGTCGTTGTCCACCGAGCCGTCGGCGGCGAGGACGCCGCAGTGCCCGTGATCGGTGAACTCGTCGAGGCAGAGGTCGGTCTGCACGACGAGCGCGTCGCCGACCTCGGCCGCCAGCGCCTCGGTGGCGACGTTCAGGATGCCCTGCGGGTCGTCCGCGCCGGAGCCCCGGGCGTCGCGCACCGCGGGAACGCCGAACAGCATGACCCCGCCGACCCCGGCCTCCGCGGCCTCCACGGCCGCGGAACGCAGCGAGTCGATCGAGTGCTGGGCGACGCCGGGCATCGACCCGATGGCGACCGGCTCGCTGATGCCCTCGCGGACGAAGAGCGGGAGCACGAGCTGACGCGGCTCGAGAGAGGTCTCGCGCACGAGGTCGCGGACGGCGCGCGACTGACGCAGTCGGCGCAGGCGGACGTCGGGGAAGCTCACGGCGCGAACTCGTCTGCCGCGTGCGGAAGGGTGAACTGCGACACGGCCTCGATCAGCGCATCGATGGTCTGCCGGTCGGCGACCACCGAGACGGGCAGGCCGGCGCGCTCGGCGTCCTTGGCCGTCCGCGGGCCGATCGCCGCGAGCAGCGTCTCGTCCGGGATCTCGGGGAACTGCTCCCGCACCTGCTCGGCCACCGAACCGCTGGTGATGAGGATCGCGTTGATCCGGCCGTTCTCGACGTCGCGGCGGATGCGCTCCGTCACCGGCACACCGACCGTGCGATAGGCGACGACGCCGTGCACGTCGTGTCCCGCCTCGGACAGCAGGATGCTCAGGACGGGCTTGGCGATCTCGCTGCGCAGCGCCAGGATGCGGCGCGGCTCGTGCTCCAGAGCGATGAGCTGCTGCGCCATGCCCTGCGCGGAGTTGTCCTGTTCGGGGACCAGGGCCACCTCGTAGCCCACGGCCTGCAGCGCCGCGGCCGTCGTCTCCCCCACGGCCGCGATCTTCGTGGTCTTCGGCACGACGGCGCGGTGGGCGAACAGCACGTCCACCGTGGTCGCGCTCGTGACGGTCAGCCAGTCGAACTCGCCGGCCGCGAGCTGCTCCAGCGCACGGTCGAGGGTCGCCTGATCCGTGGTCGGAGCGAAGTTGATGAGCGGGGCGACGACGGGGACGGCGCCGAGAGCGCGGAGGCTCGCGGCGACGCTGTCGCCCCAGGGGCCGCCACGGGGCACGAGGATGCGCCAGCCGTCCAGCGGTCGGTCCTGCTTGCTTTCAGAAGTGGTCATGACAATTCGGATTGCTCTTGAGGGACGAGGTCGGCCGCCCCTTGATCGAGCAGCCGACGGGCAACAGCGAGCCCGAACTCACGCGCTGCGTGCATCGGGTCTGCACCATCGGCAGCATCCGCACCATTGCCACTGCCGTTCCGATGAATATACTCCCCGTTCAGGGCTTCCGTGACGTCCAGACCGATCCGCCGACCGCCGTCCGGGGCGTAGACGACCGTCCTGACGCGGATCTCGGAGTCCTGGACGACGGCGTGCGCCGCCATGGGGGCTTGACAACCGGCATCCAGTCCCTCCAAGATGGCGCGCTCGACGGTGATCGCGAGCCGCGTCTCCCGATGATCCAGCGCCGACAGCGCCGTGCGCAGCTCCTCCGGCGCGTCCGCCCGTGTCTCGACCGCCAGGGATCCCTGGCCGGGAGCGGTCGGCCATTCCGCGAGGCCGAGCTCCTCCCGATGCAGCGGCGAATCCGTGCCGAGTCGCGAGAGGCCGGCGGCGGCGAGGATCACGGCGTCCAGCTCTCCGGAGGTGACGCGCGCGAGGCGGGAGTCGACGTTGCCGCGAATGTCCACGACGTGGGCGCGAGGCGCACGGCGGTGGACCTGGGCGATACGTCGCGGGGAGCCGGTACCCACGGCGCTCCCCGCCGGGAGCTCGTGCAGCGGGATGCCGTGTCGGGTGAGCACCACGTCGCGGGCATCCTCCCGTCGGGGCGTCGCGGCGATGACGAGCGACTCCGGCACCGCCGTGGGGAGGTCCTTGAGGGAGTGCACGAGGAAGTCGCACTCGCCGGCGAGGAGGGCCTCACGGAGACGGGTGGCGAAGATGCCGAGGCCGCCGATCTCCGACAGCGAGGCGCGATTGGTGTCGCCCTCGCTGGTGATCGGGACGAGTTCGACGCGGCGGCCGGTGACCTTCTCGAGCGCGGCGGCGACGTGACCCGACTGCGCCTGCGCGAGCGCGCTGCGGCGGGTGCCGAGACGGATGGGGGTGCTCATGGCGCTTACTGCAGCACGTCCGCGATCTCGTCGAAGCGCAGGCGGCGCCCCGTGTAGAAGGGCACCTCCTCCTTCACGAACATGCGGGCGTCGGTGTAGCGGAGGTCGCGCATCATGTCGACGAGGTCGGTCAGCTCGTCGGCTTCCAGCGGCAGCAGCCACTCGTAGTCGCCGAGGGCGAAGGAGGCCACCGTGTTCGCGATGACGCCGGTGAACGCCGCACCCTTGCGCCCGTGGTCGGCGAGCATCGCGCGACGCTCGCTCTCCGGCGCGAGGTACCACTCCGGCGTGCGGACGAACGGGTAGAGGCAGAGCCAGTCCTTGGGCTCGATGCCGCGGAGGAAGCCGGGGACGTGCGCGCGGTTGAACTCCGCGTCACGGTGGACGCCCATGACGTTCCACACCGGGAGGAGCGAGCGCAGCATCTCGGTGCGGCGCAGGCGGCGGAGAGCCTTCTGCAGCTCCTCGGCGGTGGCGCCGTGCAGCCACACCATGAGGTCGGCGTCGGCCTTGAGCCCGGAGACGTCGTAGAAGCCGCGGACGGTGACGCCGGAGTCCTCGACGTGCGAGACGATCGACTCGAGCTCGGTCGCATCGTTCTCGGTGACGGGGGCGTCAGGATTGCGTCGCCAGACGGCCCAGAGGGTGTAACCGGACGGGTTCTCTTCGCGCAGGTCGGACATGATCCCAGTCTGCCCCCTTTGCGGAGGCGCCGCTAATCAGGGGAATACTGCCCCCGCCCGAGGGCGGTGCGGGGGGGTGACTCAGCGCGCGATGGCGCGGGCGATGGCCCACACGGCCCCGCCGACGGCGGCGGCGATCCCGACCGTCGCGGCGATCGCGGCAGCCGGATTGCGGTCCGCGAACGCACGCGCCTTGACGGCGGCGCGCGCCGACGCCTTCTCGACGCGCCGCGGGATGTTCCCCTTGAGCTCGATGGCGGCGAGGGCCGCCTTCAGCTCGGCGCGCGCGGAGGCGACGGGGTCGACGATTCCCGCGGGGACCGCGGTGCGCGGCAGCGACTCAGGGGTGCTCATCGCCGGCCTCCTTCACGATTCGGATGTCTTCGGCCACGGCCTGTGCCGGGTTCTGGCGACGGAGCACCTTGCGGAACTTCAGGATGCCGAGCAGTGCGAACAGCAGCACGGCGATGATGAGGATGCCGAACACCGCCAGCGCGGACAGCCACACCGGCCACCACGACGACAGTCCCGCGATCGCGAAGACGAGGATCACGGGCACGGCCCAGAACAGGAAGAACAGCGCGACGAGGAACCAGACGGAGCCGACCCCCGCGTCCTTCGCCGTGCGCGACACCCACGCCTTGGCCGCGTCGATCTCGGCCTTGACGAGATTGGTGACGAGCTCCGGCAGGTCGCCGAGCAGCGTCAGCAGACTGTCGTCGGCGCGATCCCGATATCCGCGGGGCATGTCAGTCGTCGGACTTCCGCGGGGCGGGCTTCTTCGCGGCCGGCTTCGCCGCGGCGGGCTTCTGGGCCTCGGCGGCGCGCTCCTTGACCTCGTCGACCGCGTCCTCCGCGGCGTCCGAGATCTCCTCGGCCGCGTCCTTGCCGGAGGCGATGACGGCATCGAGCTTCTGCCCGGGGGTGCCGTCCCCGGTGACCGACTTCACGATCTTCACGGCACCGGTCCAGACGGCTCCCGGGACCGCGGCGGCCTTGTCGCCGACGAAGCCCTTGACCTTGTCGACGCGCTCCTGCACGGGGTCGGTGTTCCAGACCTTCAGCCACTGCGTCTTGATCTGCTCGTAGCGCTCGCGTCCTGCGCGGGTGCCGAGCACATAGCCGACGCCGAGTCCGACGACGAGTCCGATCTTCCCCTTCATGGGGTCTCCTCACGTTGTTCCGGCTGTGGTCCGTCCCGGGGGACGCCGATCGCCCGCGTCTCCACCGCGATCAGGTACCCAGCGTAACGCCGTATGCCGATTTCGGCATCAATCGATCAGAGGGTTGACACAGAGGCGTCGAGCGCACTCGCGCGTGCTCGGCGGACGCTCAGTCCCAGAGGAGAGCGCGGCGCAGGCGGTCCGCCTCCTTCGCAGCGTCCGGCACGACCTGCGCGAGCCCCGTGCCCGCGAGCCAGGCGCCCACAGCGGCCAGTCCTGGCACGGCCTGCACGGCCTGACGCGCTGCGGCACGCCGCTCCGCCGAGCCGATGATCGACGCGGGCTGCGCCTGCACGAAGCGCCCACGATGACCCGCCACGACCTGATCGGGCGACAGCGGGACGCCCAGGAGCGCCGAGGCCTCCCGACGGGCGAGGTCAATTGCGGCCTCGTCCTCCAGCGCCGCGGTGGCCGCCGGTTCCCCCTGCGCACCGAAGGAGACGCGGACCACCTCGCGGTCGCCCGCGGCCTCCCGCACCCACGACCACTTCGCCGTGGAGTGTGTGAGCGCCTTCGCCGTGTGGCTGTGCGGAACGGTGAGCACGCCGGTGCCGCGGGGCGGGGTGCGCAGCGCGGGCGCGTCGAGCAGCAGACTGATGATCTCGATCTCGGGGGCGGGCGCGGCGTCGGCGGCCGCGAGGGCGGGTACGGCGCCCGCGAGCAGCTCCCGCGCGCCGTGCTCGGAGGTCGCGACGATCACGGCGTCGGCGACGAGCTCCGCCTCCTGGGTCGCCTCCTCCCCCTCGATCGGCTGGTCCGCGGCGGGCTCCTCGACCACGACGCGCCAGGTGGTGCCGTCGGTGGTGAGGCGACGGGCCCGGACGCGAGTACGGACGGTCACACCGAGTTCGTCGAGGTCGGCCGCGAGGGCGTCGACGAGCACGCTCATGCCGCCGACGAGCCCCTCGACGGCGGCACCGGGTGTCTTCGCGCCGCGCGACGCACCCTCTCCGCGGAGGGCCAGCACCGCACCGGACAGGGAGCCGACGCGGGTGAGGGCGGCGTTGAGTCCGGGGGCGGCGACATCGATGTCCACGTCGTCCGGGGATGCCGAGTAGACGCCCGTGGTGACGGGGGCGACGAGGCGGTCGCGCACCTTCTCCCCCATGCGCGAGGCGACGAGGCGGCCGAGGCTCAGCTGGTGCCCGATCGTGAGCGGCGGGCGCACCCGGTCGAGATAGGCCCGCCAGGCGCCGGACCAGCCGATGATGCGGCGGACGTCGTCCTGGAACGGGTTGCCGGGGATGCCGAGGATGCCGCCGGCCGGGAGCGGTGCCGCGCCGCCGCCGGGGAGCCCGGCGAGCCACGCCCCTCCCGCCTGCGGCGTCACGACGCGGTCGGAGAGGCCGAGGTCGTCCACGAGGGCGCGGACGTGCCCGCCCTTCGTCGCGTAGCTCTCCGCCCCGGCGTCGACGACGACCCCGTCCAGGGCGACCCTGCGGATCACGCCGCCCAGGGCCTCGGACCCCTCGAGCAGCGTCACCCGCATGCCGACCTTCGCGCACTCACGGGCGGCCACCAGTCCGCCGACGCCGCCTCCCACCACGACGACGTGCTTCTGTGCGGCACGGGCGGCCAGGTCGGCCGGTTCAGCGGGTGCGGGGCGCTCGGGGCTCATGCCTCCATCCTTCCACCGCCCCTGTGCTTCGAATCGCCCGATTGGCCGGATAATCGCCGCGGATGCAGCCAGGTGCGCGATTCGAACGGAGGTCAGGCCCGACTGCGCTTGCGGACCTCGCGGAGGACGATCTGCTCGGGGCAGACGGTGGAGAGGAAGTCGCCCACGGAGAGGGCCAGGCGTTCGCCGACGAGCGAGTAGAAGATGCGGTTGGCGTCGCGACGCTCGCTGACGAGGCCCGCCTGCCGCAGCACGCTCAGGTGCCGGGAGATGGTCGGCCCGCTCGCGGAGAACCGCGACGCGATCTCCCCGGCGGCGAGCTCCCCCTCCTTGAGGTCCTGCAGGATCTGCCGCCGGGTGGGATGGGCGAGCGCCGCGAAGATGTCGGATGCGCTGTCGGCCATGCTTGCAATATAGCACCTTCGCTAGATACAGTTTCGCCAGATAGCTAATTAGCGAAGGAGAACACCATGAAGGTCGCCATCACCGGAGGCAGTGGATTCGTCGGCCGCGCCCTCGCCGATCGCCTGGAGGAGCCCGTGGTGATCTCCCGACGCTCCGGCACGGACATCACGGACGTCGATGCGCTGACCGCAGCCTTCGCCGGATGCGACGCCGTGGCCCACTGCGCCGGGATCAACCGGGAGATCGGCGACCAGACCTTCCGGCGTGTGCACGTGGAGGGGACGGCCGCCGTCGTCGAAGCCGCTCGCCGCGCCGGTGTCCGACGCCTCGTCATGGTGAGCTTCCTCCGCGCCCGTCCCGACTGCGGCTCCGGCTACCACGAGTCGAAGTGGGAGGCCGAGGAGATCGTCCGCGGCTCCGGGCTGCCGCACACGATCCTGAAGTCCGGGATGATCTACGGCCCCGGCGATCACATGGTCGATCACGTGACCCGCGCCGTCCGCACCCTCCCCTTCTTCTGGACGGTCGGCTACCGCGAACGCACCGCCCGCCCGGTCCCGGTCGAGGATGCCGCGGACGTGCTGGTGGCCGCGCTGGAGGGGCGGATCCCGGAGCCGACGGTCGCGGTGATGGGCGCGGACGAGGTGACGCTCGGAGAGGCCATCCGCCGGATCGCCCGTGTCGCCGGACGCCGCCCCGCCTTCCTCCCGGTGCCGACCTGGGTCGTGCGGGTGCTCGCGCAGCTCACGGAGTGGACCATGGTCGTGCCCCTGGTGGCGAAGGCGCAGGCGCGGATGCTCGCGGAGGGTGTGAGCGAGCCGGCGCCGTGGGCACCGGAGCCGCCGGAGGGTATCCGCCCCTCACGACCGTTCGACGACGACAGCATCCGCGCGGCACTGCCCACCGGGCGCTTCGGCCTGTCGGACCTGCGGCTGGCGCGCGCGCTTCGAATCGCGTGAATGGCTGCATCTGGGCCGCAGATGCAGCAAAGCAGGCGATTCGAACGGAGGTCAGCCGGCGTGCACGAGCTCGACGATGCGCGTGAGCTGGTCGGGGTCGGTCTCCGGGGGCACGCCGTGGCCGAGGTTGAGGATGTGCCCGCGGGCCGCGCGACCGCGCTCGAGCACGTCGCGGACATGCGCCTCGAGCACCGGCCACGGCGCGCCGAGGAACGCGGGATCGATGTTGCCCTGCACCGACACGTCGGGACCGAGGATCGCGGCGGCCTCGTCGAGGGGCAGCCGCCAGTCGACCCCCACGCCGTCCGCGACGCCGTCGAGCCGCATATCGCCGAGGAAGGGCCCGGTGCCGACGCCGAAGTGGATCGTCGGAACGCCGATGCCATCCAGAGCCGTGCGGGAGTGCGGCGCCACGAAGGTGCGGTAGTCGGCGGGGCTGAGGGAGCCCGCCCAACTGTCGAAGAGCTGCACGACCGCGGCGCCGGCATCGCGCTGCGTCTCCAGGAACCGCCGCGAGATCCGCGCCAGCCAGCCCGCGAGACGGTGCCAGGCCTCGGGCTCCGCGTGCATCATGCCGCGGGCGCGCAGGTGCTCCTTGGACGGACCGCCCTCGACGAGGTACGCGGCGAGAGTGAAGGGCGCCCCCGCGAAGCCGATGACCGGAGTGTCGCCGAGCTCCGCGACGACGATGCCGACGGCCTCCGCGATGGCGCTGCCGTCCAGGCTCTCCGGGTCGATGGCCGTGATGCGGTCGACGTCCGCGACCGTCCGCACCGGGTTCGCGAAGACCGGACCGCGGCCGGGCTCGATCTCGACCTCCACGCCGGCGAGACGCAGCGGGATGACGATGTCGCTGAAGAACACCGCCGCGTCGACGCCGTGCCGTCGCACCGGCTGGAGGGTGATCTCGGCGGCGAGGTCGGGGGTGAGGCAGGCGTCGAGCATCCTCGTGCCGACCCGCAGCTCCCGGTACTCGGGCAGGGAGCGGCCGGCCTGGCGCATGAACCAGACCGGAGCGGTGGCGGGGCGGTCGCCGGTGAGGGCGCGCAGCAGCAGGGCGTCGGAGAGTGCCATGCCCCCATCCTCCCATCCGGCGTATAGGGAGCAGCCGAGTCCCGGCTTCGGATGCTCGGGTACAATCGAAGGGTGCTGCTGTGTGTGACGGCGAGTCACAAGACCGCCTCCTTCGAACTGCTCGAACGCCTGAGCCGCACCCCCGACGACGTCGCTCCCACCATCGTGGGCATGGCGCCGTGCGTGCAGGGTGCCGTGGTCCTGGCGACGTGCAACCGCTTCGAGGCGTACGTGGAGATGGACGAGCCGGTGACCGCGGCCGGCGCCATCGGCGTGGAAGCCGTCATCGAGGCGGTCGAGTCCGCGACCGGAATCCCCGCTGCCGATCTCGACGGCGCCTACGCCGTGCACTCCGGTCGCCGCGTTGCCGAGCACCTCTTCTCCGTCGCCTCCGGCCTCGAGTCGGTCGTCTCCGGTGAGGGCGAGATCGCCGGCCAGGTGCGCCGCGCCCTCAAGTCCGCCCGGAAGGACGGCACCACCTCCCCCGAGCTCGAGCGGCTGTTCCAGCGCGCGAGCCAGGCGCAGCGCAAGGTCAAGAACGTCACCGCCCTCGGCCGCGCCGGTCGCTCGCTCGTGCGTCTCGCACTGGAGCTCGCCGACAGCCGCATCGCCGACTGGTCCGCCGAGCGCGTGCTGCTGGTCGGCACGGGCGCCTACGCGGCCGTCACCCTCGCGACCCTGCGCGAGCGCGGCGCCGTCGACATCTCCGTCTACTCTCCCTCCGACCGCGCGGAGATCTTCGCAGCCAAGCACGACATCCGCCCGGTGCCGGCCGAGGAGTACGCGCGCACGGCGGCACACTCCACGCTGCTGATCACCTGCACCACCGCGACCGAGCCCGTGCTCGGCCCCGAGCACCTGCAACTCCCGGTCGGCCTCGCCGCCGCGGGCTGCCCCGTCGCCGCGACCAGCGGCACCACCGGGGTCCCGAGCCGGCTGGTGGTCGACCTCGGCATGCCGCGGAACGTCGACCCGGCCGTGGCTGCGCTGGAGGGCGTCGCGCTGCTCGACCTGGAGACCATCCGCCTGCACGCTCCGCTGGAGGAGCTGCAGGCGACGGACGCCGCCCGGAGCGTCGTCCGCGAGGCCGCGGAGACCTTCCACGTGGTCGGCGCCCGCCAGAGCGTGACCCCGTCGGTCGTGGCCTTCCGCTCGCACATCTTCGAGCTGCTGGAGCGCGAGATCGACCGCGCCCGCGCCCGTGGCGACGAGGACGGCAAGGTCGAGCAGGCGCTGCGGCACCTCTCGGGCGTGCTGCTGCACACGCCGACCGTGCGGGCTCATGAGCTCGCCGCCGCCGGTCGCGCGGACGAGTTCGCCGCCGCGCTCGCGACGCTGTACGGGATCACCCCTGCCGCGGACGCGGTCGAAGACGCCGCCACCGCCTGATCCGGCGGGGTGGGAGACTGGAGGCATGGCCCTTCACATCACCGGAGACACCGCCGCCGACGCCCTGCTGACCGAGAACCCGACGGCTCTGCTGATCGGCATGCTGCTGGACCAGCAGATCCCCATGGAGACCGCGTTCACCGGACCGCTCAAGATCGAGCAGCGGACGGGAGCCGCGGATGCTGCGGCGATCGCGGGCATGGCACCCGAGGAGTTCCTGGAGGCCTTCCGCCAGACCCCCGCGGTGCACCGGTTCCCCGGCTCCATGGCGACGCGGGTGCAGACCCTGTGCCAGGCGCTCGTCGACGACTGGGACGGGGATGCCGCCGCCCTCTGGACGCGCCCGTCGACAGACTCAGGGACCCAGCCGAGCGGTGCCGAGGTACTCAGACGACTCAAGGCCCTTCCCGGCTTCGGCGAGCAGAAGGCGAAGATCTTCCTCGCCCTCCTCGGCAAGCAGTACGGGTTCACCGGCGAGGGCTGGCGGGAGGCTTCGGCGCCCTACGGCGAGGACGGGTCGTACCGCAGCGTCGCCGACATCGTGTCGCCGGAGTCGCTGACGAAGGTGCGCGAGTACAAGAAGGCGATGAAGGCCGCGGCGAAGGCGGCGAAGTAGTGCAGCCGACCGGGGACGACGTCGCGGGCCTGATCGCCCGCTCCTCCCCGGCCGTGCGTCGCCGTGATGCGGAGACGCTGACCGCTCTCCTGCAGGACATCACCGGGCGCGAGCCGCAGACCTGGGGGTCGATCATCAGGTTCGGCTCCTGCCACTACCGCTACCCCACCGGGACGGAGGGCGACAGCGGCATTCTGAGCTTCGCCCCCCGGAAGGCCGCGACCACGATCTACCTCCTCGACGGGGTGGACGCCCACGCGGAGGCTCTCGGCGCGCTCGGCCCGCACACGACGGGGGTGGGCTGCCTCTACCTCAAGGACCTCGACGAGGTCGACCTCGACGTGCTGCGCGGGATCCTCGAGCGTTCGCGCACCTGGGTCGAGTCCGGCGGCGACGCGGGCATGCAGCTGACGGTCACGTCGTAGCTCTCGTACTCTCGCCGAGACCCCGGGTTCCCGCCGAAACCCCGGCGTGCGAACGTGGGGAGTCCGGGGTCTCGGCGGGAAGGCGGGGCCTCAGGTGGTGGCCACCCCCTCTTCAACCTGCACGCGCCGTGCGTCCGCCGCGTGACGACGCCACCGCCAGTCGTGCGTCACCGTGACGACGGCGGCGGGGTGGTCCGCGAGAGCGTGCTCGAGCTGCTCCATGAGCTCGGGATCGAGATGGTTCGTCGGCTCATCGAGCAGCAGCAGATCGAACGGCGACGACAGGGCGACCGCGAGATCCAGCCGCCGACGCTGCCCGACGGAGAGAGCCCGCACGTCGCGGTCCACCTCCGACCCGCGGAAGAGTCCATGAGCCAGGAGAGCGTCGTGCGCATCCGCCGGCGGCGTCCCGGTCCGAGCCGCGAAGACTTCGACGGCGGAACCCCGCGGGCGCGTGTCGACCTCCTGCCGGAGGAACGCGATCCGCGTCCCGTCCCCGCGGACGAGCGTCCCGGATGCGGGGAGGAGCTCGCCGGCGAGGAGACGGAGGAGTGTCGTCTTCCCGGCTCCGTTCGGTCCGGTCACGAGCCACCGCGAACCGGCCTCGATCGTCCATTGCGACACGGCGAGCCGTCGTCCGGGTTCGCGGAGGGCCACGGCATCGAGCGTCAGGAGCGGCCCGCCGAGCGACTCCGGACCCTCTGCCGCGACCGTGAACCGCAGGGGCTCGGGCGGCGCCGGGCACGGGTTCTCCCGCAACCGCGACAGCCGCTCCTTCGCCATGCGGATGCGCCCGACGGCCCCGTGGTCGCGGCTCCGCGCCCGGAACGCGCCATGACCGAAGCCGTCGAGCTCGAGCTTGCGCGGGATCGCCTGCAGCCGGAACGCGTTGGCGGCGAGCAGGGCCTCGGTGCGGGCGACCTCGGCCTTCCACTCCTCGTGGCGCGCGACCGCCGCCCGGCGTTCGGCCTCGCGCGCCCGCAGGAACCCGGCGTAACCATCGCCGTAGCGCCGGATCCGACCGTCCTCCACCTGCACGACAGAGGTCGCGAAACGGTCCAGGAAGTCACGGTCGTGCGTCACGACCACCAGCGCTCCCCGATGCGCCGCGAGACGGTCCTCGAGCCAGGTCAGCGCCCGGTCGTCGAGGTCGTTCGTGGGCTCGTCGAGGAGCAGGAGCTCGGCTCCGGAAGAGAGGGCGACCGCGAGAGCGAGCCGCGCCCGCTCTCCGCCCGACAGCGTGGCCACCGATCGCCCGCGGTCCAGCCCGCCCAGCCCGAGCTGTTCGAGAGCGGTGTCGATGCGACGGTCCACCTCGTATCCGCCGCGGGACTCGAAACGGTCCTGCAACAGGGCCGCGGCGGCCATCTGCTGCGCACGCTCGGAAGGGGTCGCGGCGGCGAGGAGGTCGTACGCACGGGCGAGGTCGTGCTCCAGCGCGCGGAGGTCGCCGAGGAGCTCGTCGATGGCGTCAGTCACCGTCGCTCCGTCCGCGAACACCGGGTTCTGCCGGGCATGCGCGATCCCGCCGGGAAGGTCGAGCCGCACCTCCCCGGACGTCGGCGCGAGAACACCGGCGAGCAGATCGAGCAGCGTCGACTTCCCGGTGCCGTTGTCGCCGATGACGGCGAGGCGGTCGGCGGGGCCGACGACGAGGTCGATCCGGTCCAGGACGAGTCGGTCGGCGAATCGGACGGAGGCGGCCTGTAGCGCGCACTCGCGATGAGCGCGGGCCGAGGAGTCGGAAGGGGTCGAGAGTACAGGGAACATGAGGGATCCTCTCCAGCGGCGCACGCGCACCGCCGGGATCTGCGTCGATGACGCGGGGAACAGGAACCTCGACCGCACCCGGAGTCGGGCGCGTTCGCTCAGGACCCACCGCGGAGAAGAGCTCTCGACGCGGCGTCCCGATCTAGCGAAT
Organism: Microbacterium paraoxydans; assembly: GCF_019056515.1. Lineage (NCBI taxonomy): Bacteria > Bacillati > Actinomycetota > Actinomycetes > Micrococcales > Microbacteriaceae > Microbacterium > Microbacterium paraoxydans. Next base: position 3,107,962 of record NZ_CP064873.1, read on the forward strand.
CAGAGTACCCACGAGGAGCGACCATAGCAGGGTCACTCAGCGCCCGCCAGGCCCCGCCTTCCCGGCGAGACCCCGACGTGTGCCCGCCCGCGCCCCGGGGTCTCGGCGAGAACCCGGGGTCTCGGCGTCAACGGCGACGGCGAGGGAGGGAGGAGAGGGAGGAGAGGCGGGAGTGGGCGGCGGGGACGGCGAAGAGGAGGACGATCGCGAGGACGATGCCGCGGACGATCCAGAGGCCGGGCTCCCAGATCACCTCGTAGTTCCCGGGGAGGCCGAGGAACGCGGCGATGATCGATCCCCACGACGCGCGGCCGCTGCTGTCGGTGTCGATCGAGAGTCCGCCCACGATGCTCAGCACGCCGAGGCTCAGCAGCACGATCGGCATGATGAGGGCGCCGGGCTTCGCCTCCCCGCGCGCGATCAGGCGGATCACCGTCACGAGCGAGACGAGCGGGAACACGAAGAAGAACCAGACGAGGGCGCCGAGCAGCAGCCCCACGACGATGAAGACCGGCACCCAGAGGAGCATCCAGGGGCTTTCGTCGGCGATGAAGTAGTCGGGGTCGCGGAGGATCGCGACGACGAAGCCCGCCAGGGTCCCCAGCGGAAGCACCGCCAGCACCCACCAGAACACGGCCTTCGGCACGCGTTTCCGGTCCCCCAGCCGCGTCATCACGATCTGGATGATGACCGCGGCGGCGAGCGCCGGGAGGCCGAACATCGCGATGATGGGCCCGGCGCCGTCGTTCTCCCGCAGGTCGAGCACCGTGAGGATCATCCACGACACGGCGAGCGCCCCGAGCACGATGGCCGCGACCGGACGCACGGGCGAGGCTTCTCCCCGTGCGCCGGCTCCCCCCGGTGCCGTCACGTCAGGCGCCGCGGAGGCGCTCCGCCAGGTAGGCGTGCAGCTCGTCGATGGGGACGCGCTCCTGCGCCATCGTGTCGCGGTCGCGCACGGTCACGGCACGGTCGTCGAGCGAGTCGAAGTCGACCGTGACGCAGAACGGCGTGCCGATCTCGTCCTGGCGGCGGTAGCGACGACCGATCGCACCGGCGTCGTCGAAGTCGACGGCCCACGAACCGCGGAGTGCGTCGGCCACCTCGCGGGCGAGCGGCGACAGGTTCTCGTTGCGCGACAGCGGGAGCACGGCCGCCTTGACCGGGGCCAGGCGCGGGTCGAGCTTGAGCACGGTGCGGGTGTCGGTGCCGCCCTTGGCGTTGGGCACCTGCTCCTCGACGTACGCGTCGACGAGGAAGGCCATCATCGCGCGGGTGAGTCCGAACGACGGCTCGATCACGTACGGCGTGTAGCGCTCGCCCGTGGCCTGGTCGAAGTACGTCAGGCTCTGGCCGGAGGCCTCGCTGTGGCTGGAGAGGTCGTAGTCGGTGCGGTTGGCGACGCCCATGAGCTCGCCCCACTCCTTGCCCGCGAAGCCGAAGCGGTACTCGACGTCGATGGTGCCGGCCGAGTAGTGCGCGCGGTCCTCCTCCGGCACGTCGAACTGACGCATGTTCTCCGGGTCGATGCCGAGGTCGATGAACCAGTTCCAGCACGCCTCGACCCAGTGGTCGAACCACTGCGGCGCCTCGGCGGGCGGCGTGAAGAACTCGATCTCCATCTGCTCGAACTCGCGGGTGCGGAAGATGAAGTTGCCGGGGGTGATCTCGTTGCGGAACGCCTTGCCGACCTGGCCGATGCCGAACGGCGGCTTCTTGCGGCTCGCGGTGAGCACGTTCGAGAAGTTCACGAAGATGCCCTGTGCGGTCTCGGGGCGCAGGTAGTAGAGGCCGGACTCGTCGTCGACGACGCCGAGGTAGGTCTTCACCAGACCGGAGAAGGCCTTCGGCTCGGTGTACTGCCCCTTGGTGCCGCAGTTCGGGCAGGGGATGTCGGCGAGACCGTTCTCGGCCTTGCGACCCTTGCGCGCCTCGAAGTCCTCGATGAGGTTGTCGGCACGGAAGCGCTTGTGGCACTGCAGGCACTCGACGAGCGGGTCGGTGAAGGTCGCGACGTGGCCCGAGGCCTCCCACACGCGCTTCGGCAGGATGATGCTGGAGTCGAGACCGACCATGTCGCCGCGGCCGCGCACGAAGGTCTGCCACCACTGCCGCCGGATGTTCTCCTTCAGCTCGGTGCCGAGGGGTCCGTAGTCCCAGGCCGACCGGGAACCGCCGTAGATCTCACCCGCCTGGAACACGAAACCGCGGTGGCGGGCGAGGGCGATGACCTTATCGAGGCGGGACTGTTCGGCCACGGTGGCTCCAATGGTCGGATGCGGAGAATGCCCGTGAGCACGGGCACCCCCATTCTATCCGGGGCGGGAGCGCAACCCCTGGCTGCGGGACCCGCGGGAGGAGTACCGTCCCACGCATGAGCACCACCGCGCAGCCGCCCGCCTCCCGCGACGAGGACACCCGCTTCTTCGGACAGCCGTGGTCGCTCGTGCACATCTTCGGCGTGGAGATGTGGGAGCGCTTCAGCTTCTACGGCATGCAGGGCATCCTGCTCATCTACCTGTACTTCTCGGTGGCCGATGGCGGTCTCGGCCTTCCGGAGGCGGTGGCGGGCGGGATCGTCGGCGCGTACGGCGGCTCGGTGTACCTGTCCACCATCCTCGGGGCCTGGCTCGCCGATCGGCTGTTCGGCTCCGAGCGGGTGCTGTTCGTCAGCGCCATCGTCATCGTCTCGGGCCACCTCGCCCTCGCCCTCCTGCCGGGATTCGTCGGCGTGGGGGTCGGACTCGTGCTCGTGGCCCTCGGCTCGGGAGGCCTGAAGGCGAACGCGACGTCGGTCGTGGGGACGCTGTACCGTCCGGACGACGTGCGGCGCGACGCCGGGTTCTCGCTGTTCTACCTCGGCATCAACCTGGGCGCGTTCCTCGGTCCGATCCTCACCGGGCTGCTGCAGTCGACCCTGGGCTTCCACTGGGGATTCGGCCTCGCCGCCCTCGGCATGACCCTGGGTCTCGTGCAGTACTCGTTCGGCCGCCGCGGCCTGCCCGCCTCCGCGCGCGCGGTGCCGAACCCGCTCCCCCGCTCGCGCTATCCGCTGGTCGCCGGCATCGCCGTCGGCGCGGTCGTCGTCATCGCGGTGCTCGTGCTGACCGGGGTCATCCAGGCCGACAACCTCGCCACCATCGTGATCGTGGTCACGGTGGTCGCCGCCGTCGCCTACTTCGCGGTGATCCTCGGCAGTCGCCGTATCGACGCCACCGAGCGCTCGCGTGTCTGGGGCTTCCTGCCGCTGTTCCTCACCAGCGTCGCGTTCTGGTCGCTGTACCAGCAGCAGTTCACGGTGCTGACGATCTACTCCGACAAGCGCCTCGACCGCGACCTGTTCGGGTGGGAGATGCCGGTGTCGTGGGTGCAGTCGATCAACCCGGTGTTCATCATCATCCTGTCCGGGGTCTTCGCGGCCATCTGGACGAAGCTGGGGACGCGTCAGCCGTCGACCCCCGTCAAGTTCGGGCTGGCCGCGATCATCATGGGCTCCGCGTTCCTGCTGTTCCTGCCGTTCTCCGGCGGCGGTGCGAACTCGACGCCGCTGCTCGCGATCGTCGGCATCCTCTTCGTGTTCACGGTCGCCGAGCTGTTGCTCTCGCCCGTGGGGCTGTCGGTGACGACGAAGCTCGCCCCGGCCGTGTTCCACACGCAGATGGTCGCGCTGTTCTTCCTGTCGATCGCCCTCGGCACCGCCATCTCGGGCGAGCTCGTGAAGTTCTACGATCCGGAGAACGAGGTGCCGTACTTCTCGATCCTCGGCGGCATCGCGATCCTCGTCGGCATCGGACTGCTGCTGAGCGTGAAGCCGGTGCTGCGGCTCATGCGGGGCGTGCGGTGACGGCCCCGGCGATCACGCGGTGAAGAGGTAGCCCCGGCCGGTCTCGAAGCCCGCGATGTGGAGGCCGCTGCCGAGCAGCCCCTCCATCTGCGCGCGCAGCCGCAGCCGCCACTCGTGCGCGGCCGCCGGGTCGGACTCCCGCATGCCCTCGATGTCGTCCGGGATCTCCAGCGTCTCGACGACGGCGTCCTCCGCCGGGGGCTTGGCGATGTCCGCGAGCGCCCACTCGACGTCGAGGCGGTCGCTCTCGTCGCCCGCGTCGCCGCCGCCGAAGATGCCGTACCGGTTCACCGAGTAGCCCGTGGCGCGCGCGCCGAGGACGGTGAGGAAGAAGTGCGCGTTCCGGGCGACCAGCGGGTCGAAGGTCCAGGTGATGCGGCCGACGTCGCGGGAGAACGCCCACTGCCGCTGGTGCTCCTTGAGCTCACGGCCCCATCCGCGCCCCCGGTACTCGGGCAGCAGAGCCGTGATGTGCGAGTGCATGGCGCGACGGGCCGGTTCGCCGAAGAAGGCGATCGAGGCGCCGACCATGCGCTCCTCGTCGCCCTCGCCGTCGAAGAAGCCGACGACGTAGTTGCCCGACTGCTGCAGGGCACGGAGGGTCCCGGCGTCCACCACGCGCTGCGGGCCCCGGATGGAGTCGAGCAGGCTCTGGGCGTCGAGGATGAGTTCAACGGTGTCGAGATCGCGGATGGTTCGCACGATCCCAGTCTGCCCCTCCTCCGCCCGTTCGCGGAAACCGACTCCGGCTCACCGGTACGGGAAGGCCTCGCCCCCACCCGCGGCGAGCGCCTCCGCGACGATGCGGAGGTGTTCCTCGGCCATGTCCGCCGGCAGCGGCGGCAGGATCCCGTCCCAGAACGCGAGCACCGCGCCGCGGCCCTGCATCATCCCGGCCGGACGACCCAGCGCCCACATGTGCATGTGCGCGGAGCCGTCGTTCCAGCGCCCGAAGTGACAGCGGGCGACGCCGGGGATGCTCTTCACCGCCTCGGACACGCGCTGCATCAGCGGCCCGAGGGCGGCGAGCACGTCCTGCGGCGCGTTCTCCAGGAGCCAGTGCTCGCGCGGTGCGACGCCGCCGATGAAGGGCAGACCGCCGACGTCCCACCCGGCGCGCACCTGCCAGAGGTCGTCGTGCCAGATGGTGTGCACGCTCGGACCGCAGTGGCCGCACGCGGCCGGATCGTGCTCGCCGGCGCGGGACTTCTCCGGCACGAGCATCGGCTCGAGCGGCCGCATCGTGACGCTCTCGAACGCCCAGGGCAGCCCGTCCGCGAGCACCGAGGCGTCGAGCACCCCGCCGATCGGGAGCCGGCGGTGGTACGCGGAGTCGGCGGGGTGCTGCGCGGGCGCGGAGTCGTCGGTCATCCGGCCATGCAACCACATCGGCCCCTCCCCTCCGGGAACGCCGATAGCCTGAGCCGGTGGGTGCGAACGACGACAGAGCCAGGAAACGCCTCTCCCGTACCCCTCCGCGGTGGGCGATCATCGCGGTGCTGGCGTTCGCGGGCCTGTGCTCCTCGTTCATGTTCACCCTCGTCGTGCCGCTGCAGGCCGAGCTGCCGCAGCTGCTGAACTCCTCGCGCGAGGACACCACCTGGGTGGTGACGATCACCCTGCTCGTGGCCGCCGTCGCGACCCCGATCTCCGGCCGTCTCGGCGACATGTACGGCAAACGCCGGGTGGTCATCGCGCTCCTCGCGATCCTCATCGTGGGATCGGTCATCGCCGCGCTCTCCGGATCGATCGTCGGCGTCATCATCGGCCGCGCCCTCCAGGGGGCCGTGACCGGCGTCGTGCCCCTCGGCATCGCCATCATGCGCGACGTGCTGCCGCCCGAACGCCTCGGCACCGCGGTGGCCCTGATGAGCGCCACCATGGGCGTCGGCGGGGCGATCGGCATGCCCGTCGCCGCGCTGCTCGCCGAGAACGCCGACTGGCACATGCTGTTCTGGCTCGCCGCCGCCCTCGGAGTCCTCGGGCTGCTCCTCGTGCTCGCCGTGGTGCCGGAGGACGTGCTCCGCTCCCCCGGGCGCCTCGACGTGCTCGGGGCCATCGGACTCGCCATCGGCCTCACCGGTCTGCTGCTGTTCGTGTCGCGCGGCGCCGAGTGGGGCTGGACGGCGCCGCTCACCCTCGTCTGCGTGATCGGCGGCGTGGCGGTGCTGCTGCTGTGGGGCTGGTACCAGCTGCGCACGGACGATCCGCTGCTCGACCTCCGGGTCGCGGCCCGGCCCGCCGTGCTCTTCACGAACATCGCCGCGATCGGCATGGGCTTCGCCCTGTTCGCCTCGAATGTCACGTTCCCGCAGCTGCTGGAGATGCCGGCGGTGGGCGGTGCCGGCTTCGGGCTCGACATGGTGGCCGCGTCGCTCGTGATCATGCCGGCGGGTCTGGTCATGATGGTGATCTCGCCGCTGTCCGGGTGGCTGGAGCGCACCGTGGGGCCGCGCCCGCTCTTCACCGTCGGGGCCATCGCGATCGTGCTCGCCTACGTCTTCGTGCTGCTGTGGTCGACCGAGGTGTGGCACATCTTCGTCGCCAACATCTTCATCGGCGTCGGCATCGGGTTCACCTTCGCCGCGATGCCCATGATCATCATGCGCTCCGTGCCCGCGAACGAGACCGGGGCGTCGAACGGCCTCAACGCGCTGTTCCGCTCCGTGGGCACCTCGACGGCCTCGGCCGTGATGGGCGGGGTGCTCGCGGCGATGAGCGTGGACGTCGGCGGGGTGGCCGTGCCGACGCGGGCCGCGTTCGAGGTCTGCTTCTGGCTCGCGATCGCCGCCGGCATCGTGGCCGTGGTCCTGTCGCTGTTCATCCCGCGACGGCGCGCCGAGGAGCCGCACCCCTCCCTGCGCTGACCCGTTCGGCGGTCGTGGATTCGCATCGAGGTCGCAGAGATTCCCGCAGAACGTGCGACCTACGGCGGATCTGCGACCTGCGGCGGAGGGTCAGCGGGAGATCGTGCGCGGATCCGGGTCGTCGGCACGCGGTGGCCGCAGCCGGGCGGGAAGCGGCCACGGCAGGGTGAACTGCGCGGTCGCGGGACGGGTCATGTCCCCGAAGTCGTCGACCTTCACGACGATGCGCCCCGGCGTGCCCTCTTCGTCCGGCGTCACCTCGAGGATGCGCACCCGCAGCGGGCGGTCACCCTCCCCCTCGAGCATCCACGGATCGGCGAGCCAGGCGATGCCGTGGTCCTCCAGCGCGGCCTCCGCGTCGAGCCACTCGCCCGGGCCGAAGACCCTGCGCCCGAGGACATCGACGGCGATCCAGTCCTCGCCCTCCGGATGGATCCAGCCGAGCAGCTCGCCGTCGTCGCGGCGGTGCGGGGTCCAGGCATGAGGCATGCCCCGATGCTAGCCCGTACGTCGCACGATCAGGCGCTCGCGCGACATCAGGCGAGCGCTCGACAGCAGGCGAACGCGCGACATCACGCCGGGTGCGCACCCGTCGCCTGACGCCATGCGGGTGCCTGCGCTCGCGTGCGAGATCCAGGCGACGTGGGAACAGGAGAACACGCGAGGTCAGGCGACCGCAGGAGGTCAGGCTCATTGCCACCCTGGACGCCTGACGCCACGCGGATGCCTGCGTTCGCGCGCGGGATTCCGGGGACGTGGGAACAGGAGCACACGCGAGGTCAGGCGACCGCGGGAGGTCAGGCTCATTGCCACCCTGGACGCCTGATGCCACGCGGAGGCCTGCGTTCACGCGCGAGGTCAGGCGGGGTCAGTGCGTGTACTCCATGAGCTCGACGCCGAGCACGCGGAAGGCGTCGTGCGCGCGGAGACGGTGGCTGATCGACAGGTCGTCGAAGCACACGATCATCGAGTAGGCGACACCGGCCCGCGGCCCCGCGAGCACCCCCGCCTCAGCGCGCACTCCCCGGTCGCGGCCGGTCTTGTTCACGAACAGCAGGCCGTGCGCGTCGTGCTCGTGTGCGAAGGGGTCGAGCCCGGTCGAGGCGGCCACGAGACTGAGGTCCTGGTTGAGGCTGAGCCACTCCGACACCTGGGCGCTGACGGCGGCATCCACGACCTGGGAGTTCACGAGCGCGGAGAACAGTCCGGCCAGCTCGCGCGCCGACCCCACCGCGACCTGCGGGGCGTCGTCCGGACCGCGGCGGTCGCGGAACCGGTCGAGCAGGGCGGTGCGACGCAGCCCCAGCCCCTCGATGCGCTCCCGCACCCGGTCGTGCCCCACCTTCTCCAGCAGGATGTTCACGGCGATCGGATCGCCGGCCGTCGCGGCGAGCACAGCGAGGTCTTCCAGCGGCAGCGCCGGGGCCCGCAGGTGCCGCCACAGCCCGGAGCTCTCCACGGCCTCGACGCTCGTGCGCTCCACGATCTCGAGCGGGTCGAGGGCGCCGGACTCGAACGCCGCCGCCACCTCGATGAGCAGCGGGACCACCCCGAGGCCCGCGACGGGCATGGTCACGTGGTCGTCTCCCGCCAGCACGTGCACATGGGAGTCGAGGTCGACCACGTGCACCGACACCTGCGCCCCGGAGTTCGCGAGGCCTTCGAGGGCCTTCAGCGTCGACGTGAACGACCGCCGGCCGACGGCCACGCGGCGCGGCAGCCGACGGGCTCCCGGCCGCTGCGAACGGCGACCGCTGGACGACTCGGGCGCGCTCCCGGACGCTCCGGGAGCCGAGGGGTTCCGGAACGCGTCACCAGGGTCGGTCGCACCCACGCGTGGTCCTTCAGGAGGGGGAGGGATACTGCACATCCGGGAAGGGGCGCCCGGCGGCAGGGCTATCGTAACCCCACCGCCGGAGCGTGCCTCACAGAGTCCGGAGGTTCGTCACCAGATGGTCACACGGGACGACTCCGGCAGCCAGAGGGCATCCTTCTCGGTGACGCCGAAGGCGTCGTAGAACGCATCGATGTTGCGGACGATCTGGTTGCACCGGAACTCATTGGGCGAGTGCGGGTCGATCGTCAGCAGGCGCAGCGTCTCGGCCTCGCGGCTCTTCTGCTGCCAGACCTGTGCCCAGGACAGGAGCAGCCGCTGCACGCCGGTGTAGCCGTCGATGACCGGCCCTTCGACGGGCTCCGGCACCGACGGATCGGCCCGCAGCGACAGCTCGTACGCCTTCAGCGCGATCCCGAGGCCGCCCAGATCGCCGATGTTCTCACCGATGGTGAGGGCGCCGTTCACGTGATGCTCGGCGTCCAGCCCCTCCGGCACGAGGGCGTCGTACTGCGCGATGAGCGCCTTCGTGCGCTCCTCGAAGGCCGCGCGATCCGCGTCGGTCCACCAGTCCTGCAGGCGCCCCTCGCCGTCGTATCGGCTGCCCTGATCGTCGAAACCGTGGCCGATCTCATGCCCGATGACCGCGCCGATCCCGCCGTAGTTCGCGGCCGCGTCCCGTCCGGCGTCGAAGAACGGGTACTGGAGGATGGCCGCGGGGAAGACGATCTCGTTCATCGAGGGGTTGTAGTACGCGTTCACCATCTGCGGCGGCATGTGCCACTCGGTGCGGTCGATCGGCTTCCCGACCTTGTCGATGTTGCGGTCGTGCTCGAAGATCGCCGCGCGGCGCACGTTGCCGAGGAGATCGGTCCGGTCGATCACGAGGGCCGAGTAGTCACGCCACACCTCGGGGTGGCCGATCTTCGGGGTGAACGCGTCCAGCTTCGCCAGCGCCCGCTGCCGGGTCTCCGCGGTCATCCACTCCAGGGTCTCGATGCTCTGCCGATAGGCCTCGACGAGGTTCGCGACGAGCTCGTCCATGGCCGCCTTCGCCGTCGGCGGGTAGTGCCGCTCGACGTAGACCTTGCCGATCGCCTCGCCCAGGGCCCCTTCGGTGACGGAGACGCCGCGCTTCCAGCGTTCGCGGATCGTGGGGACGCCGGTGAGCTGGGTGCCGTAGAACGAGAAGTTCTCCTGCACGAGCTCGTCGGTGAGGTAGGGCGCAGCCGCGTGCACGACCTTCGCACGCAGCCAGGCCTTCCAGTCGTCCAGCCGCTCGGGAGTGAGCAGAGCGCCCAGCCCCTCGAAGAAGCTCGGCTGCGCGACGACGACCTCGTCGAACGCCTGCGGGTTCGTCGGCGTCACGGCTTCGCGCCACGGACTGAGGTCGACGCCGGCGAGCTCCTGCAGCTCGTCCCACGTCTTGAGGTTGTAGGTCGCCACCGCGTCACGGCTGCGCACGTTGTCCCAGTGGTGTCCGGCGAGCTCGGTCTCCAGCGCGATGGAGCGCTCGGCCTGCGCCGCGGCATCGGTCACGCCGGCGAGCGAGAGCAGGCGCTCCAGGTGCTCCCGGTACGCCGCGCGGGTCTCCGCGAAGGTGTCGAGACGGAAGTAGCTCTCGTCCGGCAGCGAGAGCCCGGCCTGCACGAGCACCGGGAGGTAGCGCTCCGGGTTCCCGGGGTCGCCGTCGACGTAGAGGCCGATCACCGCCGCCCGGCCCTCCCGGTCGTAGGTGCCCACGGTGCGCAGGAAGGCCGGGATGCCGTCGATCGCGTCGATCTCGGCGAACGTCTCGGCCAGCGGGGTCACGCCGGCGGCGGCGATGCGGTCGGTGTCCATGAAGCTCGCGAAGAGGTCGCCGATCTTGCGGGCGAGGGTGCCCTCCTCCGCCTCCTGCGACTCCTCGACGATCGCACGGACGTCCTTCTCGGCCTGCTCGGCCAGCAGATGGAAGGAGCCCCAGCGCGCCTTGTCCCCGGGGATCTCGGTGCGAGCGATCCAGGCGCCGTTCACGTGGCGATACAGGTCGTCCTGCGGGCGGATGTCGGGGCTGAGGTCGTCGAGCGCGAGGCCCGCGGGAAGCACGTCGGTCATGCGCTCCAGCCTATGGCCGGGGTCCCCCACGGTGTCCAGAAGACCTCAGTCCCGGCGTCGGCGCCCGAAGCGTCGGCGCCGCGGCGACGTCTCGGGCAGCGGTGTCCGCGCGGCCCGGCGTTCCGCCCACGCGACGACCTCGGCGTCGACGTCGCGCAGCGGGGTCACGACGGGAGGTCCGCCCTGGAGCTGGCGTCGGGCCTCGCGCACACGCCGGTTGAAGTCCTCGAGCACCTCGCGCACGTCGGACTCGCGACCGAGGAGGTCGAGCTGCCCGTCGAGCTCGCGGTCCTCCGTGCGCAGGAGGATGGCGGGAGGGCCGAGCCCGGTCAGGCCCTCGGTCTCGATCTTCCGGCGGATCCACCAGTCCGGGTCGTGGTGGTCGCCGAGACCTTCGAGCGGCTTCCCGGCTCCCGGCAGATCGTCGAAGTCGCCGCGACGGATGGCGACCTGGATGGCGGATTCGACGAAGGCGGCGCGGTCCACCGCGGCCGCGGCACCGGGCGGCGCGGCGGTGTCCGCCTCGTCGGGGGCAGCATCGCCCTGCTGCTGCCGCGCTCGATAGCGCGCGGCCGCCTCCCGGGGATCCGTCATGGTGCGCCTCCGTCCGCTGGGATCTCCTCCTTCACCCTACGTCCGGTCGAGGCCGGCGGTCTCGGGTGTCGACGACAGGTCATAGGCTCGGAGGATGGCCGCCCGCACCTCCCTGAACCGCGAGATCCTGCGCCTCGCGGTCCCCGCCCTCGGCGCGCTCATCGCGGAGCCGGCCTTCCTCATCGTCGACGCCGCCCTCGTCGGCCATCTCGGCACCGTCCCCCTCGCCGGGCTCGGCATCGCCGGAGCCGTGCTGCAGACGATCGTCGGCCTCATGGTGTTCCTCGCGTACTCCACGACCCCCGCGGTCGCGCGACGATTCGGGGCCGGGCGTCCGGGAGAGGCGGTCTCGGTCGGGATCAACGGCATGTGGCTCGCGCTCGGCCTTGGTGCCGTGCTCGCCGTCGTCGGCGCCGTCTCGTCGCCCTGGCTCGTCTCCCTGTTCGGCGCGAGCGCGGAGGTCGCGGCACAGGCGAACGAGTACCTCGTGATCTCGATGTGGGGGCTCCCGGCGATGCTCATCGTGTTCGCCGCCACCGGGCTGCTGCGCGGGATGCAGGACACCATGACCCCACTGTGGATCGCGGGGCTCGGCTTCGCGGCGAACGCCCTGCTGAACTGGCTCTTCATCTACGGCCTCGGCTGGGGCATCGCCGGCTCCGCGGCAGGTACGGTGACGGCGCAATGGGGCATGGTCGCGGCGTACGCGCTCGTAGTCCGGCGCCTGGCGACCCGGCACAGCGCCTCGTTGCGCGCCCAGCGGGAGGGCCTGCGCCACACCGCGACGTCGGGCGGCTGGCTGTTCCTCCGCACCGTGAGCCTGCGCGTCGCCCTGCTCGCCACCGTGGCCGTGGCGACCGGGATCGGCACCGAGGAGCTCGCCGGGTGGCAGATCGTGTTCACCATCTTCTCGGCGGCGGCCTTCGCCCTCGACGCGCTCGCGATCGCCGCGCAGGCGCTGATCGGCAAGGAGCTGGGCGCCGGTGACGAGGAGCAGGTGCGCCGAGTGCTGGCGCGGACGGTCGCGTGGGGAGCGTGGTTCGGCGTCGTGGTCGGCGCCGTCATCGCCGCCCTCTCCGGGGTGCTCGGCATCGTCTTCACCGGCGATCAGGGCGTGGCAGAGGTGGTGCAGCCGGCCCTGCTCGTGCTCGCGGTGGCGCAGCCGGTCGCGGGCGTGGTGTTCGTGCTCGACGGAGTGCTCATGGGAGCGAACGACGCCCGGTACCTGGCGATCGCGGGCGGTCTGAACCTCGTCCCGTTCCTGCCCACTCTGGCGATCATCGCCGCGACGGGGGTCCACGGCACCGCCGGCCTCGTATGGCTCGCCGTCGCGTTCTTCGGGGTGTACCTGCTCGCACGGCTGGCGACGCTGGGGTGGCGAGTGCGCTCCGGGCGATGGCTCGCCGCGCCGGCGTAGCTCCTCCACAGGCGACCCGAAGAACGACTTATCCCCCGCCGCCGGGCACAGCGGAATACAGCGCCCCGCCACTCTGTCGCTCCGGTCCAGCATGGAGCGACACTGAAGGGATGCTGGGGATGAACGACGCGCAGGTATGGACGACGATCGGGGTTCTCGCCTCGGGCATGTACGCCACGATCACGCTCATGGCGACGATGTTCGTGAGGATCATCAAGACGGAGATCGGCACGGTCCGCACGGAGATCGGCGGGATCCACACGGAGATCGGCGGGATCAAGGGCGAGATCGGCGGGATCAAGGGCGAGATCGGCGGGATCAAGGGCGAGATCGTCGGGATCAGGGGCGAGATCGTCGGCGTGAAAGCCGAGATCGGGGATCTCCGGAAGGAGGTGCACGGTCTGAGCCGGCGCATGGACGGCCTCGACCGCGACGTCAGCGCGATCTCGCGGCACCTTTTCGGCATCGATCCGGCCTGACGAAGCAGGTACGACCGCTCGTCGTGCTCACTCCGCGTGGCGACGACACCACTCGTACATGATGACGGCGGCGGCGGCACTCGCGTTGATCGATCGGGTCGAGCCGTACTGCGTGATCTCGATGTGACCGGAGGCGGCAGCCAGTGCCTCCGGCGACAGGCCCGGCCCCTCCTGACCGAAGAGGAGCACGCACGAGCGCGGCAGGTCGGCGCGGTCCACCGGCACGGCCCCGTCGACGTTGTCGATCGCGATGACGGGCAGACCCTCTGCGGCCGCCCAGGCGGCGAAGGTCGCGATGTCCTCGTGGTGCACGACGTGCTGGTAGCGGTCGGTCACCATGGCGCCGCGCTTGTTCCAGCGACGGCGGCCGATGATGTGCACCGTATCGGCGAGGAACGCGTTGGCGCTGCGCACGATGGAACCGATGTTCATGTCGTGCTGCCAGTTCTCGATCGCGACGTGGAACGGATGACGCCGCGTATCGAGATCGGCGACGATCGCCTCCATGCGCCAGTAGCGATAGCGGTCGATGACGTTTCGCGTGTCGCCGTGCGCGAGGAGCTCGGAATCGTACTGCTCTCCCTCGGGCCAGGCCGACCGCCCTCCGGGCCACGGGCCGACGCCGTATCCGGGCTGCGCCGAGGGCCCCCCGGGGGCGGTCGGTTCCGTGCTCTCGGGGCGCTGCGCTTCCATCCCGCCAGGCTATCGCCGCCTCCGCCTGGTCGCCGTCGGGCGGAGGAGCCGGCACCCGGTCGTCGAAGGGGTCCCGGGCCATCACGACACGATATTTAGGTGTGCCGAAAAATACGCTACGGTTTCGGTGTGCCTAAAAATCCCACCGCGTCCGTGATCCCCGCCCGCACCGCTTCGCCGCGCCTGCTGTGGCTGCTGGGACCGGCGCTGGTGGCGGGTGTGGCCTATCTCGACCCGGGCAACGTCGCCAGCAACATGACAGCGGGGGCGCAGTACGGCTATCTGCTCGTGTGGGTGGTCGTCGCCGGCAACGTGATGGCCTGGCTGATCCAGTACCTGTCCGCGAAGCTCGGCGTCGTCACCGGCCAGAGCCTCCCGGAGGTGCTGGGCCAGCGGCTGCGCCGCCCCTGGGCCCGCCGCGCCTACTGGCTCCAGGCGGAGCTGGTCGCGATGGCGACGGACCTCGCCGAGGTCATCGGCGGCGCCGTCGCCCTGAACCTTCTCTTCGGCGTGCCGCTGCTGTGGGGCGGCCTCATCACCGGGGCCGTGTCCATGGTCCTGCTCGCGGTGCAGAACCGTCGCGGCGCCCGACCGTTCGAGTTCGTGATCATCGGCCTCATGTTCGTGATCACGATCGGCTTCATGGCCGGCCTGTTCCTCGCGCCACCCGACCCGGTCGGCGTCGTGAGCGGCCTCGTGCCGCGCTTCGAGGACACGGGGTCCGTGCTCCTCGCCGCCTCGATCCTCGGCGCGACGATCATGCCGCACGCGATCTACGCGCACTCCTCTCTGGCCCGCGACCGGTTCGGTGCGACGAGTGCCGAGACGACCGAGGAGGCGGCCCGGATCGAGACCTCGCGGATCCGCCGCCTGCTCACGGCGACGCGCTGGGATGTGACGATCGCGATGGTCATCGCGGGCTCGGTGAACCTCGGCATCCTCCTGCTCGCGGCGGCGAACCTCGCGGGCGTCGCGGGCACCGACTCGCTGGAGGGGGCGCACGCCGCCCTCGCCGCAGGCCTCGGCCCGGTCGTGGCGACCTTCTTCGCCGTGGGACTGCTCGCCTCGGGTCTCGCCTCGACCTCCGTCGGCGCGTACGCGGGCGCCGAGATCATGCACGGCCTCCTGCACGTGCGCATCCCCCTGCTGGCCCGCCGCCTCGTGACGCTCATCCCCGCGCTGGTGATCCTCGGCATCGGGGTGGACCCCACGCTCGCCCTCGTCCTCAGCCAGGTCGTGCTGTCGTTCGGCATCCCGTTCGCGCTGATCCCGCTCGTCGCCCTCACCGCGCAGCGCCGCACGCTCGGCGCCTGGGTCAACCGGGTGTGGACGACGGTCGCCGGCGTCGTGGCCTCCGTGCTCCTCATCGCCCTGAACGGCGCCCTGCTCTGGCTGGTGCTGACGGGGGCATGACGCCGGATAGGCTCGACATCATGTCTGCAGACTCCGCCCGTCGCACCGTCCGCCTCCTCACCTGGAGCGGCTTCGCGACCGGGGTCATCGGCGGTCTGCTCATCGCGTTCCCGAAGGTCATCGGCCCCGCCAGCCCGTGGGTGCAGCTCGCGCTCGGCGTCGCGACCCTGATCTTCGCCTTCCGTGCCCGCAAGGTGGGCATCGCCGAGGTGGAGGGCTTCGACGGGCGCCTCTCGCTCGCCGCCGCCCTCCTGGGGTTCCTCGTGCTCTTCTTCGCGGGGCAGGCGGCCGTGATCCTGCTCGGCTCCGCGAGCGCCTGACTCAGGCCGCGAGGCCGGCCGACCCGGACACGTAGAGTGGTGGGGTGGCATCCCCGGCAGCTGACGACTATCTGAAGACCGTCTACGCGCACACCGAGTGGCAGGATGCGCCGATCACCCCCTCGGTCCTGGCGGCCAAGCTCGGCATCGCCCCGTCGTCGGTCACGGAAATGGTGAAGAAGCTCGCCGCGGCGGGACTCGTGTCGCACGTGCCCTACGGAGCGGTCCGGCTGACGGACGCGGGGACCACCCGGGCCCTCGCGATGGTCCGCCGCCACCGCCTCATCGAGACCTGGCTCGTGCGGGAGTTCGGGTACGGATGGGATGAGGTGCACGACGAGGCCGAGGTGCTGGAGCACACCATCAGCGACCGGCTGCTCGAGGGCATCGACGAGCGCCTGGGACGACCGCGCTTCGACCCGCACGGAGACGCCATCCCGGACGCGGAGGGCCGCATCGAACGGGAGCCCTTCGTCCTGCTCGCCGATGCCCCGGAAGGACACACCGGCCGCGTTCTCCGCGTCGACGACCGCGACCCGGAGCTCTTGCGGACCCTCGACTCCCACGGGGTCGTCGTGGGGACGTCCGTGACGGTGACCCCGTCCGGCATCGCCCTCGACGGCACCGAGCCGCCGCTGCCCCCCGCCGCCCGCGACGTGGTGTGGTTGTCGGCCTGACCCCGGCTTCGAATCGCGCACTTTGCGGCAAACCGGCCGGGGATGGGACCAATCAGGCGATTCGAAAGGAAAGGTGGGGCCTCTAGGCTGAGCACATGGCACACCGTGACGACATCGAATGCTGGCTCACCGACATGGACGGCGTGCTCGTCCATGAGAACGACGCCATCCCCGGGGCCTCCGAACTCCTCGCCGGATGGGAGCGCAACGAGATCCCGTACCTCGTGCTCACGAACAACTCGATCTTCACCGCCCGCGACCTCTCGGCCCGCCTCCGTGCGAGCGGCCTGATCGTGCCGGAGGAGCGCATCTGGACCTCGGCGCTCGCGACCGCCGACTTCCTCGCGCAGCAGCTCCCGGGCGGCTCCGCCTTCGTCATCGGCGAGGCCGGCATCCTCACCGCGCTGCACGAGGCCGGCTTCATCATGACCGAGACGAACCCCGACTTCGTCGTCGTCGGCGAGACCCGCAACTACTCGTTCGAGGCCATCACGAAGGCCATCCGCCACATCATCAACGGCTCGCGCTTCATCGTGACCAACCCGGACGCCACCGGCCCGAGCGCCGACGGGGTGCTGCCGGCCACGGGTGCGATCGCCGCCCTCATCACCAAGGCCACCGGCAAGGAGCCCTACGTCGTCGGCAAGCCCAATCCGATGATGTTCCGTTCGGCCCTGAACAAGATCGGC
This sequence comes from Microbacterium paraoxydans, assembly GCF_019056515.1. NCBI lineage: Bacteria > Bacillati > Actinomycetota > Actinomycetes > Micrococcales > Microbacteriaceae > Microbacterium > Microbacterium paraoxydans. Next base: position 3,124,886 of record NZ_CP064873.1, read on the forward strand.
GCGCACTCGAAGAAGACCGGCATGATCGGCGACCGGATGGACACGGACATCGTCGCCGGCATCGAGGCGGGTCTGCACACGGTGCTCGTGCTCACCGGCATCAGCGACCAGCGGATCATCGAGCAGTACCCCTTCCGCCCGGACGAGATCGTCGACTCGGTCGCCGACCTGCTGCCAACCATCACCGACTCGATCCCCACCCTCGACGAGGACTGACGTGGGCGCCCTCGACGACGGCGAGCGGGTCACGGCGGCGGACGCCGCGGCCTGGCGCGCCTGGCTCGAGGCGAACCACGAACGCACGGCCGGGGTGTGGCTGCTGAGCGTGCGCGGGCGATCCGCCACCGGCGTCGGCTACGAGGACGCCGTCCGGCAGGCGCTGTGCTTCGGGTGGATCGACGGCCCGGTGCGCACGTTCGACGACGAGACCGGTGGCCAGTGGTTCTCCCCTCGGCGCCCGGGGAGCGGCTGGGCGGCGACGAACAAGGCCCGTATCGCGGAGCTGGAGGCCGCGGGGCTCCTCGCCCCGGCCGGCATCCGTGCGCTGGAGACGGCGAAGGCGAACGACTCCTGGACCGTGCTCGACGGCCCCGAGGCCGGCATCGAGCCTCCGGAGCTCGCGGCCGCCCTCGACGCGGTGCCCGCGGCGAGGGCGAGCTGGGATGCGTTCCCGAAGTCGGTGAAGAAGTTCGGCCTCACGCACATCGCGATGGCCAAGCGGCCGGAGACCAAGGCCGCGCGCATCGCGAAGATCGTGGCGGATGCCGCGGAGGGGAAGCGTCCATGAACCAGAGCGACCTGCTGTTCCTCGTCCTGTTCCTCATCATGCTCACGTCGCTGGTCGTGTTCGTGGTGCAGTTCGTGCGCTCCCGCCGCCGCGGCGGCGAGGACGACGGCCGTGCCGGCTGGTGGGAAGGCCCCTGGGACGACGACGACCGCCGGCGCTGAGCCGACGGCCGCCTGGAGGTCTCAGGAGGCGAGCGACGCCCCGGGGATCGCGGCGAGCAGCTCCCGGGTGTACGGATGCTGCGGCGTGTCGAAGATGCTCTCCGGGGTGCCGCTCTCGACCACGACGCCGCGCTGCATCACGTGCACCTCGTCGGAGATCATGCGCACGACGGCCAGGTCGTGGCTGATGAAGAGGTAGCTGAGCCCGAGGCGCTTCTGCAGGTCGGCGAGGAGGTCGAGGATCTGTGCCTGCACCAGCACGTCGAGCGCGGAGACCGCCTCGTCCAGCACGACGAGCTCGGGCTCCAGGGCCAGGGCGCGGGCGATCGCGACGCGCTGCCGCTGTCCGCCGGAGAGCTCGTGCGGCAGCCGCTCGGCCATGGCCGCGGGCAGGGCGACCTGCTCCAGGAGCTCCAGGACGCGGGCGTGCCGGGAAGCGGCGGTGCCGATCCGGTGTACGCGCAGCGGCTCGGCGATCGACTGCTCGACCGTGTAGCGCGGGTCGAGCGAGGCGTAGGGGTTCTGGAACACGGGCTGCACGCGACGGCGCAGGGCGAACAGCTCCGTGCGGCGGAGGGTCGTGAGGTCGGTGCCGTCGAAGAGGATGGCCCCGGAGGTCGCGTCCTCCAGACCGAGCACCATGTTCGCCGTCGTGGACTTGCCCGAGCCCGACTCGCCCACGATGGACACGGTCGTGCCGCGACGGATCGAGAAGCTCACGCCGTCGACCGCTGTGAAGGTCTGCGGCTCCCCGGCCTTCGCGTTCCGGAGCGGGAACTCCTTGCGCAGGTCCCGGATCTCGACGAAGGGCACGGCGTCGGCGGCGACCTCGCGCGCAGGCAGGGCGTCGCGGCGGGACGCGAGGCTCGGTGCGGCGGCGAGCAGCTGCCGGGTGTACTCGTGCTGCGGGTTCCCGAGCACCTCCGCCGATGTCCCCTCCTCGACGACGTGGCCACGGAACATCACGACGATCCGGTCGGCGCGCTCCGCGGCGAGGGCGAGGTCGTGGGTGATGAGGAACACCGCGGTGCCCAGCTCGTCGGTCAGCTGGTCGAGCTGGTCGAGGATCCGCCGCTGCACCGTGACGTCGAGCGCCGACGTGGGCTCGTCGGCGATGAGCAGCCGCGGCTTGCAGGCGAGCCCCATCGCGATGAGCACCCGCTGCCGCATGCCCCCGGAGAACTCGTGCGGGTACTGGGTCGCGCGGCGGGCGGCGTCGGGGATCCCGACCATCTCCAGCAGCTCGACCACACGGGCCTTCGTCGCGTCGCCGCTCGTGTACCCGTGGACCTCGAGCGCCTCTCCGATCTGCTCACCCACGCGCAGGAGGGGTTGAGGTTCGACATCGGATCCTGCGGCACGAGGCCGATGCCGGCCCCGCGGAGCGACACCATCGCGTTCTCGGGGAGGTCGGTGAGCTCGCGGCCGTCGAAGCGGATGCTGCCCGCCGTGATGACGCCGTTCTCCGGCAGCAGGCGGTTGACCGCGGCCGCCGTGGTGGACTTCCCGGAGCCGGACTCGCCGACCACGGCGACCGTCTCCCCGGCGGCGATGTCGATCGAGATGTCGCTGATGGCGGTGACCAGCTCGGAGCCGGTCCGGAAGGCGACCGCGAGGCCGTCGATGCTCAGCACGGGCGGAGTGGTGCTCATGGGGTACTCGTTCCTTCGGGGTCCAGGAGTGCGGGCAGCGCTGCGCGCCACAGGGTCTCGGTGGGGGCGATCTCGTCGGCGAACAGCCGGTTCGCGAGGAGGACGACGGCGGTTCCGGTGGCGGGGACCACGCCCAGCGCGCATCCGGTGTAGCCGGGATGCCAGAGCACCCGGGTCGGGCGCCCGTCCGCCGTCACGGTGTCGCTGCGCCAGCCGAGGGCCTGCCCGGGGTCGGGGCCGTCGCGGAACAGCTCGGCCACGAGCGCCGGATCCCACAGCTCGGGGTGCGACTCGGGGGCGGCGAGCGCGACGCCGAGGGTCAGCAGCTCGTCGACCGTGCCGAACAGGCCGGCGTGCCCGGAGACGCCGTGCAGGGCGTGGAAGCAGTTGCCGTCGTTGGCGACCCCGGTGATCTCCCCCTCACGCCAGGGGAAGTGCCGGCGAGAGGTGAGGATCGGGTAGGGCGTGCCGGTGGCGACCATGCGTCGCTCGGCGGCATCCCCGTTGCCCGCGGATGACGCGACCCGACCGGAGACGGGCCCGTAGCCCGTGCGCGTGAGACCGAGGGGCCCGGTCACGAGCTCGCGCACGGCGGCGTCGAGGGGGAGGCCGGTCGCGGCGGCGATGATCCGTCCGAGGATCAGGAAACCCAGGTCGGAATAGCGCCGTCCTTCGTCCACGCCGTAGCGGAGCGGGAGAGTGTCGGCGGCGGCCGCGCCGTCGTTCGTACCGTCGAGGTAGAGCGGCTGCCACTCCCAGAGCCCCGCCCGGTGCAGGAGCAGGTGCCGCACGGTCGTCCCGGGGGCGCAGGCGGTTCCGGGGACGAAGCGGTCCACCGGATCGTCGAACCGGAGGTCGCCCCGGGAGACCAGCCGGAGGATCGCGGTGGTGGTGGCGGCGACCTTGGTGACCGAGGCGAGGTCGAACGCCGTGTCCGTCGTGACCGGCGTCCCCGCGAGATCGGCGAGGCCGCCGGCGGCCGTGTCCCGGCCCATGCGGGTGGCGACACCGGCGACGGCTCCGCGCGGCGCGGTCGGCCCGGCGAGGACTGCGGCGATCGCCTCGGCGGCGCTCATACGAGAGCTCCGGTCCGGGAGCGGTCGAGCAGCACCTCGGCATCGGGGGTGATCCCGGTGATCCCCAGTCCCGCCGCCGCGGCGAGGGTGAGCCGCCCCGCGTCGGCGGTCAGCCCTCCGGTCACCGGCGACCGGCGCAACCACGATGCCGCGTCGAGGTCGTGCACGACGTCCGGAGCGACCGCGGCGGCGAGGTGCGCCGCGGCGGCCACCCCGACGTGCGACTCCATCATGCAGCCGATGATGACGCCGAGTCCGGCGGAGCGGGCGGCCTGCACGCACGCGAGCGCCTCGCGGAGCCCGCCGGTCTTGGCGAGCTTGACGTTCACGAGCCCGGCGGCTCCGCGCACGGCGATGTCCCGGACGTCCCGCGCGGTGCGGACCGACTCGTCCGCCATGATCGGCGTGTCGACGGCGGCGGTCACCACGGCCAGCGCATCGAGGTCGCGCGCGGCGACGGGCTGCTCGACGAGTTCGAGTCCGAGACCGGCGTCCTCCGCCGCCCGGATGACGCGGATCGCGGTCTCGGCGTCCCACGCCTGGTTCGCGTCCACGCGCAGGGTGATGTCGGCACCGACGGCGGAGCAGACGGCTAGGAGACCCGCGACCGTGTCGTGTTCGCGGGACGCCTTGATCTTGAGGCAGCGGAATCCCGCCGCCGCATGCTCGACCGCGGTCGCGGCCAGTGCGGCCGGCTCCGCCACCGACAGCGTCATGTCGGTACGGATGCGCGCGGGCGCGTCTGCGTGCGGGGCGAGCGTCTGCGCGAGCGGCTCGTCCCGGTGCTGCGCGGCGAGGTCGGCGACCCCGCAGGCCACCGCACTGCGGGCAGCGGCGTTGCCCCAGGCCGCCGCGGCGAGGGCGTCCGGCAGCCCGGGGTCGTCGACGGAGCGCCCGAGCACGGCGTCGGCGAAGGGACCGGCGACCACGGCCGTCACGCTCTCCGGGCTCTCCCCCGTGACGCGCCAGCTCGTCGCGGCCTCCCCGTATCCGCGGCGGCCGTCGGCGTCGGTCACCTCCACGAGCACGACATCGAGGTGGTCCGTGCGACGGACGGCCGTGACGAAGGGACGCGCCAGGGGCGAAGGCACCCGCAGCACGCGCATCCGCTCGACGACGGTCACGATCCCGCCGCCTCCGTGAGGGCGAGGGAGTCGATGGCCGCGACCTGCTCTGGCATCTGCAGCGGACCGGCGCCGGGCGTGATCGTGCCGAGGATGCGCGGCTCGCGCGCCCCGGTCCCGCCGGGGACGATGGCGGGGACGCCGTGCAGGGTCGACCAGCCGATGAGCGCGAGGAGGATGGCCTCCTTGCTGTCGGCGGGGGCGCCGAGCTCGTCGGCCAGGACGACCTCGGTCTGCGGCAGCGCGGTCCGCAGCCCGTCCAGGATCAGCGGGTTGCGGCAGCCGCCGCCGGACACCGCGAGGAAGCCGATCCCGGCGGCCTCGACGTCGCGGGCGACCGTGCGGACCGTGAGCTCGGTGAGCGTGCGCACGACGTCGGCGACCGCGATCTCACGTCCCTGCGCCGCGAGGTGCTCCTGCACGTAGGCGAGGTGGAAGTGCTCCTTGCCCGTGCTCTTCGGCGGGGTGAGGGCGTAGTACGGGTCCGCGAGCATGGCGTCCAGCAGCGCCTGGTCGACCCGTCCCGTCCGGGCGATCGCCGCATCGTCGTCATAGCCGAGCGGGTTGAGGTCGTGCGCAACGATGACCGCGTCGACCAGGGCGTTCGCGGGGCCGATGTCGTAGGCGACGAGGCCGTCCGGGCGGACGACGGTCATGTTGGAGATGCCGCCGAGGTTGAGCGCCGCCGAGACGCCGGCGCGGCCACGGAGCAGCAGCTCGTCGAGGAACGACACGAGCGGAGCGCCGTGGCCGCCCGCGGTGATGTCGCGGATACGGATGTCGGAGACGACGGGCACACCGGTCTTCTCGGCGATCCAGGCGGGCTGCCCGATCTGGAGGGTGCCGAGGGCGTGGGCGCCGTCGACCCAGTGGTAGACGGTCTGGCCGTGCGAGCACACCGCGTCGACGCCGCCGACCTCGGCCGCGACCTCGGCTGCGACGTCGGCGAACGCCTGCCCGATGAGGGTATCGAGCTCGGCCACCTCGGCCAGGGTGGTCTGCGCCGGAGGGAGCGCGGCGATGAGGCGTGCCCGCAGCTCGGGATCGTAGGGGACGCTGGTGGAGGCGAGCACCGTGCCCCGGAGGTCGACGCCGTGCGCCGTGAACCCCCCGTTGGTGGCGAAGTCGACGACGGCGGCGTCGATCCCGTCGTGCGAGGTGCCGGAGATCAGTCCCAGGACGCGCATCAGTTCTCCTCCAGTGCGGTACGCAGACGGCCGTCGGCCGCCGCGAGTCGGTCGGTGGCCGCGGCGAGGTCCTCCCCGCGGCGGATCATGATCGTGGCGAGTTTCACGTCCCACCCTGCGCTCTCCAGCGCGGCCGCCGCCGTGTCGCGATCGACGTCGGCGATCGTCCGCACCATGCGGATCGCGCGCTCGCGGAGCTTGTGGTTCGTGGCCTTCACGTCGACCATCAGGTTGCCGTAGGCCTTGCCGTTCCGGACCATCGCGATGGTCGAGAACATGTTCAGGACGAGCTTCTGCGCCGTGCCGGACTTGAGGCGCGTGGAGCCGGCGAGAACCTCGGGGCCGACCTCGACCTCGATGCCGTGCTCGGCGACCGCGCTCAGCGCGGTGCCGGTGTTGCAGGACAGGCCGACGCTGAGCGCCCCGCGCTCCCGCGCCCGTCGGACGGCGGCGACCACGTACGGCGTGCGGCCGCTGGAGGCGATGCCGATCACGGTGTCGAGCGGGCCGATGCCTGCGGCGTCGATGGCCGCGGCACCCGCCTCCGCGTCGTCCTCCGCGCCTTCGACGGGGTTCACGATCGCGCCGGGACCGCCGGCCATGATCGCGAACACCAGCTCCGGCGGGGTGCTGAACGTGGGAGGGCACTCGGAGGCGTCGAGCACGCCGATGCGTCCGGGGGTGCCCGCGCCGACGTACACCAGGCGTCCGCCCTGCGCCATGCGTGCGGCCGTCTGCTCGATCGCCGGGACGATCTGCGGGAGAGCGCGCTGCACGGCCGCGGGCACGGTGGCGTCGGCCTCGTTCATGGTCTGCGCGAGCTCGGCCACGCTCATCTGATCGAGGCGGGCGTACCGGGGGTCGCTCGCCTCAGTGGCGAGAGCGCCGAGGTCTTCCGCGATCATCGCTTGCCCCGGTTCCGCGGGTCGAGGCTGTCGCGCAGCCCGTCGCCCAGCAGGTTCAGGCCGACGACGAGGAGCACGACGATCACGCCGGGGGCGATCATCGTCCACGGGGCGATGGTCACGAGGGTCCGCGCCTCGAAGATCATGGAGCCGAGCGAGGGCGCGGGCGGCGGAGTCCCGAGTCCGAGGAAGCTCAGCGACGCCTCCGTGAGCACCGCCCACGAGAGGGAGAGCGTGACCTGCACGATGATGATCGAGGTGATGTTCGGCAGGACGTGGCGGAACATGGTCGCCATGCGGCTCTGCCCCGTGCTCTTGGCCGCCTTGACGTACTCCACCTCGCGCAGCGACAGCACGGGGCCGCGGGTCACGCGGATGAAGATCGGCACGTAGACGATCGCGATGGCCACGGCGATCGTGAACCAGTTGCGGTCGAACACCGAGGCGAGCGACAGGGCGAGCAGCAGCGGCGGGAACGCGAACAGCACGTTGGTGACCGCCGTGATCGCACCGTCGGAGAAGCCGCGGTAGAAACCGGCGATGAGTCCGCAGACCGTGCCGACCACGGTCGCGAACGCCACGGCGACCACGGAGATGAGCGCCGAGTTGGCGACACCGGCTGCCACCCGCGAGAACACGTCGCGGCCGAACTGGTCGGTGCCGAACCAGTGCACCGCGGACGGCGGCTGCAGCCGGGACGGCGGGTCCTGCGCGAGCGGGTCGAACGGCAGCAGGCCGAACGCCGAGACGAGGCTCAGCACCGCGAGCAGCACGACGATGATGAGGCCGGCGAGACCACTGCGGCTGCGCAGCAGAAGACGCACGCGCTCCATGGTGCGCCCGCCGCCGGGAGCGAGGGCCGGGGTCTGAGAGATGTCGGTCATGCGGCACGCACCCGGGGATCGATGACCCGGTAGAGCAGGTCGGTGAGCAGGTTGACGATGACGAAGGCGAGCGCGATCACCAGGACGGTGCTCTGCACGAGCGCGTACTCCTTCTGCTGGATGCCGAGCAGCACCTGGCGGCCGATGCCGGGGAGCGAGAAGATCTGCTCCACCACGACCGCACCGCCCAGCAGGTAGCCGAACTGCAGACCGGTCATGGTGACGATGGGGACCAGCGCGTTGCCCAGCACATGGCGCACCTGGAGGCGGCGGGGCGGCACGCCCTTGGCCTTCGCGGTGCGGATGAAGTCGTTGGCACGGATCTCCAGGACCGCGGTGCGCGTGGTGCGCATGATCGGCGCGGCGATGCCGAAGCCGAGCACGATCGACGGCAGGAGCATCTGCTGGAGGTTCAGAGCGGGGTCGTCGAAGAGCCGCGCGTAGCCCTGGCCGTTCGGGTTGAAGCCGAGGGACTGCGCGAGGATCGCCAGCAGCGCCGTTCCGAGCAGGAACGCGGGGATCGAGAGGCCGGCGAGGCCGACGACCTGACCGACGCCGTCACGGAACGAGTCGGGCTTCGAGGCGGAGAGCATGCCGAGCGGGATGCCGATGGCGAGCGCGATGACGATCGAGAAGATCGCGAGCTCGAAGGTGACCGGCAGCGCGGCGGCGGTGAGCTCGAGCACGCTGGTCTGCGCCCGAGAGGAGAAGCCGAGGTTGCCGGTGAAGATGTTGCCGAGCCAGGAGAAGAACTGCACGACGAGCGGCTGGTCGAGACCGTAGTACGCCTCGAGCGCGGCACGCTGCGCCGGAGTGAGCGCGGCCGCCTCGGTGCCGAGGCCGGAGCTGATCTGGTCGCCGGGGATGGCGCGCAGCATCAGGAAGACGAAGACGGCGACGCCGAAGAGGGTGCCGAGGGCTGCGAGGATGCGTCGCAGCACGCTGTTGCGGAGGAGCTGTCTGAACATGCGCGTGGGAGAGGTGCCTGTCGTCGGGGAGTCGAGGGGGCGCGGACATCCGCGCCCCCTCGTTCCACTACTGGATGGAGGTGGTCCGCAGGTACTGCAGCGAGCCGTTCGCCATCGGGGTGAAGCCGTCGACGGTCGAGGCCGTCGCGGTGTAGGTGTAGCTGGTGAACAGCCAGATCCAGGCGGCGTTGTCCTCGAGGTTCTCGGAGACCTGCGCGTAGATGTCCTTGCGCTTCTCCGGGTCAGCCGTCTCGCGTCCCTCGGCGAAGAGCGCGTCGAGCTCGGGCGACGAGTACCCCGCGACCTGGTTCAGGTTGCCAGTGCTGGTGAAGTAACGGCCGTACATGCCGTCCGGGTCCGGGCGTCCGCCGTTGAGGGCGACCGCGGCGTCGAAGTCGGCCGCGATCCAGCGGTCCACGAACGCGCCGGACTCGAGCACCTCGAGGTCGAGCGTGATGTTCGCGTCGGCGAGCTGCGCCTTGAGGTTCTGCGCCTCGTTGACGGAGGTGGCGTACTCGCCCTGGGACACGATCGTCTTGACGGTGACGCCGTCCTCCTTGCCGGCCTTCTTCAGGTACTCGGCCGCCTTGTCGAGGTCACGCTCGGGGCACGGGCGCGCGTCGGGGTCGGACTTGAACGCGGGAGAGGTGATCGGACCGGTGACCTCGCCCTCGCCGAGCGCGGCGGTGTCGAGCACCTCCTGACGGTCGATCGCGCACTGCATCGCGAGGCGGACGTTCACGTCGGCGAGGTCGCCGCGCTGCGCGTTCAGCTGCAGGGCGTGGTAGCTGAGCTGCGGGGTGGTGGCGACCTCGACGTTCGCGCCCTCGGCCGTCTGCGCGACGAGCGGGTCGTCGAACACGGCCAGCTGCACGTTGCCGGACTGCATCGCCGAGACGATGGACGACTCGTCGGGGATCACGCGGAACTCGACGGTGTCGAGCAGCGCGGTGTCGCCCCAGTAGTCCTCGTTCTTGGCGAGGGTGAGCGACTGGCTCGCCTTCCGGTCCTCCAGCACGAACGGGCCGGTGCCGTTCGGGGTGGTGTTGAGCGCCTCTTCGGTGTCGTCCGACGAGAGCATCGCCATGTTGATGACGGCGAGGTTCGCGGGCAGCGCGGCATCGGGGGCACTGAGGGTGAGGGTGACGGTGCTCTCGTCGGTGGCCTCGACGGCGGCGACCGAGGCGAGGGAGCTCGCGGCCACGGCAGCGGTCGCCTCATCGGCGATCGCGTCCAGCGAGTACTTCACGTCGGCGGAGTCGAAGGCGCTGCCGTCCGCGAACGTGACGCCCTCGCGGAGGTGGAGGGTGACCGTGAGGCCGTCTTCGGAGACGTCCCAGGACTCGGCGAGACCGGGGACGACGTTGAGCTCCTCGTCGAACTCGGTCAGCGTGCCGTACAGGTTCTGCAGGACGTTGACCGCCTGGAACTGGGTGGCCTTCCACGGGAAGAGGGTGTCGGGATCGCTCGTGACGCCGATGACCAGGTCGCCGCCGGCGGATCCGGATCCGGTGTCGGACGGGTTCGACGCCGGTGCGGAACACCCGGTGATGACGAGCGCCGCGGCGAGGCCCGTGGCGGTGAGGGCGCCGAGAGACGCCCACCGTGCTGTGCTCATTGCTGTTTCCTCCTGGCTGGGACCGCGTCGCCCTGGCTCGGATCAGGCGGTGCTGCCTGATGCCCCGCGAACATCGTCGGTCTGGGTAAGTACCAAAAGTACACGAAAGCATCTACGCATGTAACAGAAGTTCCTCTAGTGTTATGAACACCGATCGGAGACCCCATGCCCCACGATGCCGCTCGCGACGACGCCGGCACCCATCTCGTGCTCGTGCGGATGCGCGCCCTGCGCCCAGAACTCCGTCCGAGCGAGCAGCGCATCGCCGACCTGTTCCTCGCCGACCCCGCCGGAACCGCCGGGCTCTCCGTCGCCGAGCTCGCGCACCGCTGCGACACCTCGACCACGTCCGTCGTGCGGTTCTGCAAGCGTCTCGGGTACGAGCATGTGCGCGAGCTGCGCAACCATGTGCTGCGGGAGGTCGAACGCGAGACCTTCGACACCGCCGCGCTCCCCGCCGTGTCCGGCGACATCGACCGCAACGACACCCTCGCCGACATCGTCGCGAAGGTGTCGCTCGCCGAGACGCTCTCCCTCGCCGACACCGCCAAGGTGCTCGACACCGACGCGCTCCGCGCCACGGTCGAGGCGATCACCTCCTCCACCCGGGTGGACATCTTCGGCGTGGGGGCGAGCTCCATCGTCGGGCTCGACCTCCAGCGCAAGCTCACCCGGATCGGGCGGACGGCGTTGGAGTGGTCCGACCCGCACGCCGCCTGGACCTCGGCCGCCACCCTCGGGCCGGGGAACGTCGCGATCGCCGTCTCGCACACGGGAGCCACGACCGACACCATCGAGTTCCTCCTGCTCGCCCGGCAGGCGGGCGCCACGACCATCGCCATCACCAACCACGCCGGCTCCCCGCTCGCCGGTCGGGCCGACATCGTGCTGACCACCGCCGCGCGCGAGACGGGCTTCCGCTCCGGGGCCCTGGGCAGCCGGATCGCCCAGCTCATGGTCGTCGACTGCATCTTCATCGGGGTCGCGCAGTCCAACTACGACCGCTCGATGGAGGCCCTCCGCGACACCTTCGCCGCCGTGCATCACGTGCGCGCGGGCGGTGCCTGAGATGAGCGCGAGCCGACTCCGCGTCGGGCTGTTCACGGCGTTCGGCGGCCTCGGCGTGACCGCGGCGTTCGTCCCGGCCGTCCTTCCGTCCGCAGAGCACGCGACGGACGCCGACCTGAGTGCCGCCGTGCCCGTCCTCTTCGCGGGACTCCTCGTGGGCGTGCTGCTGTCGGGCCCGCTCCTGGTGCGCCGACCGCCCCGGACGACGCTCGTGCTGGGCAGCCTCCTGCAGGCGGCCGCCATCGTCGGTGTCGCCCTCGCGACGGATCCGGGCGTCTTCATCGCGGCCGCCGCGCTCGCGGGGCTCGGGTTCGGTCTCGTCGAGGCCGCGGGCTCCGTGGCAGCCAAGGCCGCCAGCACGGGGAGCGCGACCGGGGTGCTGAGCGCCCTGATGGGCACGGTCGCCGTGTGCGCCGCCGTCACACCGCTCGTGGTCGCGCTCGGGGCCGGCGCCCGTCCGGCCCTGGCGCTGCTCGCGACCGTACCCGTGGCGACCGTCGCGGTGCTCGCCGGCGCCAGCACTCTCGCCCGTGCGACCGAGGCCCCGGCGCGACGGGATGCACGCTCCCTGCTCGTCCTCCTCCCCTTCGCGCTGGCTCTGCCCCTCTACGTCGGCGTGGAGACCGTCCTGTCGGGCTGGTCGGCCGTGATCCCGGAGCGGGCGCTCGCGATCGAGCCCGCCACCGCCGCCCTCGGCACCTCGGCCTTCTGGGCGCTGATGGCCGTCGGCCGCTTCGGCGCCGCCGCTCTCCGGCGCGCGGCGGTTCCGCCGCTCGCCCTGCTGGCGACCGCGACGGGGGCTGCCGCCGTCCTCCTGGTGCTCGCCGGCGAGCTCCTCGGCGAGCAGCCGGTCGCGGCGCTGCTCATCCTGGCCGTCGTGGTGGTCCTGCTGGCCCCGAGCTACGGCCTCATCCTCGGACTCGCGCTCGACCGACTCGATCCGGCCCGCAGCGCCGCGGTCACCGGGGCGCTCGTGGCCTGCGGCGCGGTCGGCGGCACGTTCGTCCCGACGCTCGTCCTGCTGATCGGGCGCGACCCGGCGTCGAGCGTCACGTTCCTCGTGTCCGCCGTGTTGTGCGCGGTCATCCCCGTGCTCATGCTCGTGGCGTCGCACTCCGGGCGCGCCGTCCCGGCGTTGCGGTGACCGACTCTTCCTCCCCCATCGAGCCTGCACGCGACCTCTTCACAGATGCCGGAATTCCGACCGGCGCCCGCACGGCGACCACGTATCGTCAAAGCCACACCCGCACCGAGGAAGGGAGCACCGTGTCCGCGGACACCCTCACGATCATCGTCAGCGCGATCGGCGTCGTGCTCACCCTCGGCGCGAGTCTGTTCGCGGCAGGGGCGTGGATGATCCGTCGCATCGACGAGCGTCTCGGCGCCGTCGACCACCGGCTCTCCACAGGCATCGGCTCCGTCGAAGAGAAGCTCGGCGCACGCATCGGCTCCGTCGAAGAGAAGCTCGGCGCACGCATCGACTCCGTCGAAGAGAAGCTCGGCGCACGCATCGACTCCGTCGAAGAGAAGCTCGGCGCACGCATCGACACCGTTGAAGAGAAGCTCGGCGCCCGCATCGATGCGGTGGCGGCGGACGTCACGGACCTGAAGATCGCCGTCGCCCGGCTCGAAGGGCCCCCGCGACACCTGCTCGTGTCAGGGAGCTGACACTCACGTCAGCGCAGGACGAGGGCGGCGGCGCCGATCAGCGGCCCCTCGTCGCCCAGGCCCGAGCGGACGACGAGGGTGCGACGGGAGTACTCGTGCACGGCGCTGGCGGTGAGAGCCTGCTGGACGAGGTCGATGTAGTCCGCCGACACCCGCGAGAAGCCGCCGCCGATGGCGACGACGTCGAGGTCGACGAGGGTGGCGGCATCGGCCAGTGCCTCCCCGACGGCGCGGGCCGAGCGCTCGATCGCCGCGCGGGCGACGGCGACACCGGCCTCGGCGTCCCGGGCCAGGTCCTCCCCGGTCGCGCCGGACCAGCCCTGCTCCCGCGCCCAGGCGGCACTGGCAGGTCCGGAGGCGATCTCCTCGAGAGTGAGCCCGCCCTCGCGGCGCACCTGCCCGAGGTGCCCGGCGTTGCCGCTCGCCCCGGGCACATACGCACCGCCCACGACGAAACCGCCGCCGACGCCGGTGGACACGACGATCGACAACGAGGCTCCCGCCTGCTGCGTCGCCCCCAGCCACGACTCCGCGAGCGCGAGCGCGCCGCCGTCGTGACCCAGGACCGCCGGGACGTCCCGTCCGAGTGCGGCCGAGGCCGCACGGGCGACCGCGTCGACGAGGCCGAACCCCCGCGCGAGGGGCATGTTCACCGGCAGGATCTCACCGCGGGTCCGATCCACGGGACCCGCGCTGCCGATCCCGGCGCCGACGAGCTCCGCGTCGGCAGGGAGGGCGGCGAGCGCATGCCGCACGATCGCGTCGACCGCCGCCGTCAGCGACGCCGACGTCGCCTCCCGACCGGTGGGCTGCCGGCTGCGGCTGCCGGGGACGAGCGTGCCGTCGTCGGCGACGAGGGCGGCCTCCATCTTCGTGCCGCCCACGTCGACGGCCAGCGCATAGCGGCTCACTGCGGGTCGAGTCCGAGATCGTCGAGGTCGAAGGCCGCGCGCCACTCCAGGCCCTCGGCCTCGATGGCGGCCTGCGCGCCGGTCTTGCGGTCGACGATCACCGCGACCGCGACGACCTCCGCACCTTCCTTGCGCAGCGCCTCGACCGCCTTGAGCGCGGACTGCCCGGTGGTCGAGGTGTCCTCCAGCACGACCACGCGCTTGCCCTTCACGTCGGCGCCCTCGATCTGGCGACCGCGTCCGTGGTCCTTCGGCTCCTTCCGCACGACGAACGCGTCGAGCGGACGGTCAGTGCCGACCGAGGCATGCAGGACGGCGTTCGCGATCGGGTCGGCGCCGAGCGTCAGACCGCCGACGGCGACGACGTCGAGATCGGCGATCAGGTCGAGCATGATGCGGCCGATGGCCGGGGCGGCGCGGTGGTCGAGGGTGAGCTTGCGCATGTCGACGTAGTACGTCGCCTTCTTGCCGCTGGAGAGGGTGAAATCGCCGTGGAACACCGCCTCGTCCGTGATGAGGGCGAGGAGGGTCTGGCGGTCTGCGTCGAGTGCGGTCACGGCATCCAGTGTAGGAGGCACACCCTAGGCTGGACGCATGCGCTTGGCCACCTGGAACGTCAACTCCATCCGCACCCGCGTCACCCGCACCGTCGAGTTCGCCGTCCGTGAAGACATCGACGTGCTCGCGATGCAGGAGGTGAAGTGCAAGCCGGAGCAGTTCCCATATGCGCCCTTCGAGGAGGCCGGCTACCACGTCGAGGTGCACGGCCTGAATCAGTGGAACGGCGTCGCCATCGCCAGCCGGCTGCCGATCACCGACGTCCGCACCGCCTTCGACGGCATGCCCGGGTTCGCGAAGGGCCACGAGGGCCCCGACGCCCCGCAGGAGGCGCGTGCCCTGGGCGTCATGGTCGACGGCGTGCGCGTCTGGAGCCTGTACGTGCCCAACGGCCGCTCGCTCGACGACCCGCACTACGTCTACAAGCTGCACTGGCTCGAGCAGCTCAAGCAGTCCACGGCGGACGAGCTGTCGGCGAATCCCGACCTTCCGCTCGCCCTCGTCGGCGACTTCAACATCATCCCGTTCGACCACGACAACGGCGATCCCGACATCGTGGTCGGCCGCTCCACCCACGTCTCCCCCGCCGAGCGCGACGCGTTCTTCGCGCTGACCGACGCGGGCGTGACCGACGTCGTGCGCCCGCTGCTCCCCGAGGGTTACACCTACTGGGACTACCAGCGGTTGAAGTTCCCGCGCAACGAGGGCATCCGGATCGACTTCATCCTCGGCTCGAAGACGTTCGCCGATGCCGTCACCGGGGCGTCGATCCACCGCAACGAGCGCAAGGGCGAGCAGCCCAGCGACCACGTGCCCGTGGTGGTCGATCTGGACTTCGGCGGCGACGACGCCGACGACGACCTGCCGATGATCTTCTCCTGACCCTTCGACAGGCTCAGGGACCTACCCCGTGCGGCTGATCGCGACCGACCTCGACGGCACCCTGATCGACAGCTCGTCCGCGGTGTCGCCGCGCACCCGTGCCGCGCTCGATGCCGCGCGGGACGCGGGCGTCGCGGTGGTGCCCGTCACTGCCCGCCAGCCGATCGGCCTGCGCGTGATCGCCGCCGACGCCGGCTTCGACGGGTGGGCGCTGTGCGGCAACGGCGCGTACGCGACACATCTCACCGAGGGCCGCATGCTGTTCGCCGAGGAGCTGCCGCCCGCGACGCTGCGCACTCTCGCCGACGCGCTGCGCGCCAGCGTCCCCGGCCTCCTCTTCGCGAGCGTGCGGGAGGGCGGCGAGACATTCGTCGCACAGCACGGCTATGCGGCGATCGCGCAGCTGTCCGACCACAAACGCGACCCCGCGACGATGGGCGGCGTGCCGCTGGACGAGGTGCTCGCGGCGCCGACGCTCAAGCTCGTGATCCGGCACCCCGAGCTCGCGCCCGCCGCACTCTTCGAGACCCTGCGATCCCTCGAGCTCACTGGCTTCGAGGCCACGCTGTCCGGCGCCCCGTTCGTCGAGGTCATGGCGCAGGGCGTCACGAAGGCCACGGGACTCGCGCGCCTCTGCACGCACCTCGGCATCGATCGCTCCGACGTCGTGGCGTTCGGAGACGCCCTCAACGACGTCGAGATGCTCCGCTGGGCCGGTCACGGCGTGGCCATGGCACACGCGGAACCCGTCGTGCAGGAGGCCGCGCACGAGACCACCGCGACCAACGACGACGACGGCGTGGCCCGCGTGATCGAGCGCCTGCTCGGCCCCTGAACCGGGCCGCCGCGGTCAGGCGGCCCCACTCGGACGGGCGTCGGCACGCGGCGGTCGGAGACCGAGGAGAGCCAGGGCGCCCGCTCCCGCCGTGAGCGCCGCGATGACGCCGATCCCGACCGCCGGTACCGTCGCCGTCGCCACAGCCCCCGCGACGAGCGGACCGCCCGCGTCGCCCAGCTCCCGGCCCAGCTCCGCGCTCCCCATCGTGCGCCCCATGCGCTCCGCGGGCGTCGATGCCGCGAGGTGCGAGAACGCCACCGGCGTGGCCAGCCCCACCCCGGCACCGACCAGCACACCCGTGAGGCACAACACGACCGGGGTCACCCAGAGGGCCGAGAGGCCTATGCCCACGCCGATGAGAAGCAGCCCGCCGACCGCCCCGAGGCGGACCGAGAGCCGGCCACGGTCGTGCGCCGCCCCGACCAGCGGCTGCACGATGCTCGACACGACCGCCAGTACCGTGACGATCGCCATGCTGCCCACGGTGCCGAGTCCGGCCTCCCGGCCGAGCAGGGGGAGGAAGCCGACGGCCACGGCGAGCGCGCCGGTCGTCGCCGCCAGCACCAGCGTCGGGACGAGGAATCCCGGGGCGAGGAGCTCCCAGCCGAGGTCCACGAGGGTCACCCGTTTCCGGGGCAGCACGGGCACGACCGGGACGGCGACCAGCACCCATCCCGCCGCGGCCAGCCCGAGCACGGCCAGGGCCCAGAACAGCGCCGGGATGCCGCCCGCCACCACGAGCAGCGCACCGAGCAGGGGGCCGAGCGCATATCCGAGACTCTTCCAGGAGCCGTAGCGGCCGAAGTACCGGCCACGCGACGCCTCGTCCGTCAACCGCGCCACCGCAGCGGAGGAGGCCGGCGAGAACGCCGAGGCCGCCGCCCCCTGGCCGAAGCGTGCGATCACGAGGCCGATCATTCCCGGGGCCATCGCTCCGACCACCGAGAACGCGGCGAAGGCCAGCAGCCCCCCGAGGATCACGGGACGCACCCCGACCCGGTCGCTGAGCGCCCCGAAGAGCGGCTTGAGCAGCACCTCCGCAAGGTCGTACAGCGCGAGCGTGAAGCCGAACGCCAGCAGCGTCCAGCCGATGTCCTCGGTCTCGGCGCCCAGGGCGGCTGCGATGCCGTGCGCGCCGAACGCGGTGGTGAAGCCGGCGAGGTAGAGCGGTGCCAGGCGCGGGCGCGTCGAGGAGGTCACACCTGATCCTGGCAGACGTACCGCTCGTCTCCGTCGCGCGGGGGATGCCGCGCGACGACCCCCGCCCTACGGTGGAGGGATGGCCTTCACCCGGACGCCGACCCTGCGAGACCAGCGCGGCGACCTCCTCCTCGCGCTCGTCCTCTTCGTCGGCGCGATCCTCAGCGCGGCGCTCTCCTCCATCGCCCAGGTCTACGGCGACGAACAGGCTCCGCTATGGACCGCCCTCGTCTACGCCGTCGTGGTGGCGGCGCCGCTCGGTTTCCGCCGGCGCTGGCCCGGCACCGTGGCCGTCGTGGTGTCGCTGGCCTACTTCACCGCGGTGACGATCCGAGTACCGGAGATCTACGTCGGCAACATCGCGATGTTCATCGCGCTCTACACGGTCGGCGCCTGGATGAACGACCGCCGGAAGGCCCTGATCGTCCGTGTCGCGATCATCGTCGGCATGTTCGTGTGGCTCCTCATCACCATGTACCGCGACGCCATCAGCGAGGCGGACAAGGCGGACGTCGTCGCCGGTGCCATGTCGCCCTATGTGGCCTTCATGCTCATCCAGATCCTCCTCAACGTCCTGTACTTCGGCGGCGCCTACTACTTCGGCGAGCGCTCCTGGGCGGCGGCGGAGCAGCGCACCGTGCTGGAGGAGCGCACCCGAGAGCTGGAGCGCGAGCGCGAGGTCACCGCAGCGCAGGCGGTGGCCCTCGACCGGGTGCGGATCGCCCGAGAGCTGCACGACGTCGTCGCCCACCATGTATCGGTGATGGGCGTGCAGGCGGGTGCCGCGCGCCTCGTGCTCGAGAGCGATCCGGCGCAGTCGGCGCGCATCCTCTCCGGGATCGAGTCCTCCGCGCGGGACGCGATCCAGGAGCTGCGCCAGCTGCTGGAGACGCTGCGCACTCCCGGCGGCGACACGACCGAGCCGGCATCGACCGTCTCCCTCGACGACATCGCCGCCCTCGCGGAGGCATCGACCGAGGCCGGCCTCCCCACCGCGTACGCCGTGATCGGCGATCCGGTGCCGGTGCCCTCGCTCGTCGCCGTGAACCTCTACCGCATCGCGCAGGAGTCGCTGACCAACGCCCGTCGGCACGCCGGGCCCGGGGCGACTGCGGACGTGCGCGTGCGCTACGACGAGGACGGCGTAGAGGTCGAGGTCGTGAACACCGGTCGTGCCATCGCCCAGCTGCGTCCCGGCCTCGGCCAGCTCGGGATGCGGGAGCGCGCGGCGGCCTCCGGCGGCACGTTCGAGATCGCTCCGCGCGCGCCCGGCGGGGTGCGGGTGCGAGCGCGGGTGCCGCTTGCCGCACCCGTGACGGAGGCCGCACGGTGACCGCGCCGATCCGGGTGCTCCTCGTCGACGACCACGCCCTCCTCCGCGCCGGCTT
Organism: Microbacterium paraoxydans; assembly: GCF_019056515.1. Lineage (NCBI taxonomy): Bacteria > Bacillati > Actinomycetota > Actinomycetes > Micrococcales > Microbacteriaceae > Microbacterium > Microbacterium paraoxydans. The sequence continues at coordinate 3,143,761 of NZ_CP064873.1, forward strand.
CCGCACGATCCTCGACACCCAGCCCGACATCACCGTCGTCGGCGAGGCCTCGACCGGGGCGGAGGCCATCGCGCAGGCCGCCGACCTGCGCCCTGACGTGATCACGATGGACGTGCAGATGCCGGACATGGACGGGATCGAGGCGACGCGCTGCCTCGTGGCCGACCCCTCGGTGAGTGCCGCGATCGCGATCGTGACGACGTTCGATCGCGACGACTACCTCTATCAGGCGCTCGAAGCCGGCGCGAGCGGATTCCTCCTCAAGAACGCGGGTGCCGAGGATCTCATCTCCGCGGTGCGCGCTCTCGCGGCCGGGGACGGCATGCCGGCACCCGAGGTGACGCGCCGCGTCCTCACCCGCTTCGCCGGAGCGACTCCGGAGACCGGCGCCGCTCCCGCCCGCGCGGTGACGAAGACGTCCACGACCCCCGTCCTCGCGGAACCGCTGACCGAACGGGAGGCCGAGGTGCTGACCCTGCTCGCCGATGCCCGCAGCAACGCCGAGATCGCCCGCGCCCTGTTCATCGGGGAGGCCACCGTGAAGACCCACGTCTCCCGCATCCTGCAGAAGCTCGGCGCCAGGGACCGCGTGCAGGCCGTCGTGCTCGCGCATCGGATGGGGCTGGCCTGACCGGCGGCGCTCCGCTCCCCCGCGATACTCTCGGAGCCATGCCCGCCGCCGCCCCCGTGTCCCGTCCGATCGTCGCCGGGATCGTCACGGCGCTCGTGGGGTTCACGAGCTCGTTCGCGGTGGTGCTCACGGGTCTCGATGCCGTCGGCGCGTCGGCGGCGCAGGCGGCCAGCGGACTCCTCGCCGTGAGCCTCGCGATGGGGCTCGCCTGCATCGTGCTGGCCTGGCGCTACCGGATGCCGATCACGGCCGCGTGGTCCACTCCCGGTGCCGCCCTGCTCGTGGCGACCGGCAGCGTCGAGGGCGGCTGGCCGGCCGCGGTCGGGGCCTTCCTCGTGACCGCGGCCGTCATCCTCCTCACGGCGCTCTGGCCCGCGCTCGGAGCCCTGATCGCGCGGATCCCTCCGTCGATCGCGCAGGCCATGCTGGCGGGGGTGCTGCTGCCGCTCTGCCTCGCGCCGATCACGGGGGTCGTCGCGAACCCCTGGGGCGTGGTCCCGGTGGTGCTGACCTGGCTGGTCTTCGCCCGACTGGCTCCCCGGTGGGCCGTGCCGCTGGCGTTCGTCGCCGCGGCCGCGGTCGTCGCCGTGTCGCTGGTCTCCGCGGGGACCCGGGTCGACCCGGCCGTCCTCCTGCCACGGTTCGAGCTGACGATGCCGGCCTTCACGGTCGGGGCCCTGGTCGGCATCGCCCTGCCGCTGTTCATCGTGACCATGGCGTCGCAGAACGTGCCGGGTATCGCGATCATGCGCAGCTTCGGTTACGAGGTCCCGTGGCGTCCGGCGATGCTCGTGACCGGTCTGGGCACGGCCCTCGGCGCTCCGGCCGGCGGGCACGCGATCAACCTCGCCGCCATCAGTGCGGCCCTCGCCGCGTCCCCCGACGCCGATCCCGACCCCGACCGGCGCTGGCTCGCCGGGGTCTCCACGGGGGCGTCCTATCTCGTGCTGGGGGCGTTCTCCGCCGCCTTCGCGACCCTCGTCGTGCTCGCCCCGACGGCGGTCATCCCGGCGGTCGCGGGACTCGCGCTGTTCGGCGCCTTCGGCGCGGCCGTCCAGCAGGCGATCGACGACCCCGGCGAGCGCCTCCCCGCGGTCGTCACGTTCCTCGTCGCCGCCTCCGGCATCGCCGTGCTCGGGGTGAGCGCGGCATTCTGGGCACTGGTCGCCGGCCTGCTCGTGCGCACGGTGCTGCACGCCGGCCGTCCGCCCCGCGGCTGATCCGTGGCAGTCCCCCCTGCGGGGGATGCCCCGCCCCGCCCGTGCTCAATAGCGTGAAGGTCATGCGGATCACCTTCGGACGGAGCACCACGACATGACCACCGGACTGCTGGAACTCTCCGGCATCACCAAGAGCTACGGCAGCCGCCGGGTGCTGGACGACGTGTCGTTCACGGTCGCGCCGGGCCGGCTCACCGGCTTCGTCGGCGGCAACGGCGCCGGCAAGACCACGACCATGCGCATCATCCTCGGGCTGCTCTCCTCGGACGGCGGACGAGTCGACCTCGACGGGGCGCCCCTCACCACCGCCGACCGCCGTCGCTTCGGCTACATGCCCGAGGAGCGCGGCCTGTACCCGAAGATGAAGGTCCTGGAGCAGATCGTCTACCTCGCGCGCCTCCACGGGTTCAGCAAGCCGGACGCGACGGAGCGGGCGACCGCGCTGCTCACGGAGCTCGGACTCGGCGAGCGCCTCGACGACACGATCGAGTCGCTGTCGCTGGGCAACCAGCAGCGGGCGCAGATCGCCGCGTCGCTCGTGCACGACCCCGAGGTGCTGATCCTCGACGAGCCCTTCTCCGGCCTGGACCCCCTCGCGGTGGACGTCGTCGCCGGCGTGCTGCAGGCCAGCGCAGCCCGCGGCGCCTCGATCCTCTTCTCCTCCCACCAGCTCGACGTGGTCGAGCGCCTCTGCGACGACCTCGTCATCCTCGCCGGGGGCACCATCCGTGCCGCCGGGTCCCGGGACGGGCTCCGCGCCGAGCACGCCCGCGACCGGTACGAGCTCATCTCCGCGGGCGACGCCGGGTGGCTGCGCACCGAACCCGGGGTCACGGTCATCGACTTCGAGGGCGGCTACGCGCTCTTCGATGCGGACGGCCCCGACACCGCCCAGCGCGTGCTGCAGTCGGCGGTCGCGCGCGGCGACGTCGCGAGCTTCGCGCCCAAGCACCCCTCCCTCGCCCAGATCTTCAAGGAGGTCATCCAGTGAACGCCTCGACCCCCGCGCGGAACGGGATCTGGCTGGTCGCCGAGCGGGAGATCGGCTCCAAGCTCCGCAGCAAGGCGTTCCTGATCTCGACCGGCATCCTGCTCGTCCTCGCCCTCGCCGGCGTGCTGTTCGGCGGCTTCGCGAGTCAGAACACCGACGCCATGCCCGTCGCGGTGACCGCGGAGACCACAGGCGCCGTGTCCGCGCTGCCCGACGTCGAGGTGACCGAGGTCGCCTCCCGCGCCGAGGCCGAGGAGCTGGTCCGCGACGGCGACGTCGACGCGGCGGTGCTCCCGGGCGACAACCCCGCCGGATACACGATCGTCGCCCTGGAGGATGCGCCCTCATCGCTCGTGTCCGCGCTGTCGCTCTCGCCCGAGGTCGTGATCCTCGAACCTGTCACCACCAACCCGCTGCTGCGCTACTTCATCGCGATCGCCTTCGGGCTCGTCTTCATGATGGCCGCAGCGACCTTCGGCGGCACCATCGCGCAGAGCGTGGTCGAGGAGAAGCAGACCAGGGTCGTGGAGGTGCTGCTGTCGGCGATCCCGGCACGCACGCTGCTCGCCGGCAAGGTGATCGGCAACACGGTGCTCGCGATGGGACAGATCCTCGCCCTCGCGGCCGTCGCCACGATCGGCCTCATCGTGACGGGTCAGCGGGAGGTGCTGACCACCCTCGGCGCCCCCATCATCTGGTTCGCGGTGTTCTTCCTGTTCGGGTTCATCCTGCTCGCGGCGATGTTCGCGGCGGCGGCCTCCATGGTGTCCCGCCAGGAGGACATCGGCTCGACGACGACCCCCATCACGATGCTCATCATGGCGCCGTACGTGCTGGTGATCGTGTTCAACGACAACCCGCTGGTGCTGACGATCATGTCGTACGTGCCGTTCTCGGCTCCGGTCGGCATGCCCATGCGCTTGTTCGTCGGCGAGGCGCAGTGGTGGGAGCCGCTCCTGAGCCTCGCGATCCTCCTGGCGAGCTGCGTCGCGGCGATCGTCGTCGGCGCGAAGATCTACGAGAACTCCCTGCTCCGGATGGGCTCGCGCGTGAAGCTCGCCGAGGCTCTGCGCGGCTGATCCCGAGACCCCGCTTTCGCGCCGAGACCCCCTGCTGCACGCGCGTGCAGCAGGGGGTCTCGGCGTGTACCCGGGGTCTCGGCGTCAGAGGAGGCCGTCGGAGAGGGTGGTGGGGTTGCCGAAGCGGTGGTTGGTGATCGACACGGCCTGCTCGTGCAGGAACGGGAGCATCTCGACCCGGCCCGCTCCGGTCACGGCGTGCGACCATACCGCGACGTCGGGGCTGCCGTCGAGGGCCGTGTGCAGCGCGGCGGCATCGCCACCGACGAGCCGCACCCGCTGCCACGACCGGGCGCCCTTCGCGTAGCGCTTGGTCCACGCGGCATCCGACTCGGTCTTCACGGCCACGCCCTGGGCCTTGAGCGCCTTCTCCACGCGGGACGGCAGCGACGCCGCCGACACGGTGAACGGACTGCCGCTGCGCAGTGCCGCGGCGAGCACACGGACTCCCTCGGCCAGCGGCGCGTCCTCGGCGATCCGCACGTCGACCGCAACCGGACGGTACCGGAACACGTTGCGCTCGACGCCGAGTCCGGACTTGTCGCTCACGGCGCCGAACTCGTCGATCCACGCCCGCTCATCGGCGGCCGCGGCGCGGTGCAGCCACTCGATGCCCACGGGGTCGAGCTCGGGCGCAGCCGCCTCCAGCAGTCCGGTCACGGCCGGGGTCACCGCTGCCCCCGATGCTGCGGCGGGCAGCTCGCCCGCACGCCACTCACCGAGACCGAAGAGGTAGTTCGGGCCGCCGGCCTTGGCTCCGGCGCCCACGGCCGAGCGCTTCCAGCCGCCGAACGGCTGGCGCTGCACGATGGCGCCGGTGATGCCCCGGTTCACGTACAGGTTGCCGGCCTCGACGCGGTCCAGCCAGGTCGCGACCTCGGCGGAGTCCAGCGAGTGCAGCCCCGCGGTGAGGCCGTAGTCGACGGCGTTCTGCAGCCGGATGGCCTCGTCGAGGTCCTTCGCGTGCATGATGCCGAGCACGGGTCCGAAGAACTCGGTCAGGTGGAAGTACGAGCCCTCGCGCACGCCGGTCTTCACCCCCGGGGTCCACTGCTTCCCCTCGTCGTCGAGCTTCCGGGGCTCCACGAGCCAGCGCTCGCCCTTGTCGAGGGTGGTGAGCGCGGTGAGGAGCTTGCCGTTCGCGGGCTCGATGATCGGCCCCATCTGCGTGGCGGGGTCATCGGGCAGCCCGACGCGCATCGAGGTGACCGCGTCCACGAGCTGCCGCTCGAAGCGCTTCGAGTCGGCCACCGACCCGACGAGGATCGCCAGCGACGCGGCCGAGCACTTCTGCCCGGCGTGGCCGAACGCGCTGCGGGCGACGTCGGCGGCCGCGAGGTCGAGGTCGGCCGACGGCGTCACGATGATGGCGTTCTTGCCGCTCGTCTCGGCGAGCAGCGGCAGGTCGGCACGGAAGGAGCGGAAGAGCTGCGCGGTCTCGTAGGCCCCGGTGAGGATGACCCGGTCGACCTGGGGGCTCGCGACCAGTCGGGTGCCGAGGTCGCGGGAGGCGAGGTCGACGAGGGCGAGCAGATCGCGCGGGACGCCCGCGGCCCACAGTGCCTCGACCATCACGGCACCGCACCGCTGGGTGAGCTTCGCGGGCTTGATGATCACACCGGATCCGGAGGCGAGGCCGGCGAGCACACCGCCGGCGGGGATCGCCACGGGGAAGTTCCACGGCGGCGTGACCACGGTCACCTTCGACGGCACGAACTCGGCGCCGGGGATGGCCTCGAGATCCTTCGCCCGCTCGGCGTAGTAGTGCGCGAAGTCAATCGCCTCGCTGACCTCGGGGTCGGCTTCCGCGATGGTCTTGCCGGCCTCGTGCGCCATGATCTCCAGCAGCTCGCCGCGGCGGGCGGCGAGCTCGTCGCCCGCGCGGTGCAGGACGGCGGCGCGCTCGGCGGCGGGGAGCGCCGCCCACCTCTCGGCGGCGGACGTGGCGGCGGCGAACACGGCGTCCAGCTCGGCGTCGGTCTCGATGCGGGCGGCCGCGATCGCGTCCCGGCCGAGCGTCGACGACACCGAGCGCTGCAGGATCTCCCGGCCCCAGGCACGGTTCGCGGCGAGCGCCGGATCGGTGTCGGGCTCGTTCGCGAAGCCGTCCGTGGTGCCGTCAGGGCGCGGGGCCGTGCGGTCCTGCGTGCGGTTCGGGGCGGGTACCGACGGGTCGGCGACGAGCGCGGCGAGAGAGCGCTCGAAGCGCTCCCGCTCGCGGGTGAGCAGAGTCGGGTTCGACGCCAGCTCGAACACGGCGGACATGAAGTTCTCGGGGCTCGCGTTCTCCTCGAGGCGCCGCACGAGGTACGCGATCGCGACATCGAACTCCGCCGGGTTCACGACCGGCGTGTAGAGCAGGAGGCGGCCGACGTCCTTGCGGACGGCCTCGGCCTGCCCGGTCGCCATGCCGAGCAACATCTCGTACTCCACGGCCTCTGTCACACCGCGGGCCTTCGCGAGCAGCCAGGTGTAGGCGATGTCGAAGAGGTTGTGACCGGCGACGCCGATGCGCACGGCGTCGAGCCGCTCGGGCGTCATCGCCCAGTCGAGCACGCGCTTGTAGTTCGTGTCGGAGTCCTGCTTGGTGCCGTAGGTCGCGAGCGGCCAGCCGTGCACCTTCGCGTCGACCTCCTCCATCGCGAGGTTCGCGCCCTTGACCACGCGCACCTTGATCGGCGCTCCGCCCTTGGCGCGGCGTGCGGCGGCCCACTCCTGGAGACGCTGCATGGCGCTGAGCGCATCGGGCAGGTAGGCCTGCAGCACGATGCCGGCCTCGAGGTCTTCCAGGCCGGGCTGGTCGAGGATGCTCGTGAAGGCCGCGATCGTGAGGTCGAGATCGCGGTACTCCTCCATGTCGAGGTTGATGAACTTCTGGGTCCCGGTGCGGGCGCCCTTGGCCTCGGCCTTCGCCGCGAGCCGGTACAGCGGGGTGAGCTTCTCGACGACGTCGGCGACGGCCTCGTCGAACGACCACATGGAGAGCTGGCTGACGACGCTCGAGACCTTGATCGAGACGTAGTCGACGTCCGGACGGGCGAGGAAGTCGTACGTGCCCTGCAGTCGTCGGCCCGCCTCGCGCTCGCCGAGCACGGCCTCGCCGAGGAGGTTCAGGTTCAGACGGTTGCCGGTCTTGCGGAGCTTGGCGATCGCGGGGCCGAGCTTGGACGGCGTGGCGTCGAGCACGAGGTGGCCCACCATGGCCCGCAGCACGCGCCGCGAGATCGGGACGACGACGTTCGGGAGTTTCGGCGCCCAGAACCCACCGGCCTTGATGGCGGCACGGAGGTAGCCGGGCAGCAGCGTGGGCGTGATGTCGGACAGCTCGGCGAGCTTGCGGCCGGCGACCCGCAGATCCTCCGGACGCATGACGCCGTCGACGAAGCCGACCGTGAAGGCGAGGCCGTTCGGATCCTTGAGCACTTCGGACAGGCGCTGCGCGGCCGGCTCGACCGGGTGGGTCTCGCTCTCGGCGAGCCAGCGCTGCACGAGCGCGGCGACCTCTTCGGTGCGGGGGGTGGTGTCGTCGATGACGGTCATGAAGCGGGGTACCTTCCTCGGCCTCGCACACCCGGGTGTCGTGTGCGGCTGGATCATTGTCCAGCCGGTCGGTAGGCTCCGTCTATCAACCGATTCGAGTGGATTCTGTTCACTCTTCCCGAACGATCGGAACCGCCGTGCTCGACGTCCATCGCCTGCGTCTGCTCGTGGAGCTGTCGCGTCGCGGGACCCTCTCCGCCGTGGCGGATGCGCTGTCCTACAGCAAGGCCTCCGTGTCCCAGCAGCTCGCCGCGCTGGAGCGTGATGTCGGGGTGCCACTGCTGCGTCGGGTCGGTCGCGGCGTGCAGTTCACGCCGCAGGGGAACGTCCTGGTGGCCGAGGCCATCGGCATCCTCGATCAGCTCGAGCACGCCCAGGTCGCCGTCGCCGAGTCGCTCACCGAGGTGACCGGCACCGTGCGCCTCGCGGTCTTCCAGTCCACCGCGCACTCCCTGCTGCCCCGCGCGCTCGCAGCCCTCGGCGCGCGCCACCCCGCCCTGCGCGTCGAGGTGACCGAGCGCGACCCCGAGTCCGGGCTGGTGGGCGTCTCCAGCCGCGACTACGACCTCATCCTCGCGGAGCAGTATCCGGGCCATACGCGTCCCATCCACGCCGACCTCGACCGCGTGGTGCTCGCCCACGACGCCATCGCGCTCGCCCGGCGTCCGGGAGCGTCGGAGTCCGCCGATCCCGTCGCGGCCCTGTGGGCGACCCGCGCCGAGCCGTGGGTGCTCGAACCCGCCGGGACCGCCTCCCGCGCGTGGGCCGAGCAGCTCTGCCGCACCGCCGGGTTCGAGCCCGACGTGCGCTTCGAGCTCGCCGACCTCACCGCGCACGTCCGGCTCATCCACGCGGGACTCGCGGTCGGGCTGCTCCCCGAGCTCGTGTGGGCGGGCGACACCCCGACGGTCGACCTCGCACCGCTGCCGCAGGAGCCGCGCCGGGAGATCTTCTCCTCCGCGCGTCGGGTCTCCGCGGACGCCCCGTCGATCCGCGCCGTCCGCGCCGCGCTCGCCGACGCCGCCTCCCGCAACCTCCTGGACTGACCCGAACCGACCTCCGGGAATATGCATGCACATGCATCGGTTCATCCCCCGTGTACCCGGACGACGGCGTCCGATCCCCTCCGTCCGAAAGGCACTTCCGTGAGCACTCCCGTCATCGACCGCACCGCCCCGACCGAGCACCCCGTCCTCGACGTCCTCGCCGGCCGCTGGAGCCCCCGCGCCTACGACGCGCAGCACCCGATCGACGAGGCCAAGCTCGCCACCGCTCTCGAGGCCGCCCGCTGGAGCCCCTCCGCCAACAACATCCAGCCCTGGCGCTTCATCGTCGCCCGCCGCGGCACCGCCCTGCACGCCCAGATCGTCGACGCGCTCATGGGCTTCAACCAGGCCTGGGCCGGCAACGCGGCCGTCCTCGTCGTCGCGATCGCCGAGACCGCGACCGCCGACGGCACGCCGATCAGCCACGCGTTCTACGACCTCGGCCAGGCCGTGGCGCACTTCTCCGTGCAGGCCCACCACGACGGCCTCGTCGTGCACCAGATGAGCGGCTTCGACCCCGAGGTCGTCCGCGAGTTCGCCGACCTGGAGCCCCGCTTCACCCCCGCCACCGTCATCGCCGTCGGCGAGTTCGGCGACATCGAGGCTCTGCCGGAGGTGCTGCAGGAGCGCGAGGTCGCCCCGCGCGTGCGCCGTCCGATCGCGGAGACGGTCGTCCTCAGCGCCTGAGCAGCGACACACGAAAGGCCCGGTAGGCGTCACGCCTACCGGGCCTTTCGTCGTCTGCCGATCCCGATCAGTCGTCGAGCAGCTCGGCCTCGATCACGTCGTCGTCCTCGACCTCCGGCTCGGGAGTCGTCGCGGTGAGCACGAGGCCCGTGCCGTCGGCCGCCACGTCCACCCGGACGGTGTCGCCGTCGTGCACGCCACCCGAGAGGAGGGCGGTCGCCAGCTTGTTCTGCACCTCGGTCTGGATGAGGCGACGCAGCGGGCGGGCGCCGAACACCGGGTCATACCCGCGCTCGGCCAGCCACGACCGCGCCCCGGGAGTGACCGCGAGCGTGAGCCGACGGTCGCGCAGCCGGTCGTGCAGCTGATCGACCGACAGCTCCACGATCTGCGCGAGGTCGTCTTCGGTGAGGGCCTGGAACATCACGATGTCGTCGAGACGGTTGAGGAACTCCGGCCGGAACGCCTGGCGAACGAGCGCCATCACCTGCTCCCGCTTCTCCTCCACGGAGAGCACGGGGTCGATGAGGATCGGCGAGCCCAGGTTGGAGGTCAGGATGAGGATCACGTTCGAGAAGTCGACCGTGCGCCCCTGTCCGTCGGTCAGCCGCCCGTCATCGAGCACCTGCAGCAGCACGTCGAACACCTCGGGGTGCGCCTTCTCGACCTCGTCGAGCAGGATCACGCTGTACGGACGCCGGCGCACGGCCTCGGTGAGCTGACCGCCCTGCTCGTAGCCGACGTACCCGGGAGGGGCGCCGACGAGCCGCGAGACGGAGTGCTTCTCGCCGTACTCCGACATGTCGATGCGCACCATGGCGTGCTCATCGTCGAAGAGGAACTGCGCGAGCGCCTTGGCCAGCTCGGTCTTCCCGACACCGGTCGGGCCGAGGAACAGGAACGAGCCGGTGGGGCGACCGGGATCGCTGATCCCCGCGCGCGAGCGGCGCACCGCGTCGGACACCGCCTTGACGGCGTCCTTCTGGCCGATGAGGCGCTTGCCGAGCTCGTTCTCCAGGTGCAGGAGCTTCTCGCTCTCGCCCTGCAGCAGCCGCCCGACCGGGATGCCGGTCCAGGCCGCGATCACGGCCGCGATGTCCTCCTCGGTGACCTGCTCGTTCACCATGCGCGGTTCGCTCGAGGCGGTGGCCTCGGCCTGCTCGGCTTCGGCGATGTCGCGCTCCAGGCGCTTGATCGTCTCGTACTCGAGCTTCGACGCCTTCGTGTAGTCGGCGTTGCGCATGGCGAGGTCGCGCTGGGTGATCGCGTCGTCGAGCTGCTTCTTCAGCTCCCCGACCCGGTTCAGGCCCTGCCGCTCCCGCGCCCATCGGGCCTCGAGTCCGGCGAGCTCCTTCTCGAGCTCGACGAGGTGCTCGCGGAGGGTTCCGAGGCGCTCCTTGGACGCGGCGTCCTTCTCCCGCTTGAGCGCGAGCTCCTCCAGCTTCAGCCGGTCGACCTGACGCTTGAGCTGGTCGATCTCGACGGGAGAGGAGTCGATCTCCATCTTCAGACGCGACATCGACTCGTCGATCAGGTCGATGGCCTTGTCCGGCAGCTGCCGCGCGGGCAGGTAGCGGTTGGAGAGCGAGGCCGCGGCCACGAGCGCGCTGTCGGAGATGGTCACCCCGTGGTGCGCCTCGTAACGCCCCTTGAGCCCGCGGAGGATCGCGATCGTGTCCTCGACCGTCGGCTCGCCGACGTACACCTGCTGGAAGCGCCGCTCGAGGGCGGCGTCCTTCTCGATGAACTCGCGGTACTCGTTGAGGGTGGTGGCGCCGATGAGCCGCAGCTCGCCGCGGGCCAGCATCGGCTTGAGCATGTTCGAAGCCGCGACCGACCCCTCGCCCCCGCCCGCGCCCATGAGCACGTGCAGCTCGTCGATGAACGTGATGATCCGGCCGTCCGACTCGGTGATCTCCTTGAGCACCTGCTTCAGGCGCTCCTCGAACTGGCCGCGGTACATGGCGCCCGCGACGAGCGCGGAGATGTCGAGCGAGACGAGTTCCTTGTCCTTGAGGGACTCGGCGACGTCGCCTGCGACGATGCGCTGCGCGAGGCCTTCGACCACCGCGGTCTTGCCGACGCCGGGCTCACCGATCAGCACCGGGTTGTTCTTGGTGCGGCGGGTGAGCACCTGGCTGACGCGCCGGATCTCACTGTCCCGTCCGATGACGGGGTCGAGCTTGCCCTCGCGGGCACGGTCGGTCAGGTTGATGCCGAACTGCTCGAGGGCGGACTGCTGTTCCTGGTTCGGGGATCCGGTCTGCGGGGTGGTCATGCGCTCCTCCTGGAGATGCTCCTTCTGAAAGTTGAGTTTGATTGACTCAAGTTTAGCATTCGGCGGTGCGCGGCTCCACCACCTCTCACCTCTCGCGGGCGACCTCGTCCCAGACGGCCGCCGCCACCTCGCGCTTGGTCCCGGCCGCGGTCCGTGCCAGGGCTCCTCCGCGACCGAGGATGTGCACGGCGTTCTCGCCACGTTCGAAACCCTGCTCCCAGCCGACCTCGTTCACCACCAGGAGGTCGACCCCCTTGCGCTCCTGCTTGCCGCGGGCGCGCGCGAGCAGCTCGGCCTCGTCCTCCGGGGTCTCCGCCGCGAACGCGACGATGAGCTGCCCTTCCCGCCGGGTGTCGACGAGCGCGGCGACGATGTCCTCGTTCTCGACGAGTTCGATCGTGCCGACGCCGCCGCGGTCCTTGGTGAGCTTCCGGGCGGAGACCTCGACCGGGCGGTAGTCGGCCACCGCCGCCGCCATCAGCACGACGTCGGCCGTCGCCGCCTCCTCCTTCATCGCCGCGGACAGCTCGGCGGCCGTGCCGACCCGGACGGTCCCGATGTGCGGGTGGCGGGCCTCCGCGAGCACGTCACCGGCGACGTTCGCCGCGACGAGCGTCACCTCCGCGCCGCGCGCCGCCGCCTCCGCCGCGAGCGCGACTCCCTGGCGCCCGCTGCTCCGGTTGCCGAGGAAGCGCACCGGATCGATGGGCTCCCGCGTGCCGCCCACCGAGACGACGACCCGCACGCCCGCGAGGTCGCCCGGGGCCAGCAGCGCCTGCGCTGCGGCAAGGATCTCCTCCGGCTCGATCATGCGACCGGGGCCGCTGTCGCCGCCGGCCAGTTCGCCGTCGGCAGGGCCGACCACGTGCACGCCGCGGTCCCGGAGCGTCGCCATGTTCGCCTGCGTGGCGGGGTTCCGCCACATCTCCGCGTGCATCGCGGGGGCGACGAGCACCGGCGCCTCGGTCGCGAGCAGCGTCGTGCCGAGGAGGTCGTCGGCGAGGCCCGCGGCCATCTTCGCGAGGGAGTTCGCCGTGGCCGGGGCGATCACGACGAGGTCCGCCCCCTGCCCCAGTGCGACGTGCCGGACGCGGGCGACGTCCTCATGCACGCTCGTCGTCACCGGGTGCCGGCTCAGTGCCTCCCAGGTCGGCAGGCCCACGAAGCGCAGCGCATCCTCCGTGGGCACGACGGTCACGTCATGACCGGCCTTGGTGAGCAGGCGCACGAGGTGCACCGTCTTGTACGCGGCGATGCCGCCCGTGACTCCCACGACGATGTTCACGCCTCGATTCTGCCCCAGGGTGCGGACGCCCGGGCCGTCGCGGGCGGATCCGTCCCCGCCCGCCCCGGCCGACCTAGACTCGGAGGCGTGTGCACGGTGGTGATCGATGTCGAGACTCCGGGATCCGCGCGGCTGCTGGCCGTCCGCGACGAGGACCCGACCCGGGAGTGGGACGCCCTGGGCGCGTGGTGGCCCGAGGAGTATCCGGGGGTGATCGGCATCCGCGACCGCCGCGCCGGTGGGGCCTGGCTCGCCGTGAACCCCGCCGAACGACGCCTCGCCGTGCTCCTCAACCGCGCCGATGTGCAGGACCTCTCCGCGACCGCGGCCGTCTCCCGCGGCACCCTTCCGCTCGCCGCGGTCACCGGGCGTTCTCCGCAGGGAGCCCCGCCGATGCACGGCTTCAATCTGCTCGAAGTCGGTCCGGAGGGCGCGCGAGTGCTCTCGTGGGACGGTGCCGAGCTGCGGGAGACCCCGATCGAGCCCGGAACCCACATGATCGCCCACGACGACCTCGACGACGAGGAGACCCCGCGCATCGCCGCGTGGCTCCCGGAGTTCCGGGCGCTCGGGCCCGCCGCGGCGAGCGCCGACTGGACGGCCGAGTGGACCGCTCTCCTCGGATCCTCGGCGACCCTGCCCCCGGAAGACGACCGCGCCATCATCCGGGACAACCGCCCGCACGGGTACCCGACGCAGTCCCTCCTCTACGCGGTCGCCACGGTCACGCCCGCCGGGGTCGACGTCCGCGACGTCACCCTCCCCTCTCCCGCCCACTGGCACTGACCCGCTCCGCCCCACCCCCTCCGCCCCCCCTCTCGCGCCGCGGGATGAAAACAGCACCCCCGCCGTCCGCGGCCCCTTTCTAATCCCGCCCGCCCCGCCGCTTCCCGCCCAGGATCGAAAACGCACCACACCGCCCATCCCGCGGGACCTTTCTGATACCGCACCGATGCGGGCGAGCCCGCCCTCGGTTGGACGAGATCCGCTGCGGAGCTTGGGGGGCGATGCCCGCCGGGCGGGGCTGGACCAGAATGCCGGGGCCTGTCGCGGGACCGTTCGGCCTGATGCGGGACGGCAAACGCTCCGGATCCGGCCAGGTGCCGCGCGTCCTTGATCCCGCACGACAGCGGGGGACGGTCGCGAGGCCGACGGGCAGAAGCGGGACGGAAAACGCCCCGGACGCGGGGCGCTCGCGCACGTTTTCGATCCCGCACAACTGCGGGGGCGGGTAGGGGGACGGTGGCGGGACAGAAAGTGGGCCGGATGCGTGGAAACGGGGCACGAAATTGATCCCGCACGGCCGAGGGAAGGGCGAGGTCAGGCGGCGGGGAGGGCGTCGGCGCAGGAGAAGCGGGCGCGGTAGGCGGTGGGAGTCACACCCAGCACGCGGGCGAAGTTCTGCCGGAGGACGGCCGCGGAACCGAAGCCGCAGTCCGTCGCGATGTGTTCGAGCGGAAGATCGGTGCGCTCGAGGAGACGCTGGGCCTGGATGATCCGCTGCCGGCCGAGCCACGCGGCAGGGGTCGCCCCGTACTCGGCCTTGAAGCGGCGCGCGAAGGTCCGCGGCGACATCAGCGCCCGGGCCGCGAGCTGGTCGACCGTCAGGTCTTCGCGGAGGTTCTCCACCGCCCAGTCGGCCACCACGGCGAGCGAATCCGTGGGCGCGACCGGGATGGGGCGATCGATGAACTGCGCCTGACCACCGTCCCGTTGCGGCGGCACCACCATCCGACGCGCGATCCGGTTGGTGATCTCCGCCCCGAGCTCCTGTCGCAGCAGGTGCAGGCAGGCGTCGATGCCGGCAGCGGTGCCCGCACTCGTGATGATGCGGCCGTCCTGGACGAAGAGCACGTCCGGATCGATGTCGACGGCGGGGTACATGTCGGCCATCGTGTGGGCGTACATCCAGTGCGTCGTCGCCCGCCGTCCGTCCAGGACCCCGGCCGCGGCGAGGATGAACGAGCCGCTGCAGACGCTCATGACCCACGCTCCGCGCGCCACGGCCTCGCGGGCCAGGTCGACGAGGAGCGGGTCGATGTCGCCCCAGACCTCGCGCGGCACCGGGCAGAACACGACGAGGTCGGCCTCCGCGGCGAAGGACAGATCGTGCTCCACGTTGATGGAGAAGCCGATCTTGGAGCGCACGACCCCGGGCTGCGGGGCGACGATGCGGAAGTCGAAGTTCGGCACCCCGTCGGCCGACCGGTCGAGGCCGAACGCCTCGCAGGCGACCCCGAACTCGAACGGCGCGAAGCCATCCTGCACCACGCACGCGACGGTCTTCATCACATCTCCCGGAATGGCAGTTTTCCTACGCACAGTGCCCGGTCCGCCACTCGTGGCAGCATCACACCGAGCGTAGCTTTTCTGCCATGCTACTCCTCATCCTCCTCCTCGCCCTCGCCATCTGGGCGCTCGTCGCCACGTTCGTCGAACTGCGTCGGGACGGCTACCGTCGCACCCCCACCGACTGGAGCCGCGTCGCCGGACAGGACGCCCTGTCGCAGGCCGACCCCGGACACGTCTATCGCTGACCTCCCGACCGTCCGCGAGGAGGGCTACGCTCGGGGGCATGAGCGACCCGCAGCAGCCCGGACACCCCTCGCGCGACGGCGCCGGCGACCCGGCTGCCCCGCCCCCTCCGTCGCTCCCGGCTGAGCCGCAGTACCCCGGCGCCCAGGCCCCCGCCCCGGGGGCACCGTACGCACCCGCTCCCGGCGGCGGCCACGTGTTCCCGACCGCGCCCCTGCAGGCCTTCCCCACGGCGAGCCCGCAGCCGTCACCGACCGCACCCGGATTCGTCCCCGGATCCGCCGGCATCCCGCCCTACGGCACCCCGGCCCCGCGCGCATCCGGCGACGGCCTCGGCCGCGCCGCGTTCACCGTCGCGCTCGTGACCCTGGTGATCGATCTGTTCCTGATCCTGGCGCGGCCCTTCGTCTACATGTCGGACCGGACCTACAGCATGATCGGCCTGATCGAGGGGGCGTCGGGCATCCTCACCTTCCTCGGCTACGGGGCGGCGCTCGTGCTCGGCCTCATCGCGGCACGCCGACCCGGGCCGCGGCTGCTCGCCGGGATCGCCGTCGGCACCTCCGGAGCCGGCCTGCTGACGATGGTGCTGAGCTGGCTCTCGTCGAACTTCTACGGGTTCCTCTGACCGCTCAGGATCGCGGGAGGACCCGCTCGTAGACCTCGATCATGGCGGCCGTCCGCGACGACTGCCGGAAGGCGTCCGCCACGGCGGGCACCGGCTGGGGCGCGGTCCCGTCCGCGATGTCCGCGGCCGCCTGCCGCAGCGTTGCGGCGAGGGCCTCGATCCGTTGCGCCTCGACGGTTCGCCCGCGGGCGGCCGGGTCCGTCGTCGGCACCGCCCAGAGCCCGCCCTGGAGCTCCGCGGCGATGTCGGGGTCGCACACGACGGAGGGCGTGCCGAGGGTCGCCGCCTCGAACGGCGTCATGCCCTGGGTCTCGAACCCGATGGACGTCTGCACGAGCGCATCGGCGGCGGCGATCCGCTCGAGCGTCTGCGCATACGAGAGTCGGCCGGCGAACCGTACGTCCGCACGCCCCGCGACGATGCGTTCGGCCGCGGCGCGCTGTCCGCCGCCGCCGATCACCTCGAGCTCGGCGTCGATGCCCGCGTCGACCCAGGCCTGGAGGAACGGGAGCAGGCGCTTCTCCGGACTCATCCGTCCGAGCCAGACGAAGCGCGGGCGCCCCGGCGTCCGTTCGGCGGGTGCCGCTGCGAGGGTCTGCGCACGGACGTCATCGTCGATGCCGTTCCACACGACATCGACCGTCCGCGCCACGCCGTTCTGCTCCAGGCGTCGCGCGAAGTGCCCGGACGGGGCCGTGACGGCGGCGGCGCCCGCCGCGAGACCTCGGAGGTACGACCACCCGTCGCTGCCACCGACCGGCACACCGATGCCGCGGAGGGCGGTGCGGCGCCACAGGTTGAGCACGGCGAGCACGGGGCGGTGCAACGGGGTGACCGCGGCCAGACCGACATCGACGCGGTTGTGCATCGTGTGCACGACCGGGATCCCGTGGCGGGCGGCGAAGCGGTGCCCGATGAAGGCGCCCCAGAAGTCGGCCTGCACGTGGACGAGATCGACGGGCGGACGGTGCGCCATCGCCCGGTCGAGGACCCGGTCGGTCGCCCGCCCCGGCCAGGTCATCGCGTACTCCCGGTCGAGGGTGATCGGCAGCGACGGGAGGTCGACGTTCCCCTCGGATGGTGCGGCGTCGTCACGCCGTGCGTGCATACGGGGCGCGACGACCGTCACGGTGTGCCCCGTACGCTCCAGGAACGTCCGCTGCAGCCGCATCGACACCTGCGCCCCGCCGAGGGAGTCGAGGTGCTGATCGGCGAAGAAGACGACGTGCATCCGCGTCACTCGGGCAGCGGCTCGTCGCGGTACAGCGCCTCGAAGGTGTCGAGCGTGCGGTTGATGTCGTGGATGGCCACGCCGTCGAGCGACGCCTTCTGCATCCGCTCGTACTCGCCGGGGGAGGCGGTCAGCACGGCGGTGAGCTTCGCGGCGAGGTCGTCGACGTCTCCCGGCGTGAAGAGGTGCCCGTTCTCGCCGTCGTGCACGAGGTGCGGCAGGGCGACGGCGTCTGCGGCGACGATCGGCAGCGCCGATGCCATGGCCTCCATCGTCGCGATGGACTGCAGCTCGGCGATCGACGCGATGACGAAGAGGCTCGCGCGGGACAGCAGCGCCCGCAGCTCCTCGTCGGTGGTCCGGCCGTGGAAGGTGACCCGGTCCGACAACCCGAGCTGTGCCGTCAGGTGCTCGAGCTGCTTGCGCTGGTCTCCGCCTCCGACGATGTCGAACGTCGTGTTCAGTGCCGGGTCGAGCTTCGTCATGGCCTTGAGGATGACCTCGACCTGCTTCTCCGCCGTCAGCCGGCCCACGAACACGAGCCGGTTCTCCTCGCGCGGGGCGATGACCGGGGTGTACTGGGAGCGGTCGATGCCGCAGCTCACCGGGATGACGCCGCGCACCTCGACCGTCTTCTCCAGGAAGTCGGCGGCCCGACGCGTGGGCGTGGTGATCGCCCGCGTCAGGTCGAAGGTGCGCTTCGCGTCGGCCCAGGCGAACTTGAGCACCAGGTCGTCGACGAACTTCGGCATGGTCGTGTGGTCGAGGATGTTCTCGGCCATGACGTGGTTCGTCGCGATGACCGGGATGCCGCGCTGCTTCGCCATGCGGGCGAGTCCACGCCCGATCACGATGTGGGACTGGATGTGCACGACGTCGGGCTGCACGGCGTCGAGCACCTTCCGGGCGTAGTGCTTGGAGCGCCACGGCCACACGAAGCGCAGCCAGTCGTGCGGGGCCCAGCGCACGGAGGGCAGGCGGTGGAGCGTCATCGGCTCCCCCTCGATGACCTCGGTGCGAGGCGCGGTGCGACGGTAGGCCTGGTTGGGGGCGACGACGTGCACCTCGTGCCCGCGCTGCACGAGTCCGGCGGCGAGACGCTCGGCGAACCGGGCGGCGCCGTTGATGTCGGGGGCGAACGTGTCACACCCGAGGAGGATCTTCAGCGGACGGGGCTGTACGGCGGTGGCGTCGCGCGACGCATCGATCGGATCGTCGGAGGAGGTCACAGAGATGCCTAACGGGGTGGCGGCCAAGGAGAAGCCCTGGTCGGGCGGTGGCAACTCTACCCGAGGGCCCTGTCCCCGACGCCGAGCCATACCGGCACCCTTCAGCCTCGGCCGATACCGTGAAGCCATGCGACTGCACGCCGACGCCGACCCCCAGCTGTGGATACCCGTGACGGACTCGCTCGGGTGGAGGGGACGCCGGCATCGCAAGGCCGCGATCCGGATGCTGCTCGGCCAGGTGAACGCCGCGGTCGGCGCGACGGAACGCCCCGGTTCGCGGTTCGGAGCCTGGGCCATGAGCCAGGCCGCGCCGATGCTCATGAAGAAGGCCGACGGCCGGGTCCTCGCGTGGACGTGGAAGGCGGAGCCCGACCTCGTCGTGGCGATGGCGACCGTGCAGGCGCTGACCCCCGACATCCGGATCGCCCGCGCGTCGATGCCGATGGAGTACGACGACACGACCTCTTTCCCGACCCGGCTCGGCGTCGGCGAGAAGCTCGTGGTCCCGACTCCGCCTTCCCCTTCGGCGCCACCCTTCGCGACCTACACGTGGGACACCGGTACACACCTGGTGACCCTGACGGCCGTCTGCAGCGACCGCGAACGCTTCGGCACGCTCATCGGCGCGCTCGACGAGCTGGCCCGCAGCCTCCGTATCGCCGACGACCTCACCGGCGGCGAGTCGCCCGACGTCCTCCGCCTCCCGCCCGCCTGAGAGCGGATGCGGATGCCGATGAACACTGTCGCGCGGTCCCCGCGCATCGTCGACGGCTCACGATCGGTCCACCCGAACGGCCGCTCCCCGTCTGCGGCGCTCGGGCTCGTCGGCATCTTTCCTCTGCTGCCCCTGCTGCTGGCGATCATGGATACCCGTCCAGGCTTCCGCCTCATCCTGATCGCACTCGCTCTCTACGCCGCGATGCTCGCGGTCGCGCTCTGGTTCTGGGTGCGGTCCTTGCGCGAACGCCTGATCCGAATCGAGGCAAGCGGCCCGCTGCGATTCACGCCGTCCACGGGCGTCCGCATCTGCTCGTGGCTCGTTCCCGTGACGGGCCTGCTTCCCGCAGCGGCGGCCTTCCTCGTTCACGCCCTGGGCCTTCCGACGATGGGCGGTCGGCTTCTCGAATGGGGCCCGTACGTGCTCGCCGTCGTCTCGCTCGTCGGCCTCGGTCGGGAAGTCCTCGCGCAAGGCCACCCGCTGGGTCTCGTACTCGACGAGAGGGGCCTGCACGGAGTCCGCAGATCCGCCCGGGTCGAAGCCTCCTGGGAGGAGATCGGCACCACCACGCCTGTCGGCCCACACGGGCCGAAGCTGGCGATCTCGATCGCCGGACGCGCCCCCGTGATCCTCGATGCGCATCACCTGGGGTCTGACCCGGCAGCCGTGGCCTCCGTCGTCTCCTTCTTCCGCGACGCCCCCGATCAGCGACCTGCGCTGGTCGACGGCGTCGCGGCGATGCGCACCGTCGAGGACGCGCACCGATCCCGCCCGGCGGGATGAGAAACGCGCCTCCCGAAGGGCGGGGAGGCGCGTTTCTGATCCGGCGCGGCGCGCCCGGCGCGAGGAGGCCGGGGGCTCAGCGGACGATGCGGAGGGTGCGGACCTCGAAGGGGCGGAGGTGGAGCCCGCCGCCGAGGCGGGGCGCCTCGATCTCGTCCTCGATCAGGCTCACCTCGCGCACCTCGCGGTGCTCGAAGCCGACGGAGAGCTCGCCGACCGCCCGACGCCCGAGCGCCTCATACACACGAACGATGACATCGCCGGAGCCGTCGTCGGCGAGCTTCACGGCCGAGACGACGATCCCGTCGCCCGACACCTCCACCAGCGGCTCGACCTCGCGCTCCCCGCGGATCACCGTGGGCATGCTGTTGAGGCGGATGCCCTCGGCGGTCGCGATCGCGGCGTCGGCACCGATCACGAAGCCGACCTCGATCTCATGGAGCCCGTGGTCCGTGTCCGGGTCGGGGAAGCGCGGCGCCCGCAGAAGGGAGAGCCGCACGGTCGTGGTGACCCCGTCCTCGCCGACCTCGCGCGTCGTGTCGTACCCGTAGATCGAGTCGTTCACGAGGGCCGCACCGAAGTCCTGCTCGCGCACCAGCACGAAGCGGTGCATCGAGGTCTCGAACTTCGCCGCCTCCCAGCTCGTGTTCGTGTGGGTGACGCGCGCCTGGTAGCCGAACTGCGTCTCGGCTTCAGTGTGCGACGCCTGGATGTCGAGCGGGAAGGCGAGCTTGAGCAGCTTCTCGGTCTCGTGCCAGTCGACCTCGTTGCGCAGCAGCACCGTGCGCGAGTCGGGCGCGAGGAGGATCGTCTGCGTGATGGTCGACTCCGAGAACGGACGCACGACGACGATCTGCGCGACACCGTTCACGAGCGACGCTTCGATCGACGAGACCGCGGTGAGGTCATCGACGCTGTTGCGGTAGTAGCGGTCGATGTCCCACGCGTCCCACATGTTCGGGAAGTCCTGGTGCAGCTGGAACAGGTTCGCGGCCTTGCCGGGCGCGACCGTCTCCCGCCCTGTGGCCTTGTCGACGGCCGAGACGATCAGCCCCTCGGCCGAGACCAGCACGGACACGAGTTCGTTCTCCACGCGCCATCCCGGGTGGGTCGCTGAGCCTGCCGAAGCGTCCTCGACGAGCGAGACCGGCCCTTCGACGGGTTCAGGGACCCACGAGGCGCCCAGTGCGCGCCCCCGACCCACCGAGGTCGGCTCGAACCGCAGCTCGCGGTCGCCCTCCCCGGCGAGCGACCGGCGCGCGGCGTCGGCGATGTCGCGCGCATCCGACAGCACGTCGGACAGCACGGCGACGGCCTCCCGGTGCACCCACGCGATCGAGGTGCCGGGCAGGATGTCGTGGAACTCGTGCAGCAGCACGGCTTGCCAGAGCCGGTCGAGCTCGGCCTGCGGGTACGCGGCGCCGGTGCGCACGGCGTCGGTCGCGGCCCACAACTCGGCCTCCACGAGCGCGTGCTCGGCCCAGCGATGCAGAGCCTTCGTGGCGTGCTGGCTCGTGAGCGTGCCGCGGTGCAGTTCGAGGTAGAGCTCGCCGACCCACACGGCGGGGTTCGGCAGCTCGGCCTTGGCGGCGTCGAAGAACACGTCCGGGTGCTCCCACACCACCTGCGCGCTGCCCTCGAGGTCGCGCAGCCGCTCGGCCTTGCCCGTCATCTCGCGCGTCGTGCCGCCGCCGCCGTCACCCCAGCCGACCGGGGCGATCGACCGCGAGCTGAGGCGGTTCTCCTTGAACTGCCGCGAGGCCTTCGCGACCTCTATGCCGCTCAGCTGCGAGTTGTAGGTGTCCATCGACGGGAAGTGCGTGAATACCTGCGAGCCGTCGATGCCCTCCCAGAGGAAGGAGTGGTGCGGGAAGACGTTCTGCTGGTTCCAGGAGATCTTCTGCGTGAAGAACCACTCGAACCCGGCACGGCGCATGAGCTGCGGCAGGGCCGGCGAGTAGCCGAAGCTGTCCGGCAGCCACACGCCCTTCGACCGGAGGCCGAACTCCCGCTCGAAGAACCGCTGCCCGTGCGAGAACTGCCGCACGAGCGACTCCCCCGTCGGCATCACGGTGTCGGACTCCACCCACATGCCGCCGAGGGGCAGGAAGCGTCCGGCGGCGACGGCGGCCTTGACCCGCTCCCACACCTCGGGACGGTGCTCCTTGATCCAGGCGTACTGCTGCGCGCTCGACATGCCGTACTGGAACTCGGGCTGCTCCTCGATGAGCGTGGTCATGGACGAGGTCGTGCGCGCGACCTTGCGGATCGTCTCGCGCACCGGCCACAGCCAGGCGGAGTCGATGTGCGCGTGGCCGACGGCCGAGATCCGGTGCGCACTCGCTTCGGCCGGAGCGGCGAGCACGTCCGCGAGCCGTGCCCGCGCGTCGCCGGCGGTCTCCACGATGTGCTGCAGGTCGAGCACGTCGAGCGCGTCGTCCAGGGCCTGCAGGATGCGCATGCGGCGCGGCGACGTGGCAGGGAGCTCCGCCTGCAGCTCGAACAGCACCTCGAGGTCGAGCGACAGGTCGAACACCTCGGGCTCGAACACCGCGAGGTCGAGGCGCCGCAGCCGGTACAGCGGCTCCTTCGAGGAGGTGAGGACGTCGCCCTCCTGGGTCGGCAGGAAGGGGTGGTAGTCGAGGAGCACAGGGTTGGACGCGCCCTCCAGGTAGAGCTCGACGGGCTCATCGCCCGCCGCCGTCTCCACGATCGGCACCCACTGGTTCCGCGGGTTGATGCTCTTGATCGGCGTGCCGTCCGGCCGGTAGGCGAGGGCCTCGCACTGGAACCCCGTCATGTTCACGTCGAAGCCCAGGTCGATCAGCGCCTCGACCCGGCGCCCGGCCCACTCCGCGGGCACCCGACCGGTGAGCTTGAACCACGTGGTCCCCCAGGCCGGGCCCCACAGCTCGCCGACCGCGGCCGGGGCGAAGGAGAGCGCCAGGCCGTCCGCCGGGGCGATGGGCTCTCCGGGGAGCTGATGCGCCTCGACCGTGAGGGGAACCGCGGCCGAGTGGATCGCGGGGCGGATGCGCTCGTCGAGGACCCGCTTGACGCGGCCGACGGTGAGCGAGGTGTCGTCATGCATGATGGGGTTCTCCGGGCTCGACGGTGAGGGATGGGGTTCGATGCGCGTCGCTACTAAAACGATCTAGCACGGGAGTCTACGGCACGTTCTCCGCTGCTTTCGAGAGGCTAAACCGATCAAGTAGGGTGATGCCTATGACCCCGGGGAAACGCGTGACCATCGCGGATATCGCGCGCATGGCCGGCGTCTCCCCCGGCGCCGTCTCGTTCGCCCTCAACGGTCGCCCCGGCGTGAGCGAGGAGACGCGGCAGCGCATCCTCTCGATCATCGAGGAGCATCACTGGCAGCCGAGCTCCGCCGCGCGTGCCCTCGTCGGCGCCCGTGCCAACGCGGTCGGATTCGCCCTCGCCCGCCCGGCGCGCTCCCTCGGCTCCGAGGCCTTCTTCACCGACCTCATCGCCGGCATCGAGTCCCGCCTCTCCGAGAGCAAGGTCGGTCTGCAGCTCCGCCTCGTCGCCGACATCGACGAGGAGATGGAGGTGCATCGGCAGTGGCGCTCGTCGAATCAGGTCGACGGCATCATCCTCATCGACCCGCGCGACGACGACCCGCGCGGCGCGCGCATCACGGCCCTGGACGCCCGCGCCGTCATGATCGGCTCGAAGCCCTCCCCGGACGGCGCGGTGCCCAGCGTGTGGATCGGCGACGACACCGTCGCGGAGACCCTGTTCTCCTACCTCGCCGCCCTCGGTCACACGCGCATCGCCTACGTCGCCGGTCCGGCCGAACTGGAGCACACCCGCCTGCGCGCCGAGGTGCTGGAGCGGATGGCGGCGGACGGCATCGCCGGCGAGGTCATCACGACGGACTTCTCCCCCGCCCGCGCCTCCGCCGTGACGCGCGCGCTGCTCTCCGGCCGGCAGCGCCCGACCGCGATCGTCTACGACAACGACGTGATGGCCGTCGCCGGCCTCCGCGTGGCGCAGGAGATGGGCCGGGCGGTTCCCCGCGACGTCTCCCTCGCGTCGTTCGACGACTCCGTCATCGCAGGACTCATCAATCCGTCGATCACCGCGATGACCCGCGACACGTTCGAGCTCGGCGAGCAGGCGGCCACGCTCCTGCTGCAGCAGATCGAGGCCGGCACCACGCTGCCGAGCGTCCAGGGCCCGACCCCGGTGCTCACCGCCCGCGAGAGCACGGCACCTCCGCCCCGCTGAGACCCCGCCTCCCCGCCGACACCCCGGGCTCTCGACGCACGCACCCCGGGGTCTCGACGACAACCCGGGGTCTCGGCGACTCAGACGGGGAGAATCAGACGACGGTGTTGACGGAGGCGTAGCGCGTCACGTCGGACGCGGACGGGGCGGGGTGGATGAGGCGGCGGATGCCGCGTGCCTCCAGCGCCGCGGGGTCCTGTGCGGTGCGGGAGGTCACCAGCGCGGGGTCGTCGCCGGCGGCGCACGCGTCGACCCAGGCCTGGAAGACCGCGCCGCCGGGGCTCAGCGCCGCCCGGCTCACCGGCACCTCCTGCTCGTCGACGTCCACGACGATCGCTGTCGGACGAGCCGGAGCCGCGGTGCGGGCACGCAGCTCGGGGATGAGCTCCGCGAACCGGCGGCCGAGGGGCTTCGCCGCACCCTCCTGGTCGATCAGCCCGAGGGAGTACTCCAGCTCCGGGAAGTCGGCGAGCTCCCGGCTCACGTCGTGCGAGCACCACCAGGTCACGCCCCAGAGGTTCTCGGTGCGGAGAGCCGAGCGCACGGTGGCCTCGAGGAATCCGGGCATCTCGCTCTCGTCGAGGCAGTTCGAGGGGGCACCCACCTCCTGCAGCCAGATGGGCCGGGCGGGATCCGTCGCGAAGGCGCGGGAGAGCTCGATGAGGTACTCGGCATGACGGTCCGCCGCGACGGAGCGCCCACCGTAGCGCTGCGCCGTGCCGTTGAAGATCCAGGAGTGGATGGTCGTCATCGCGCCGAGGCGGGAGGCATGCGCCGGCGTGAACCCGTGATCGTCCATGTACCAGACCGCGTCGTACTCGCTGTGCACATGCGGCAACCCCGGAGCGCCCCGGTCCGCTGCGGCGAGCAGCGCCTCGATCCAGGCGCCCGCCTCATCCGTCGTGACCGGCCACGGCGAGGGGTGGGTGTGCGCGGAGAACTGGTTCGTCTCGTTGCCGAGCGTGAGCCCGAGGAAGTTCGGGGCGTCCCGCAGCGCGCCGGCCAGCCGCTCCACGAGCTGCGCCTGGCCGTCCAGGGCGCTCGGATCGGTGAACATGTTCCGGTCGTGCCAGGTGTACAGCCAGGACGGGACGAAGTCGAAGCTCGACAGATGCCCCTGGATGACATCGACGCTCGCGTCCAGCCCGAACTCGGCGGCGATGTCGACCATGGCGCGCACGTCGTCGATCGCCTTCGCCCGGATCAGGGTGCGGTTCGGCTGCAGGACGGTCCAGAGCGGGAATACGCGCACGTGGTCGAGGCCGAGCGTGGCGAGGGCCGCGAAGTCGCGGCGCACGTCGTCCGGGGTGAAGTCGAGCCAGGAGTGCATCCAGTCCGTCGACGGCGTGTAGTTCGCCCCGAAGCGGAGTGGGGCGTCGAGAGCGCCGCGCTGCGTCATGTGTGCACCTTTCGGACCGTGCCCTCCCGCGAGGACATGTCGCACCACTATAACGCTTGAGCATCAGCCTCGATAGGGATGTCTTGACACCGACCGCATCCGATGGTTTCATCTGCTAAAGCGCTGTAGTCCCTCCGTCGGACCGCGCCGATTCGCCCGCCTCGAGGAAGAAGCACGATGAAAGTTCCCGCACGCATTGTCGCTCTGGCAACCTTCACGATCGGCGCCCTGGCGCTCGTGAGCTGCACCGGAGGCGGCGCCGCCTCGGACGGCGCCGGCCCCATCGACACCTCCGGCGAGCTCAGCGGAACCATCCAGTTCCAGACCTGGTCGCTGAAGAACGAGAAGTTCACCCCGTACTTCGAAGACCTCATCGCCGCGTTCGAGGAGGAGCACCCGGACGTGACCGTCGAGTGGCTCGACCAGCCCGGCGACGGCTACCAGGAGAAGATTCTGAGCCAGGCGAACGCCGACACGCTGCCCGACGTGCTCAACCTGCCGCCGGACATCGCCTACCCCCTCGTCGCGGCGGGGAAGCTCGTCGACCTCGACACCGCGGATCCGGACCTGAAGGCGACGTACAACGCCGGCGCCTGGGACGCGTACAGCCAGTACCCCGGCGTCGAGGGCACCTATGGCCTGCCCTGGTACCTCTCCAGCGACGCGTCCTGGTGGAACCTCGCCCAGCTCGCCCCGTACGGCGTCACCGAGGAGAACCTCCCGACGACGGTCGACGAACTGCTCACGCTCGCGAAGGACGTCGCCACGGAGTCCGGCGGCAAGGTCCAGCTCCTCTCCTCGATCCCGGCGCTCGACACCTTCACCGCCGCCGGCATGGAGGTCATCAACGACGAGGGCGAGTTCGACTTCAACACCGATGAGGCCGCCGCGATCATCGAGCAGTACGCCGACGCCTACGCGGCGGGCGCGATGCCCGCCGAGGCACTGACCGGCGACTACGGCGGGAACGCGGAGGCGTACATCCAGGAGAAGGTCGCCTTCACGACCGGCGGCACCGGCTTCACGACCGATCTGCAGAAGGACGCCCCGGCACTGCTGGAGAACACCGTCGCCACCCCGCGCCTCGGTGTCGCCCCGCTCTACGTGCAGGGCCTCAACGTCTCCGCCGACTCCGACAACAAGGAAGCCGCACTCGCGTTCGCCGAGTTCGCGACGGACGAGGAGAACCAGGTCGCGTTCTCCTCCCTCGCGGTCGGCACCGCCCCCGGCACGGCCGACGGCGGCGACCAGGTGGTCGAGAACATCGCCTCCTCCGTCACGGACGAGAAGCAGCTCGCCGCGATCGACACCGTGTTCGGCGCGATGAAGGACGCCAAGGCGCTGCCGTTCCAGTGGACCTCGGACATGGCCACCTACATGACCCAGCAGATCGCCCTGGCCGTGAACGGCGAGGCCGACGCCAAGACGCAGCTCGACAAGATCGTCGAGTACGCCAACGCGAACCGCGTGGACCAGTGAGCATGCGCGCGGACACCGGCACCCGGCAGCGGAGGTCGACGATGAGATCCCACAAGTGGTTCACCCCGTGGCTGCTCCTCGCCCCCGCCGTGATCTGGGTGCTGGTGTTCGCGCTCTGGCCGTTCCTGAACACCGTCGTGCTCAGCTTCACGGACGCCCGCCCCCTGCGGACCCCGGAGTTCGTCGGCGGCGCGAACTACGAGCGCATGTTCGGCGACGAGATGTTCTGGAACGCGCTGACCACCTGCCTCATCTACGTGGTCGTGTGCGTGCCGCTGCTCACGATCCTCCCGCTGCTCCTCGCCCTCCTCGTGCAGAAGAAGCTCCCCGGCATCTCGTTCTTCCGCACCACGTTCTACTTCCCCGTCATCGCCTCGGTCGTCGTGGTCGCCCTCATCTGGACCTGGCTGTTCGACAGCCGCGGCATCATCAACCAGACCCTGGAGTTCCTCGGCCTCATCGACCAGCCGATGGCCTTCCTCGTCGACCGCTGGCTGCTGCTCGGCTGCGCGATCCTGCTGACCGTGTGGAAGGGACTCGGGTACTACATGGTGGTGTACCTCGCCGCCCTGGGGAACGTGGGCAAGGAGCTGCACGAGGCCGCGATGCTCGACGGGGCGAGCTCCTTCCGCCGCTTCCTCTCCGTCACGATCCCGTCGGTGCGCGGGGCGATGCTCCTCATCGCCGTCCTCATCGCGGTGTCCGCCATGCGCGTGTTCGCCGAGCTCGACGTGCTCTCCAAGAGCACGGGCGGCCCGGGCGGCTACGACATGTCGCTCGTGATGCTCATCCGGCAGGTGGGCTCGGGCCTGAACGGCAACATCGGCTACGCGTCCGCGATCAGCGTGGCGCTGTTCCTCCTCACGCTCGTGCCGCTCGCGGCGATCGCGTTCATGAACCGCGAGAAGAAGGCGAAGGTCTCCGCATGACGACTCTGACGACGCCCCCGGTGGAGAGCACTCCGCCCGCGGAGGAGGCACCGCTGCCCGGCCGCGAGCGCATCTTCCGCCGCCGCGGCTCCGGCGACTTCAGCAAGCCCACGCTCGGCGGACTCATCGGCCGGTACGCGCTGCTGCTGTTCGTCCTGTTCCTCGTCATCGGCCCCTTCGTCTGGCAGCTCTCCACCTCGTTCAAGGGACCGCAGGAGAACATCTACTCCTTCCCGCCCGAGCTCATCCCCCGCGATCCGACGCTGCAGAACTACACGAGGGTCGCCGACATCGTCCCCGTCTACCTCTACGCCTGGCACTCGCTGCTCGTCTCGCTCGGCACCGTGCTCAGCAACGTGATCCTGGCCACGTTCGCCGGCTACGCCCTGGGCTGCATGCGCTTCCGCGGGAAGTGGATCGTCATGGGCATCCTGCTGTCCACGCTGCTGTTCCCCGGCGAGGTCACGGTCACCAGCAACTTCCTCACCATCCGCGCGCTCGGGCTCGCCGACACCCTGTGGGGCGTGTTCCTGCCCGGAGCGATCAGCGCCATGAACGTGCTGCTCGTCGCCACCGCGTGCCGCATGATCCCGAAGGACGTGCTGGACGCGGCCACCGTCGACGGTGCGACCACGTGGCAGCGCATCCGGCACATCGTGTGGCCGAACATCCGCGGCATGGTCTCGGTCGTGGCGATCTTCGCCTTCATCGGCGCGTGGGACGACTACCTCTGGCCGCTCATCGTGCTCTCCGACCCGGCGAAGTACACCCTGACCGTCGGCATGGCCTACCTCAACAGCAGCTTCTCGGTCGATCCGCGACTCATCGCCGCCGGCACCATGATCGCGCTCGTGCCCATCGTCATCATGTTCTCGTTCACGCAGCGCTTCTTCTTCAAGGGCGTGCAGGAGGGTGCGTTGAAGGGGTGAACGCGCCGCAGCTCCGCCCGGCCTCCGGTCCCGCGGATCCTCCGTCGTCGCGCCCGCACGCCGGAGTGCTCCCCGGAGTCGTCTTCGCGTACACGTTCGACCCCTCCCACGGCGCGCAGCGGATCGATGTCCCCGGCCTCGACGGCATCGCCCTCACCCCGGACACCGTGCTGCACTGGGCGTTCTACGCCGACGGCCCCGCCGCGACCCTCGCCCCCTGGGCCGCGCTCGCGGTCGCCGTCGACGTGCGGAGCGCCGACGGCAGCCGGCTGAGCGACATCGCCGCCGTCCGCGACCGCTACGACTTCCCGCTCACGGCCGAGGGGCAGTTCGCCGCCCGGTGGAGCATGCCCGAGCAGTGGAACGCCGACAGCGTCGCCCTCGCGCCCCTCGCCGTCGGGAGGGGCACGGGCACGGTCGAGCTCGTCTTCGGTACCGCCGATCTCGCGACCGCGCCGGATGTGCCCGCCGAGGTCAGCGGCTTCGTCCAGGTCCGCGTCGAGGAGCGCCCTGGCCCCGGCGATCTCCCGCCCGTCGAGCGGGTCGACACCCGGCGCGGCTCCCACTCCGGCCCCCGCTTCTCCCGCGGGAACACGATCCCGGCGGTCGCCGTGCCGCACGGCTTCACCTTCGTCACGCCCGCGACCGACGCGGCGGATCCGCGCTGGCCCTATCGCCCGTTCGTGCATGACGATCCCCCGGGGCGGCGTCTCGAAGCCCTGCAGTTCTCGCACCAGCCCAGCCCGTGGATCGGCGACCGCTCGGTGCTCCAGCTCATGCCGTTCCGGGGCACGCCGACGTCGGACAGGGCGGCCCGGCGTCGCTGGATCGTCCCCGAGAGCGAGCGGGCCCGCCCGCACGAGTACGCCGCGAACCTCGGCGACGGGCTGCAGGTCGAGATGACCGCGACCTCGCATGCCGCCGCGTTCCGCGTGCGGTGCGACGACCCGCACGCCGCCGTGGGGTTCGTGATCGACCAGCTCACGGACGACGGCCGACTCACCTTCACCGACGCCGGCTTCGAGGGCTGGATCCCCGAGGGGCCCGAGGACTGGGGGAACGCGCCGCGCTGCTACTTCGCCGGGA
Source organism: Microbacterium paraoxydans (assembly GCF_019056515.1). Lineage (NCBI taxonomy): Bacteria > Bacillati > Actinomycetota > Actinomycetes > Micrococcales > Microbacteriaceae > Microbacterium > Microbacterium paraoxydans. The sequence continues at coordinate 3,173,715 of NZ_CP064873.1, forward strand.
CCGTGCGCAGCACGTCGGACGTCGCTTGCGGCGCCCTGGACGACGACGGACGCGCCCAGGTCGCGGGCTTCGTCCGCGCCGGGGGTGCCATCGAGGTGCGGGTCGGGGTCTCGTTCCTCTCCGTCGCGCAGGCTCGGCACAGCCTCGCCCTCGAGGCCCCTCCCACCGTTCCCTACGACGAGCTCCGCGCCCGCGCGGCCACCGCGTGGAACCGCCTGCTCGGACGCGTGACGATCCCTCCGCTCCCCGAGGCCGAACGTCCGTTCCGCGGCCTGGCCGACGAGGAGCAGCGCGCCCGGATCGCCGCCGCACTCCACCGGATGCACCTGTATCCGAACACGGCGGCGGAGAACGCGGGCACCGCGGACACGCCGGAATGGCGGTTCGCCGACGTGTTCGCGCCCCGGACCGCCTTCGGAGAGACCACCACGGGAGCGCCGGTCGCGGAGGGCGAGCTCGTCGTCAACAACGGCTACTGGGACACGTACCGCACCGAGTGGCCCGCGCTCGCGCTCCTCGACCCCGCGCTGGCCGGGCGCCTGCTGGACGGGCAGCTCGCCCAGTATCGCCGCGGCGGCTGGATGGCCCGCTGGAGCGCCCCCGGGTACGTCGACAGCATGGTCGGCACCTCGAGCGACCAGATCTACGCCGACGCCGCGCGGTGGGACGTGCCCTTCGACCGGGAGACGGCGTTCGAGAGCGGGTGGCGCCACGCGTGCGAGCCGGGACCCGATCCGCGACGGGGTCGCAAGGGCATCGGCCGCGGGCGCTTCCTCGGCTTCATCCCGTCCGATGTGCCGGAGGGGATGAGCTGGAGCATCGAGAACGCCGTGAGCGACGCCGCCCTCGGGCGGTTCGCCGCCCGGCTCGCGGCATCAGCGACGGACCAGGCCGCGCGCTATCGGGCCTTCGCGCGGTACTTCGCGAATCGCTCCCGCGCGGCGCGCGTGCTCTTCGACCCGGCGTCCGGATTCTTCCGCGGTCGCGCGGCGGACGGCTCGTTCGCGCCGGATTTCGATCCTCGGGTCTGGGGTGGCGACAACGTCGAGACGAACGCCTGGGGCATGTCGATCGGCACGGTGCACGACGGGCCGGGACTCGCGGCGCTGCACGGCGGGCGGACCGGACTCGGCCGGCACCTCGACGCCCTCTTCGCGGAGCCGGAGACCGCCGACGAGCGCTTCGGCGGTGCGTACGGCACGGTCATCCACGAGCAGCGCGAAGCCCGCGCCCAGCGGTCGGGCATGTGCGCCCTGTCGAATCAACCGGCCCACCACATCCCCTTCATGTACGCCTTCAGCGACCGGCCGTGGCACAGCGCGGGCCTCGTGCACGGCCTCGCGCGCCGCCTCTTCGCCGGTGCGCACATCGGCCAGGGATTCCCCGGCGACGAGGATAACGGAGAGATGAGCGCCTGGTGGCTCTGGGCCGCGCTCGGCCTGTATCCCCTGGAGCTCGCGGCGGGGTCTCTGCGCATCGGGTCGCCGCTCTCGGACGACATCCGGGTCGCGCGCGGAGACGGCTCGTCGCTGCGCATCCGCTCGCGACGGAGCTCCCCCGAAGCCCACGTGCTGGAGGACGCCCGGCTGGACGGACGCCCTCTGCCCACCGCCGACCTGCCAATAGACGCGCTCCAGGGAGATGCGGTGCTCGAGCTCGTGTTCGGCACGGACCCGGCGCGCGCGCTGGAGAGCGGGGAGGACGCGCTCGACGCGGAGCCGTGGCACCGCGACCTCACGGGCGGAGAGGGAGAGGCCGTCGCCTCCGCGGATGTCCGCGAGGCGCGGCACCTGTTCGACGATGGCGACCCGCGGGGTGACGAGGGCGTCCGGCTGTCGGAAGGCTCGTGGGTGGGCTGGCGATTCCCCTCGCCCCGCGGCCTCACCGACATCACCCTCACGAGCCGCGAGCCCGTCGCGGCCGGTGTGCTGCGCGGGGAGGTGGAGGGGGCCGACGGTCGCTGGCGCCCGCTCACCACGACGCACCTCGAAGACCTGGCGCCCGATCGCACGACGCCGTTCGCTCTGGAGACGCGGGTCGTGACCTCGGCCGTCCGCATGCGCGCGGAGGCCGAGGTCACGCTCCGTCAGATCGAGCTCTTCGATCTGGACTGACTCACTGCGCCGCTGCGCGGTAGACGGTCGCCTCGCCCTTCAGCGCCTCGGTGATGCCGGAGAGGTAGGCCGACTGGTTCGTCGCGGTGAGGTTGTATGCGACATAGACGCCGTACCCGTCGGCCACCGTGCGCTGAGCGAAGTCGGCGGCCGTCGTGGCACTCGTGTTCGCGAGGTCGATGGCCGCGGCCCCGAGCCGACCACGGTCGTCCAGGCCCGGCACGGTGGGAGCGTCGTAGGTCGGGTAGTACGGGTTCCAGGCGTGATCGAGCACGCTGCCGGCGTCGAAGAGACCGAAGTCCGTGGTCGTGTAGGACGGGCCGATCGCATACAGCGTGATGAGCTTGTCCGGCCCGAGCCGGTCGCGCAACGCAGAGGCCAGCCAGCCGAAGGACTGCGGGTTCGGCTGCGGGGTGCCGTTCGCCCCGTAGTTGCTCCACTCGTCGTCGAAGTCGATGCCGTCGAGGCCGTAGGCGGTCACGGTGTCGGCGAGCTGCGCGGCGAAGGCGTCGGCATCCGCGTACGACGTGAAGTTCGCGAAGCCGGCCCCCTGGTGGTTTCCGAGCACCGACAGCAGCACCTTGGTGCCCTGGGCCTGCAGCGGACGGATCTGGTTCTGCGCATCCTGCAGCGTCTCGGTGACCCGGTCGTTGAGGTGGAGGACCGCCTGCTCCCCGTCGTAGTTGATGTTCGCGGCGAAGATCATGGCCAGATCGACCGCGGGACGGCCCGACTCGGCGAGCGTGTAGTCCGCGACGTTCGCTAAATCGTTCGAGTTCACCTCGACGTAGACGGCGAGCTTCGGGTCGGCAGCGGCGGCATCGGCGACCGCCGCGGTCGAGGCGGCGAGGGCGGCGGCTCCGGCGGCGGCGAACGCCGCTGCTGCCGCGATACCTCTTCTCAGGCGGGACGATCGTGCGGGTGAGGAACTCATGACGGGATCTTCTCCTTCGGCGTCGTTGTCGAGATCGGGTCGCGACGTCGCGACTCGCGGCCTGACTATATCGCTTAAGCACAGGTGTCGGAAGGGGATGCTGGCGGTGCGCACCGATTCCGACGATGCTGGACGCATGCGCGCCCTCCGACTCCTCTGGCGGTATCCGGTCATCACGCTCACGGTCCTGGTCTTCGCCGTGGTCGGGGCGCTCCACGCCGCAGGCGAAGAGACCATCGGCCGATGGGTCGCGACGATCTTCGTGGCTGCGGTGGTCGTGTGGACGCTCATCGGCATGGTCCGCGACGTGCTCCGCGGCCACGTCGGACTCGACATCCTCGCGGTCGTCGCCATGGTGGCGACACTCGCGGTGGGCGAGTACATCGCGGCGCTCATCATCGTCCTCATGCTCTCCGGGGGCGAGGCGCTGGAGGACTTCGCGGGCCGCCGGGCCAAGCGCGACCTCTCCGCTCTGCTGGATCGCTCGCCGCGCAGCGCCCATGTGCTGACACACCCCGAGGATGCGGACTCGGACGCGGCGAGGGAGGTGCCGGTCGACGATGTGGCCGTGGGCGACGTGCTTCTCGTCCGCCCGGCGGAGATCATCCCCGTGGACGGTGAACTGCTCACGGACAGCGCGTCGTTCGACGAATCCTCGCTCACGGGCGAGAGCCTGCCCGTGACGCGCGGCGCGGGCGACGAGGTGCTGTCTGGCGCGATCAACGGCAGCCGGGCCATCCGCCTCCGTGCCCTCCGCACCGGCGCCGACAGCCAGTACCAGCAGATCGTCGCCCTGGTCGCCCAGGCCGAGTCCTCCCACGCGCCCATCGTGCGCCTCGCCGACCGGTTCGCGATCCCGTTCACCGCCGTCGCGCTCGTGCTCGCGGGGACGGCCTGGGCGCTCTCCGGCGACGCCACGCGGTTCGCCGAAGTGCTCGTGCTGGCGACGCCCTGTCCCCTGCTGATCGCCGCTCCCGTCGCCTTCCTCGGCGGACTCTCCCGGGCGGCGAAGTCGGGCGTCATCATGAAGAGCGGTGCGGTGATCGAGCAGATCGCGCGCGTGCGCTCCGCGGCGTTCGACAAGACCGGGACGCTCACCCAGGGGAGGCCGGAGCTCGTCGACGTGCGTCCGGCACAGGGCTTCGATGCGGATGAGATCCTGAGACTCGCCGCCTCGGCCGAGCAGTACTCCTCGCACGTGCTCGCCGACGGCATCCGCCGCGCCGCCGCCGCCCGAGGCCTGGCGCTGCACGGGGCGACGGAGGCGAGCGAGACCGCGACGAACGGGGTGTCCGCGACGATCGGCGGCCGCGCGGTTGTCGTCGGCAAGCCGGCGTATGTGGCGTCCCTCGCCCCGGACACCGTACGGGCGGAGCTCGCGCCGGGACAGGCCGCCGCCTATGTCGCCGTGGACGGACGGTTCGCGGGGGTCCTGGTCCTCGCCGATGCCGCCCGCCCGGAGGCACCGGCCGTGATCTCGTGGCTGCGGACGCACGAGGTCGACCGGCTCGCGATGCTGACCGGGGATGTGGAGACCACCGCGGCGTCGATCGGACGGCAGGTCGGGATCGACGAGATCCACGCCGAACTCCTGCCGCCCGAGAAGGTGCGTCTGGCCGCCGAGATGCAACCACGGCCTGTGCTGATGGTCGGCGACGGTGTGAACGACGCGCCGGTGCTGGCAGCGGCCGACATCGGCATCGCGATGGGCGCGAAGGGAGCGACGGCCGCCGGGGACGCCGCCGACGTCGTCATCCTCGTGGATTCGCTCGCCAAGGTCGTCGACGCCGTCGCGATCGGACGGCACACCCTCCGCGTCGCCCTCACCGCGATCTGGATCGGGATCGGGCTGAGCGTGGGGCTGATGGTCGTCGCGATGACCGGCGCCATCCCCGCGGTCGTCGGCGCGCTGGTCCAGGAGCTCGTCGACCTCGCGACGATCCTCTACGCCCTGCGCGCGCTGAGCGGCCCGCCGAGCGATCTCCGCCCCTCCGCCGTGCCGCTGCGGAATACCGTGACGGCCTGAGACCCCGGACTCAGACTGGAGGCATGACCGTGGACGACCCGCAAGTATGGACACTGATCGGCGTCTTCGCCGCCGTGATGCTCGGCGGCATGACGCTCATGACGTCGCAGCTCAGTCGCGTGATCCGTGCGGAGGTGGACCGCATCGACGGCACCCTCTCCGCACGGATCGATCGCATCGACGGCACCCTCTCCGCACGGATCGACGGCCTCGACGCCCGGCTCGGACGCATCGAGACGAAGGTCGACGATCTCGACAGGGAGCTCACGGACCTCGCGACGCGGTTCTGGCGCTCGCAGTGACCGGCCCGCGGCCTCAGATCGCCACGTCGCCGACGAGGTTGACCTTGATGCCCATGCCGTCGAACATCGCGGCCTTCGCGATCAGCGCCCTGTCCGCGGTCTCGGCGTCGGGCGCGTAGACGAGCTGCGCGTGGTTCGCCTTGTGCCGCGCCATGAACTGGTCGCGCGAGATGCCGTGCAGCACCACATGGGCGATCGGCCACTCCGGGTTCGTGGCGTCCTTCCGGCGCTGCGTCTCCTCCGCCGGCAGCTCGACGACCGACGCCCGGAAGATGTCCGCCTGCAGGACGCCCTCGGCGATGAACACCCGGGAGAGCACGACCTCGCCGGGCTTCGAGACGCCGTTGATCGTGGCGCCGCCCGCGGGGAAGAACACGTGACCCTGGCGCCACCCCTCCGCGTTCTGCCAGCCGCCGAGGTGAGAGGCCGGCACCGAGCCGGAGATCTCGTACACCCACACGAACTGCCCGTCGTAGTCCTCGCCCCAACGGACGTCGTGGAGAGTGTTGTCGGGGACGAGCCCCATCGCCCGCCAGACGCGGTCGGTCACGAGCGCATCGACGGCGACGCCCTCGTCGGCCTCGTTGAAATGCGGGAACGCGCGCCCCTCGTGCAGCACGCGGGAGCCGTCGCGCGAGGTCACCGGCGGGCGCTCGGTGGAGTTCAGGATGCCCTCCGCCAGGTCCGACGCCGGAACGAGATCCTTCAAGCCCTGCTGGTACTGGATGCCGACCGCGTCGAGGCCGAAGTCGTCGGCGATGCGGAGGGCGGCGATGTACATCTTCAGCTGCCACTGCACCTGCTCGCGGGTGAGCTCGGTCGCGGCGTCCTCGCCGTAGCGGAAGGTCATGCCGCGCTCGATCAGCCAGTCGTAGGCGGCGTCGGCCTCCTCCTCAGTGACGTTCAGCATCTCCGCGTAGAGAGCCGACTGCGACAGGCGCTCCTTGTAGATGCCGGTCTGGTTGAGGAGCTCGTCGTCGAAGATGGCGTTGTACATGCCCATGCAGCCCTCGTCGAAGACGCCGATGATGGCCTTCTCGGCGCGCAGCTCCGCGGCGAGCGCCTCGCCGAGCTGCTTCTCCGGGCTGTCCGGCAGTGCGGGGAGCGGACGCACGTGGGAGGCATCGTGGGTGATGGCGCCGGTCTCCGTCCACTCCCGGATGCCGTCGCGGAACCAGTCGTCGGTGAAGTCGACCGACCAGATCGTCGCGTACGGCTTGTCCATCTTCGTCAGGCCCGCGTTGAGGCCGAGGAGGCCGACGAGGCCGGGCCAGTCACCCGCGAAGTTCGCCACCGTGAGGATCGGGCCCTCGTGCGTGCGGAGGCCCGCGAGCACGTGGTGCGAGTACTGCCAGACGGCCTCGGCGACGATGAGCGGCGCGTCGACGGGGATGTTCTTGAACACCTCGAGACCCATGCGCTGGCTGGAGATGAAGCCGTGACCGGTCTCCGGGTCGACCTCATTGGCGCGGACGACCGTCCAGCCGAGGTCGTTCAGCACGCCGGTGACCCCGGCCTCGAGCTCGACCTGGGTGGGCCAGCCGCCCGTGTTGGCCGACTCGCGCAGGTCGCCGGAGGCGATCAGGTACGCGGTCTTCGGCGCAGCGGTGGGACGGGATGCCGGGGTGGGCAGGGTATAGGCGGTCATGAGTTCTCCGGGGTCGAGGGGGTGGGGGATCCGTCGCGCTGGGCGGCGGCGAGTTCATGGACGACGTCCTTCGAGCCGTCGTACAGGCGCACGTAGCGGTCGAAGAGGGCGTCCGCGAAAGGACGCAGCGCCTCGTCCGGGCGGACGGTGTCGGCGATGGGGTTCCAGTCGGTGATCGCGGGCGCGGCCCCGTCGGCGGCCGTGGCGGTCGCCGCGAGGAAGGCGGCCCCGTAGCTCGCGCCGATCGTCGTCTGCGGCACCTCCTGCACGAGCCCGGTGATGTCCGAGACGATCTGCAGCCACAGCCGTCCCTGCGTGCCGCCGCCGACCGCCACGATGCGGCGAATGTCGGCGCCGGCGGCTCGCATGGTCTCGACGTTGTGGCGCACGCCCAGCGCGGTGGCCTCGAGGGCCGCGCGATAGAGGTCTCCTCGGGTGTGCCGGAGGGTGAGCCCGGCGATGACGCCGCGGGCGTCGGGATCCTGGATCGGGGTGCGCTCACCGGCGAAGTACGGCAGCATCAGCAGGCCGTTCGCGCCGGGACCCGACTCCTCCGCCTCGGCGAGCAGCGCCGGGTAGTCGGCGCCGGAGAGGTCCTTCAGCCACGCGGTGAGCGCTCCGGATGTGGACAACCCGCCGGCGAGGTTGCGCGTGCCCGCGAAGGCGCCGGCCGTCGTCCACATCGAGGGCGTGCGGAGCGTCTGCTCCCCGGTCGCGACGAGGAACATCGTCGTGCCGTACATCAGCATGAGGTCGCCGACCTCATGGGCGCCGACGCTCACCGCCTCGGTCCAGGCGTCGATCGTGCCGGTGATGACCGGAGTCCCCTCGGGCAGGCCGGTCAGGTCCGCTGCAGCGGCGGTCACGGTGCCCGCGATCTCCCCGGCCCAGCGCAGCGGGGGCTGCTCGATCGTCCCGGCGAACCGCTGCCACCAGGGGTCGTGCCACTGCTCGCGCTCGATGTCGTACAGCGGCGAGACCTGGCTGGCCGACTGGTGGTCGAGGACGTAGGCGCCGGTGAGCTTGCGGGCCAGCCAGGAGGCGGGCATGTAGAGCCGCCGCGCGCGCTGCCAGGACTCCGGCTCTTCGTCGGCGACCCAGGCGAGCTTCGGCCCACCGGCCTGCGAGGTGAGCGTCGAGCCACCCACGCGGGTGATCTCCTCGACGCCGAGCTCCGCCGTCATGCGCTCGATCTGCGCCGTGGAACGGGTGTCCACACCGTAGAGGATCGCGGGGCGCACGGGCTCGTCGTCCTCGTCGGTGAGCAGGACGCACGGGCCCATGCCGCTCACGCCGACGCCCACGACCTCCGCGTCGGGGACCGCGGCGAGAAGGTCGGTGGCCAGCTCGACGAACTCGTCCCACCAGATCCGGCCGTCCATCTCGACCCATCCGGACTGCGGACGGGAGACATCGTGCGCGCGGGTCGCCGTCGCGAGGATCGTGCCGGCGGGGTCCACGAGGACGCCCTTGCTGCTGGACGTGCCGATGTCCACCCCGAGGGTGCAGCGCATGGTCTCTCCTTTGATCCCGACGGGCCGTGCAGGCCTGGACCCAGGCTACGCGAAATCGATTTCAAGGCGCAAGGAGCCGACCGCTTCTGCACCACGAGGACCGATATCGAGAGTCTCCACAGTCTTCGCCTCCGGCCGGAAAAACGCCGGTTCAGCACCGGAATACCGTGACATCCTGACCCCTCCGATCGAGACTCGAGGCATGCCCTTGAATGACCCACAGGTATGGACGCTGATCGGCATCTTCGTGACGACGATGCTCGGCGGCATGACCCTCATGACGACGCAGTTCGGCCGCGTGCTCCGTGCGGAGATCGGCGGGCTGCGTGGGGAGATGACCGGCGAGATCGGCACCCTCCGCACCGAGATGACCACCGAGATCTCCGGCCTCCGCACCGACATGACCACCGAGATCGGCACCCTCCGCACCGAGATGACCACCGAGATCGGCACCCTTCGCACCGAGATGACCACCGAGACCACACGACTACGCAGTGAGATCGGCACCCTCCGCACCGACATGACCACCGAGATCGGCACCCTCCGCACCGACACGACAACCGAGACCGCGGGCCTCCGCACCGACATGACGAACGAGGTCAGCGGACTCCACGGGGCGTTGGCGGCGCTGCACGCAGTGATGATGCGCGAGGTCGGCGGGCTGCGCGCGGCGATGGGTGCGCTGCACGGGGCGATGATCGGGCTGCGTGGCGAGATGATCGGCCTCCGTGGCGAGATGACCGCGCGGCTCGACGGCCTCGATCACCGCCTCGATCGATTGGAGGTGAAGGTCGACGATCTCGACAAGGAGATGACGAACCTCGCGGCGCGATTCTGGCGCTCGCAGTAGCGACGCCCCGTTCAGGCGCGCGCGGCCGCGCGCTGCACCTCGCCGGAGAGGACGATCGTCCGGGCCGGTTGCTCGTCGCCCTTGATACGATCCAGCAGCATCCGCGCCGCCGTCACACCCATGAGGCGCGCGGGGAGCCTCACGACGGTGACGGCGGACGGCGACAGCGTCGTGAAGGGCAGCGACCCGATCACCGCGACGCCGAGCTGCGGCGGGGTGAGTCCGTGCTCCGTGAGGACCTGGATCGCGCCGACACCGATGAGGTTGTTCCCGGCGACCACCGCGTCCGGCGGCTCCGGCAGCGCGAGGAGCTCCTCCATGGCCGCGCGCCCGCCGTCGACGCGGAACGTGGCGAAGCGCTGGAGCGAGGAGAGGTCATGATCGGAATCCATCGCCGAGAGCGCTTCCCGCCAGCCCTCCGCACGCTCCGCCGCGGTGTCGATGTGCGCGGGGCCACCGATGTACGCGATGCGCCGATACCCGGCGTCGAGCAGGCTCTGCGTCGCTGCGGCGCCCGCCTCCCGGTTGGCCATGACCACACCGTCGATGTCGGCGTCCGTGCGACGGTCCACCGCGACGACCGGCCGTCCCGTCGCCCGCACCGGCCCCAGATCCGAGTGCTCGTCCGCCGTCGCGATGATGACGCCCGACATGTTCTCGGCGATCGCGATCCGGAGGTACGTCGCCTCCTTCTCGGCCTGGGCGTCGGAGTTGCACAGCACGACGGAATACCCCGCTTCGGACGCCGCATCCTCCACGCCGCGCGCCATCTCGGTGAAGTACGGGTTCTCGATGTCCGGGATCACCAGGGCGATGACTTCGGAGCTCTGGGTCCGCAGCGTACGCGCCGTCCGGTTCGGGGTGAAGCGCAGTTCCTCGGCCGCCGCCCGCACCGCCGCCGCCTTCTCCTCCGACACGCTCGTGCCGTTGAAGACGCGCGAGACCGTGGCCGGGGAGACGCCGGCCCGCCGCGCGACGTCGTAGATCGTGGCCATGGGCACCCACTGTAACCGGTTTCAGCCTCAGCCCTCCGCGAGGAATCGATCGAGAGTCGCTCCGAGAGCATCGAGCCGGGTCCGAGCCGCCTCCGAGAGCGGTCGGAACGGACGACGGCAGTCCCCCAGCGCTCCTGCACCTCCCGCGCTGCGACCGGAGAGGTATTTCGCCGCGGGGAAGACGTCGACCGCGACGAGCTCGGCGATGACATGGTTGATCCGGCTCTGCACCCGCTGCGCTCGGACCAGGTCGCCGGCGTCGAGGAGGCGCCGCGCCGCCTGGAAGAGCTCGACCTGGAGCCCCACGGTCGTGCCGATCGTCCCGCGGGCACCGGCGGCGAGCGCGGGCACGAACACCTCGTCGAACCCGTTGATGTAGGCCTTGTCGGGGAACGCCGCCTTCATGCGCTCGAGGGCGTACATGTTGTGCGCGGTCTGCTTGAGACCGATCACGCGATCATCGCCCAAGAGCTCTCCGGCCGTCTCCAGCGTGAACTCGGTCCCCGTGAACTGCGGGATGTTGTAGACGATCAGCGGGAGGTCCACGGCGTCCAGCACCGCGCGGTAGTGGTCGAGGACGGCCTCGATGCCGAAGGAGTAGTAGATCGGCGGGATCATCGAGAGGGCGGAGGCGCCGGCGCGCTGCGCCCGCCGTCCGAGCTCGATCGCCTCCCGCGTCGACAGCGCGCCGACGTGGGCGACGACGGGGATGCGCCCCTCGGCGGCGCGCACGGCGGTCTCCACCACCGCGGTCCGTTCATCCGCTGACAGGAGGAGACCCTCCCCCGACGACCCGCAGCAGTAGATCCCCTCGACGCCGCGGGAGACGTAGTCCTCCACGAGCGTCGAGAGCAGTCCGGTGTCCACCGCCCCGTCCGCGTCGTAGGGAGTGGCGATCGCCGCCATCAGCACCCCGAGGTCCGCCGCGGTGGTCACCATGCGGTCCACCCCCGTCCACGACGAGGTTCGCTCCGGTCATGTAGCGCGAGGCATCCGAGAGTAGGAAGACCGCGGCCCCGTTGAAGTCGGTCGCCTCCGCCATGCGTCCGATCGGGATGCGCGCGGTGTAGTTCTGCTGGAACGCCGCGTCCTGCGTGTCCCGACCGACGCCGGAGGGGGTGAGGGTGTTGACCCTGATGCCCTGTCGGCCCCAGTACGTCGCGCAGTACCGGGTGAGGTTGTACAGCCCCGACTTCGCCGCCGAGTAGGCCACCGGCTTCACGAACGGCACCCCGGTCTGCTCCTCCTTGTAGGCGTAGATGTCCTGCACCGGCGACACCATCCCGTAGATCGAGCCGACGTTGATGATCGAGCCCGGCGTGCCGGCCGCGCGCATCCGGGCGCCGGCGGCCTGCGTGACGAGGAAGGTGCCGACGAGGTTCACGTCGACCACCTCCCGGAACACCTCGAGGGGGAAGTCCTCGAAGGGCCCGGAGACCTCGGGGGGCGCGCTCGGCTGGGTGTCCAGACCGGCGTTGTTGATCACGCCGTCCGGCGCCGCACCCCACGCCTCGACGATCGCGTCGAGGCCGGCCTCGACGCTGTCCTTCGAGACGATGTCCACGGAGACGCCGAGGAGGCGCGGGCTGTCGGCGATCTCGGGGAACACCTCCTGCAGGCGTGCGGCGTCGACGGTGCGCGATGCCACGGCCACCCGGGCACCGCGTCCGTGGAGCTCCCGGACGAAGGCCGATCCGATCTGGCCGAGGCCGCCGGTGACCAGGATGATGCGGTCGGTGAGGTCGAAGATGTCCGTCATGTCGTTCGTCTCCCTCAGCTCACCGCGTGCCGCGCGAGGTTCTCGCGGTCGTACTCCAGGCCGTTCCCCGGCGCTCCGGTCGGGACGAAGAACCCGTTCTGCGGCCGCTGCGGCACGATGACGCCGAGGTCGCTGAGCGTGCCCCCGTCCGTCATCTCGCCGAACAGGGCGTTGGGCACCGCGCAGAGCACGTTCGCCGTGAGCTCCATCACGAAGTGCGGCGTCATCGGGGCGTTGTACGCCCGGCCCAGGGCGGCGATGTCCATGTAGGGCGTGATGCCGCCCACGCGACCGACGTCGGCCTGGATGAAGTCGCACGCGTCGGCGAGGAGGTACTGGTTGAACTGCTGGAGCGTGTAGACGTTCTCCCCCAGCCCGATCGGGATCGGCGAGCGGGCCCGGAGGCGCGCATGCGAGGCGACGTCGTCCACGCGCAGCGGCTCCTCCACCCAGTAGAGGTTGAGGTCGCGGAACCGGGTGACCGCCCGGACCGCCTCCCCGTACGTCCATCCCTGGTTCGCATCGACCATGAGCGGATACTCGCCCACCGCCTCGCGGATCTTGGTGAGCCGGTAGACGTCCTCTTCGAGGTCCGGCTTGCCGACCTTGACCTTCCCGGCGGCGTACCCGTCGGCCTTCCATTCCTTGACCTGCTCGACGACCTCCTCGGCGGACAGGTTCAGGTTGATGCCGCTGCCGTACAGTGCGACCCGGTCGCGCACCTGGCCGAGGAGCTTCGCGAGCGGCTGCTCGTAGTGCAGCCCCAGCAGGTCCCACAGCGCCACATCGATCGCGGCGAGGGCGAGCGTAGTGGTCCCGCCGGGGCCGTTGTCGCGCAGGTGCTGCCAGGAGTGCTGCCAGACGGCCCGCGGATTGACCTCGCGGCCGATGAGCGTGGGGATGAGCTCACGCAGCGCCGCCATCATCATCTGACCGCCGACACCAGACGTGTGGCTGAAGCCGGTGCCGACCAGCCCGGTGTCGGTGGTGATGTCGGCGAGGATGATCTCGATGTGGGTCACCCGATGGATCTGGTCTCCCCACGGCCCCTTGGGGAGGGGGATGCGGGAGAGCTGGAGGTCGATCGATTCGATTTTCATGCGTGGTCCTTCCGGGACGACGAGGAGGGGACGGGAGCTTCAGCCCTTGACGGCGCCGGCGGCGAGACCGGCGACGAGGCGCTTCTGCACGAGGAGGAAGCCGACGACGACGGGGAGCACCGAGAGCACGCCGCCCGCGGTGAGGAGGTCCCACCGGATCTGGTACTCGCCGATGAACAGGTGCAGCCCGACCGGCAGGGTGCGCGTCGCCGTCTGCGAGGTGAAGGTGAGGGCGTAGAGGAACTCATTCCAGGTGAGGATGAACGCGTAGGTTCCCGCCGCCACCATCCCGGGCCGCAGCAGGGGCAGCAGGAGGATGCGGACGATCTGCGCGGACGAGGCCCCGTCGATCTGGCCGGCCTCCTCGATCTCCCGGGGGATGGAGTCCGCGAACCCCTTGAGCAGCCAGGTGGCGAACGGCGTGGCGAACGCGGCGTGCACGAGCGCGAGACCGAGCGTCGTGTCCATCAGCCCCATCCCGCGCAGCTGCCCCTGCAGCGAGATCACGAGCAGCACGGCGGGGAACATCTGCGCGAGCAGCAGCCCGATCATCACGGCCCCGCGGCCGCGGAAGTCGAACCGCGACATCGCGATCGCGGCGCCGGTGGAGACGACGAGCGTGACCGGGACGGCGATCGCGGCGACGGTGAGGCTGTTCCGCAGATAGGTCAGGAACGGCGTCGTCGACAGCAGTTCGGCGTAGGACGCGGTCGTGAACTCGGAGGGGATGAGGTTCGCTCCGGCGCCGGCGAGCTCGTCCCGGGGCGTGAGCGACGTCAGCAACATGACGATGTAGGGACCGAGCACCATCGCGAGCACGCCGAGGAGGGCGATCGCGAAGCCGGTCCGTCCCGCGAGACGGCCGAAGCGGACGGGAGCGGTTGTCGTGCTCATCGCGTGGTGTCCTTCCGGGTGAGGCGCACGTAGAGCGCGATGAAGACGGCGAGGAACAGGGCCTGGATGACCGCGTACGCCGCGCCGGCGCCGAAGTCGCTGGCCTTGTAGGTCGTCAGATAGGACTCCAGCGCCAGGGTCGTCGAGGAGGTGCCCGGCCCGCCGCCGGTGAGGATGAAGATGAGGTCGACGTAGTTCGAGGTCCAGATCAGGCGCAGGAGCGTCGTGATGAGGATCGTCGGGAGGATGGCGGGCAGCACGACGTGGCGGAACACGCCGACCGGGCCGCACCCGTCGATCTGCGCCGATTCCTTGAGCTCGCCGGACACGCTCTGCAGTGCCGCGAGGATCATGATGGCGAAGAGCGGGATGCCCTGCCAGACGTCGATCATCACGAGCGTCGGCAGCGCGGTGCTGTTCTGCGAGAGGAACTCGATCGGCGCGTCGATGATCCCCGCGTTCAGCAGCCACTGGTTGAGGACGCCGTTGTTGGGGTCGAGGATCCACTTCCACATCAGCGCGACCAGGACGCTCGGCGTCGCCCACGGGATCATGATGAGCCCGCGGTACACGCCCCGCAGGGGGAAGCGGTTGTTCAGCATGAGCGCGAGCGACAGCCCGCCGATCAGCTGGAGCGCGACGGCACCGAAGGTCCAGAACGCCGTGCGGCCCAGCGTGGGGACGAACTCCGCGGTACCGATGACGCTGGCGAAGTTCTGGAACCCGACGAACTCGAGCACGCCGGTGAAGACGCTCACGTCGTTGAACGAGAACCAGATCGAGCGGACGAGCGGGTACCCGGCGAAGACCGCGACGAGCACGATCGCCGGCGCGAGCAGGACGAGGGGGGCGACCGAGCCGCGGCGCGCACGTCGCCGGAGCCGGGTCACCGGCCGGCGCGGGGCCGGCCGGCCGGTGACGACCGCTTCCGTGAGGGTGGAGCTTGCCATGTCGGTCCTCAGCGCAGCACGTCGGACATCTTCGTCAGCACGTCCTGGCTGCTGATCTCGCCCTGGAACGCCTGCTGGATGAGCGGGTTCCACTCCTTCGCGGCGAGCTCGGCCACCCCCTCCAGCGCCGGCCAGGTCTTGGCGGTGGGGATCGCGTCGACGGCGACCGCGAGCTGCGGGTCGGACGAGTACGCCTCGGTGTCGATGACCGACTCGAGCACCGGCAGCTGACCCTGCGGCGAGGCGGAGATCTTCTCCATCTGCGCCTCCTCGCTCAGCCAGGAGATCCACTCCCAGGCGGCGTCCTTCTTGTCGGAGCCCTCGAGGATGACGTTGCCGCTCATGCTGCCGAGCGTCGCGCCGGGCTCGCCGTCGGCCGTGGGGATCGGGACGACGCCGAGCTTGTCGCCGAAGACCCCTTGCAGCTCCTTCAGGGAACCCGGGTGGTGGATCATCATGCCGGTGAGGCCCTCGACGAAGTTCGTCTTGACGTCGGCGAAGGCGGCCGTGATCGATCCGGGGGGCGCCGCCTGCAGGTCGGTGACGATGCGGAGGTAGTCCTCGTTCACCGTGACGCCCTTCGCGTCGTCCAGAACGACCTCGCCGGAGTCGTCGACGACCGACGCCCCGCCGGCGTACATCCACGCGAGCCACTGGTCCTGTCCGCCCGCACCGCCGCGGACGTCGATGCCGTACCGGCCGTCACCGGTGAGGGCGGCCGCCGCGTCGAGGAGGTCCTGCTGGGTGCGCGGCGCCTCGAGCCCGAGCTCCTCGAAGTAGTCCGTGCGGTAGTAGAGGTAGAGCGTCGTGTACTGGTGGGGCAGCATGTACACCGCGTCCTCGCCGGGCAGCTGACCCGTCGCCCAGAGCGAGTCGACGACGTCGTCCGAGGCGTCCCAGCCGTCGACGTACGAGGTCAGGTCGGCGATGGCGCCCTGCGGCGCGAACTGCCCGAGCCACCAGTCCTTGCTGCGGGCGGCGTCCGGCCCGGTGCCGTTCATCGCGGAGGACACGAGCTGGTTCTGGTACTGGTCGAGCGGGATCGTCTCCAGAACGACCTTCACGTCGTCCTGTGCGCCGTTGAACTCATCCGCGAGCTCTGTCCAGGTGGGGTCGGTCGCGTCGTCCTGCCAGAGCCAGTACGTGATCTCGACGGGGCCGTCGCCCTCCCCTGACGGGGCGCTGCTGGCACAGCCGGTGGCGAGGGCGACGACGCCGAGGGCGGCCAGGGCGGGGAGGATTCGGGTGGATCTCATGATGCGTACTCCTTCGTCGATCAGATGAGGGTCGTGCGAAATCGATTTCAAGACGGGTGCGGCAGAACGCGCCGGTGCGGGGAGGGTCAGACCGGCAGCGCGGCCGTGGTGCCGAAGTCGATGTCCGGATAGCGGTTGCGGACACCGTAGAAGTGGGCGTCCAGCTCATGGACGGCCCGGCGGGTGTCGCCGGCCTCGATCGCATCGATGATGCGACCGTGCATCGCGGCGATGGCGGGATCCTCCTCGACGGGCTCCTCGCGTCGCGCGGCGGCGAAGACGACCCAGAAGGACTGCAGGAACTGATCCACGAACGCATTGCCCATCGGCGCGAGCAGCCCGCGGTGGAACTGCTGGTCGAGCTCGGCGAAGCTCTCGTTGCGCAGGGCGCGCTCCACCATCTCCTCCGAGAGCAGCCGCAGACGGGCCAGGTCGCTCGGCTGCAGGCGCGGGATCACCAGAGGCAGCAGAGACGTCTCCAGCGCGTGACGCACTTCCAGGAGTTCCCGGGTGGCGGCCTCCGGGTCGTCGACGAAGCCGATCCAGCGGGTGGCGAGATCGGCGGCGCGGAATCCTCGCCAGACCCGGCGCGCCCCTTGCCGGGACACCACGATGCCGAACGCCTCGAGGACACTGAGGGCCTCGCGGATACGCTGCCGTCCCACCTCCAGGACGGCGCCGAGCTCGGCCTCGGTGGGCAGCGGGTCGCCGATCTCCAGCCCGGAGCGCTGCAGGTGCTGAGCCAGACGGCGCGCGAGCGCGTCCGACAAGTCGGACCCGGTGATCTCGATCTTGTCTGACATGTTCCGTTCGCTCCTTCGCGACATCGGCGGAATTCCCGCTCATGAGCCTAGACAGTCCGCGTACCTGTCGTCAAGTGACCATCCGGTCGCCGCTACTTGTCAGACAAGCAAGCGAGGGGATACGCAGAGATGCCGCGACCCGAAGGCCGCGGCATCCCGTCCGTGCGTGTCCCGGATTCGCGTCAGCGGTGCGCGGCCACGACCTGCGCGACGGCCGCCCGCTGGTCGGCGGAGGGCTCGGCTATGGCCATACGGCAGTGCGTGTCCACGACGTCGAGCACGCGGTACGCCTCCTTCATGCGCGCCATGTCGCCGCCGATGAGCGCGACGACGTCGTCCACGGCGGCCTGTGCCGCGGCGATGGCGTCCGCATCGCCGGAGCGTCCGGCCTCGGCAAGGGCGCGGAAGGGCTTCGGCGTCACGGAGGAGACACCAGAGACGACGCCCTGCGCGCCCGCTTCGACGGCTGCGATGAGGTCGCGGTCGGCGCCGGTGTAGAGCTCGAAGTCGGCCGGCACCACCGCGCGGTACGCCGCGATGTCGTCGAGCGAGAGCTCGCTCACCTTGGCCCCGACCACGTTCGGCAGGGCGGCGATGCGCACGAGCAGCTCCGGCGAGACGGGGTTCCCGCTGCGCGCGGGATAGATGTAGACGTAGAGGCGCCCCTCCCCCACGGCTGCCGAGACGGCGCGGTAGTAGTCGAGGATCGCGTCGTCCGTGGCACGCAGGTAGTAGGGGGTGAGGGCCGCGAACTCCGTGGCCCCCAGCTCCTTCGCGATGCCGACCAGGCGCACGGCCTCGAAGGTGCTCGGCTGTCCGACGTGCACGATGACGCGCATCCGGTCCGCCAGCTCCTCCAGCGCGGCACCCACGAGCGCCCGGAACTCGTCCGCGTCCACGGCGGGGAACTCGCCCGTGGTGCCGAGGACGAAGGCGCCCTCGTTCCCCGAGTCGGCCACGAACCGGAAGATCGCACGCGACCCGTCGAGGTCGAGGGTCCCGTCGCGGTGGAACGCGGTCGGGACGGCGGTCAGGATGTCGTAGCGGGTCACTTCTCGGTCTCCTCGGGGGTCGTGCTCTTGCGGTTCTTGCGGTCGGCGCGTCCCCGGCGCGCACCGGCGTCGACGTTGCGGACGGTGGAGGTGAGCAGGTCGGGCTGCGCCGCGAGCTCGTCGTGCGCCTTCTCGATCTGCACGATGCTGTCGGTGTGGAGGATCGAGTCCTCCAACGAGGCCCGCTCGGCGCGGGGCGTGCGGGCGGCGCGGATCGCGGGCACGACGATCGACAGCACCGCGAGCGCGAGCAGGACGAGGGCGATCGGGCTGACGACCTCGAAGAACGGCCGCGTCGGCAGGATCGCCAGCGTGCGGGCGAGGTTCTCCTCGGCGAGCGGACCGAGCAGGAGACCGAGGACCACGGGTCCTGCCGGGACCTGCATGCGCTTGAGCAGCACGCCGACCACACCGAAGACGAGCATCGTGACGACCGTCGACAGGCTGTTCGAGGTGGCGTACGTGCCGATGATGCAGAAGATGAGGATGCCGCTCCACAGATACGGCTGCGGCACGTCGAGCAGCTTGACCATGCCCTTCATCCGCACGAGGCTCAGCGCGAGCGACAGGAGGGTCGCGACGAGCATGATCCCGACGATCGAGACGACGAGGTCGGGGCGGTTGGTGAACAGCGTGGGCCCGGGGGTGATGCCCCAGATGATCATCGACCCGATCATCACCGCCATCACGGAGTCTCCGGGGATGCCGAGTGCCATCGTGGTGGTCAGCGAGCCGCCGAGCGTGGCGCTGGAGGCGGTGTCGGACGCGGCGACGCCCTCGATCGACCCCTTGCCGAACATCTCCGGGTGCTTCGACGCCTTGCGCGCCCGCTCCCAGCCGATGAGCCCGGCGATGTCGCCGCCGGCCGCCGGGATGAGGCCGACACCGAGGCCGACCGCGCCGCCGACCGCGGTGGCCCGTCCGCTCTGCTTCAGCTCGGCGCGGTTCGGCCACCACCGCCCGAGGCTCGAGATCGGCCGGACGTGCGACTTCCGGTGCGTGAGGAGCTGGTCGAAGAGCTCGGCGATGCCGAAGAGGCCGATGATGACGGCGATGAAGTTCACGCCCTCGACGAGTTCCAGCACACCGAACGTGAAGCGCTGGTCGGCCGTGGCGGCGTACGTTCCGACACTGCCGAGCATGAGTCCGAAGAGGCCCGCGAGGATGCCCTTGAGCATCGACTTGGACGAGATGCCGATCATGATCGCGATGCCGAAGACGACGAGCGCGAACAGCTCGGGCGACTTGAAGTAGTCCCGGGCGAAGCTGGCGATCGGCACGGCGGCGACCGAGAAGAGCACGAGCGAGGCGAGGATGCCGACGGCCGACACGATCGCGGAGATCGTCAGCGCGAGACCGGCCCTGCCCTGTTTCGCCATCGGATAGCCGTCGAGGGTGGTGGCGATGGAGGCGGGAGTCCCTGGTGTGTTGATGAGGATGGACGGCACCCGGTCGCCGAAGTTCGCCGCGACGTAGATCGTCAGCAGCACCGCGAGGCCTTGCACGGGTTCGAGGGTCATGGTGAAGCCGGCCGCGAGCGCGACGGCCATGGTCGCGGTGATGCCGGGGAAGGCGCCGACCATGAAGCCGAGGACGAGGCCGACCGCCATGTACAGCAGGATCGAGATGTCGAGGAGCGAGTTCAGCCCCTCCAGGAGCGCGTTCACAGGGGGATCCTCAGGAGCATGCCGAAGACGACGTAGACGAACGCCGTGACGGCGGCGGAGTAGATGACGAGGCTCAGCCAGCGGCGGTGGCCGTAGAGGAGCATCAGTGCGGCCATGAGCAGGGCGCAGGCGATCGGGAAGACCTCGATCCGGTAGCCGAAGAGGATGACCGAGCCGAGGGACCAGAGTGCGATGAAGGCACCGGCGATCGCGATCGTCGCGACCACCCGGAGGACGCCGCCCGGCTGGATGCGCTCGAGATCCTCCCGCGTGGGTGCCGGTCGCGTGATCGCGACGGCGAGCAGGGCGATCGCGATCACGACGCCGGTCACGCCGATGACGAGCGGCCAGAAGCGGGCGTCGATCTGTCCGGGGGCGGCCTCGCGGCGCAGCGGGATCTGCGTGGCGAGGAAGAGATAGCCGGCGGTGATCGCGAGGGCGACGGCGGCGAACGCGATCTCGAGGGGTCGCGAGGCGGTCGCCCCCTCGTAGCCGCCCGGCGCGGCCGACTCGGCCGCGGTGTCGGGGCTGGTCATGGTGCTCCTTCGTCGGAGGACGCGGTGGGGCCGGCGCGTGCCGACCCCACCGGGGGTGTTCAGCCCAGGAGGTCCTGGAACAGGGCGAACTGGTCGTCGACGAACCCGGTCCACTCCGCGGAGTCGCGGTAGACCACGAGGTTGCCGGCGTCCGCCTGGAACTTCTGGTAGCTCTCGGACTCCACAGCCTCCTTGACGGCGGCCTCGAGGGCGTCGTGCACGTCGTCGGGCAGGCCGGCCGGTGCGTAGATGCCGCCCCAGCCGCCGAAGACGACCTCTTCGCCGATGGCCTCCTCGACCGTCTCGACGTCCTCCGCGTCCGGGTGACGCTCGTCGTTCATGACCGCGAGGATGCGGACGGCCTCGCCCTGCGCGAGGGCCTCGCCGAGTCCGGAGACGGCGGCGACGGTCTCACCGGACGCGGCGGCCGCGACCGCCGTGGCGCCACCGTCGTAGGGGACGGGGGTGAAGTCGGCGTCCGTGGCCTTGCCGAGACCGAGGGTGGCGGCCTCCCAGATCGAGCCGGCGCCGGAGTTCGCGACCGTGACCGCGCCGGACTTCGCCTGGGTGACGAGGTCGTCGAGGGTCTCGATGCCGCTGTTGGCACCCACCGTGATGACGCCGGGGGCGAGCATGATCTGTCCGAGCAGGTCGAAGTCGTCGGGCAGCACGTCGGCGCTCTGGGTCGTGTTGAGCATCGCGATCTCGACCGGGGCGAACCCGATGACGTAGCCGTCCGGATCCTGCGAGCCGACGTACTCCATCGCGAGCGCTCCCGCGGCGCCGGGCATGTTCTCCGGGATCACGCTGACGCCGAGGATCTTCTCGAGCTCGGTGGCGAGCGCGCGGGACGACAGGTCGGAGCCGCCACCGGGGTTGGCCTGGATGATCAACCGGATGTCGTCCTCGGGATAGGTCGAGGCGGCCCCCTCGCTCTCGTCGACCTTCGTGCAGGCCGACAGCACCAGAGCGGTGGCGGCGAGGGCGGCGAAGGCAGCGGCCGCCCGAGTGATGCGCATGCGGGGCATCTTTGCTCCTCTACGTGGGTCGACCGTGTTGTCGACACCGCGAGGCTACCAGTGTTGACTGTTAACAGTCAACACTGGCGCGTCGCCCACGCGGGCGTCCACACCTCGCTCCGCCGCACTCCGGACATGACCCCGCACCGGGTCGACGAGGGTGACCCGATGTCCGCGGTCGAGGAGCGAACGCGCATGGACGCCCGCCCCGCCTCCGACATCGATCACGCGACCCTCGGCGAGGTGCTCCGCGATCAGCTCCTGGATGCGCTGGTGCTCCAGCGGCCCCTGCGCCGACCGGGTCGTCAACCGCACCGATTCGTCGAACTGCTCCTCGTAGTAGTCGCGGATCCGCTCGTCGAGCTCACGCTGGTCCATGGTCGGCCTCCGATCGGTAGGCCTCCATCATCCACGCCCGCCTGCGCGAAGGACGGCGCCAGGCGGGGATGCCCGCCTGGCGCCGTGCCTCCGCGTCTGGCCGGGCTAGCCGGCCGTGGCGTTCTCGTACGCCCGCATCGCGGCCTCCTGCGCTTCCTTCAACGCGTCCTCGGGCGACTTGTCCCCGAGCAGCGCCGCCGTGATGGCGTTGTTGAGCTCGTTCTGGATCTCCTGGCCCGCCGGGGAGGAGCCGAACGACTGCCCGTAGTCCACCACGTCGTAGTAGGTGGAGATGACCTGGTCGAAGCCGGCGTTGCCGCTGTCGGTGACGAAGGTCTCACGGATGGACTGGTCGGCGGACGGCGACCCGGTGAACAGCCCGGTGTTGATCCCCCCGTCGGTCTTCAGGGTCTCGGCACGCGCCTCACCCGCCGCATTCCACGCGTCGTCGGAGGTGAGGTTGACCATCCACGCGCACGCCGCCGCGGGGTTCTCCGCGCCGGCCGGGATCACGAACGCGGTGCCGGAGGCGACCGAGAACGGCTCCCCGTCGGCGTTCCGGAACGGCACGGCCTCGAGGTCGATCTGGTCGGCGTAGGGGCTCAGCACGTTCGGGTACCACTGCGCGTTCACCTGCGCCCCGACCTGCTGCGCGACGAACTGGTTCTGGTCGCCGAAGGCGTCGAACGAGTCGGTGAAGCTTTTGACGGCCGCGAAGCCGCCCTGCGCGTCGGTGATCTGCTTGAGCATCTCGATGCCGGCCACGTTGCTGGGGTCGTCCAGGGTCGGCGCCCCCTTGTCGTCGTTGAGCTGGCCGCCCATGCCGAGGATCCACAGCCCGGCCTGACCGGTCGCGACCGGGTCGAAACCGAGCCGCGTGGGCACACCGCCGGACTCCTGGTACATCTTCTCGATCGCGCCGAGCAGCACGTCGGGCTTCGAGGTGTCGATCTCGTCCGCCGTCACCCCCGCCTCGTCGAGCACGGCCTTGTTCAGCAGGATCGCCGGCGGCTGGTAGAACTGCGGCACCGCCCACACCGCGTCGTCGTAGGTGACGTCGTCGACGACGAAGGGGTACCAGTGGTCGCGCGGCGAGACGTCCTGGGCCGCGAAGCACTCGTCGAGCGGCATGATGAGGTCCTGCGCGGCATACGTGGTCACGTACCGGCGATCCATCTGCACCACGTCGGGCACGTCGCCGCTCGCGATGCGGGTGGTGAACTTCTGCGCGTCGAAGGCCGTCGCGTCGAGGTCGACCTCGACGTCCTTCAGCTGCTCGGCGGCGTAGTCCATGCGCGAGGTGCCGACGTCGTCGGCGTTCTCGAAGCCCCACGCCTTCAGCGTGCCGCTCGGCTCCGCCCCGAAGTCGGCGTCGGCCGCCTGGTCGTCTCCCCCTCCCCCGCCGCACCCGGCGAGGACGAGGACGGATGCCGCGGCGACCGCGGTGATTCCCAGCATGCGTGTGCGCATGACTGCTCCTTTCGATCTGTGGTTCGTCATCCCTTTCGCCCCTGGGTCGCGACGCCCTCGATGAAGGCGCGCTGCCCGAAGGCGAAGAGGATGAGCATCGGGAGGGTCACCAGGAGGGAGGCGACCATGACGTACTGGTAGTCGCCGTGACCGCCCGCGGTGGGGCTGTACTTGGTCATGGCGTACGCGATGCCGAGCGGCGCGGTGAACTCGTCCACCGATCCGGCGTTGAGGTAGATGAGGGCGGCCTGCAGGTTGTTCCAACTGGCCTGGAACTCGAACAGGAACACGATGACGAACGACGGGATCGACAGCGGCATCGCGATCCGCCAGAACAGTCCCCAGGCGCTGGCCCCGTCGAGCCGCGCCGCCTCGAACAGCTCCCGCGGCAGGCCGAGGAAGAACTGACGCTGCAGGAAGATGTAGAAGGCCGAGCCGAAGAGGTTCATGCCCCACAGCGGCACCCAGGTGCCGAGGAGTCCGGTCTCCTTCCAAATGAGGTAGATCGGGATCATCGTCACCGCGCCGGGAAGCATCATCGTCGCGAGCACGAGGCCGAACAGCAGGCCGCGCCCCGGGAAGCGGAAGTAGGCGAACCCGAACGCCACGATCGAGCTGGAGATCGCGACGGCACCGGCGGCGAGCAGCGCGATGGCGATGCTGTTGCCCATCCAGTTCAGCAGCGGGAGCTGATTCCACACCTCGACGTAGTTCTCCGGCACGAACGTCTTCGGGATGAGGGCGTTGTCGAATACCTCGCCCCGGGGCTTGAAGCTCGCCGCGATGAGCCACGCGAACGGGTACAGGAACAGCAGCGCGAACAGCACGAGGATGATGTTCAGCACGATCCGGGCGGCGAGGCTCTTCGGCTGCCGCAGCCGACGACGCCAGCGCGAGCGGGTGGCGACGGTGGTCGTGAACGTGCCCGGGGCCTTCTCGGGCTCCGCCTCGACGGGGACCTGACGCAGGGTCTGGGACATCAGCGGTCTCCCTCGTAGTAGACGAAGCGGTTGCCGACCTTCACCTGGATGAGCGTGATGATCATGATGATGACGAAGAGCAGCCATGCCATCGCCGCCGCGAAGCCGAAGTTGAACTGCCGGAACGCCTGCTGGAACAGGTAGATCGCGTAGAAGAGGGACGCCTCCGGTGACGAGTTGCTCTGATCCCGCCAGAACAGCAGGTACGCCTGGTCGAAGATCTGGAACGCGGCGATCGAGAGCACGATGACGTTGAAGAACATCGCCCCCGAGATCATCGGGAGGGTGATCGAGAAGAACTTCCTGATCGGTCCCGCCCCGTCGAGCGAGGCCACCTCGTACAGCTCGACGGGCACGTTCTTCAGCGCCGCGAGGAAGATCACCATGGTCCCCGCGACGGTCCACAGCGTCATGATCACGATGCTCGGCTTGACCCACGCGGGGTCGACGAGCCACTGCGGCCCCTGGATGCCGAACACCCGGAGGAACTGGTTGATCGCCCCGGAGTTGCCGTTCAGGAGGAGGAAGAACACGGCGGCGGTCGCGACGGCCGGCGTCATCTTCGGCAGGTAGTAGAGCACGCGGAACGCTCCCGCACCCCGCCCGACGCGGTTGAGCAGCAGGGCGAGGATCAGCGCGAACACGATCTCCAGCGGCACCGCCATCACCACATAGAACAGCGTGTTCGCGAGCGAGACGCCCACCCGCGGATCCTCGAAGAGGTTGGCGTAGTTGTCGATGCCGACCGGGCGGGCGCTGTTCGTGGCGAGGTTGTAGCTGCTGAACGAGATGTACAGGCTGTAGACCATCGCGCCGGCCGTGAAGATGAGGAATCCGAGGAGCCAGGGGGAGATGAACAGATAGCCGGCGAGGGCCTCTCGGCGGTTGTACCGGTCCCGCTGGCGGGTCTTGAGCGGCATCCACCTGCCTCCTTTCCGAGGACGCGCAGACACGGCGCTCCGTCCTGGCGCGATGCTAGGTCCGGAGAAGCGGTTCTCCGCGGGGCTTGCGCAGAACCGTTTCCTGTGGTTCGCCTGAATGCCGCGTGGACGCCCTGGTGCCCCGGCTGCGGTTCCTCCCTAGGATGAGGGGAATAAACACGGAGGAGGGCCGGGGGAATGTTCGACGAGCGACGGCGACAGGCAGCGCTCGAGGAACTGGGGATCCTTGACACACCACCCGATGAGCGGGTGGATCGGGTGGCACGACTGGCGAAGGAGATGTTCGGCGTGCCGATGGTCAGCGTCTCGCTGATCGACCGCGACCGGCAGTGGCGCAAATCGCAGATCGGCCTCGGGGGGAACGAGGCACCGCGCCAGGACTCGTTCTGCGACTACACCGTGTCGCAGGACCGGACGGTGGTGGTGGAGGACGCGAGCACGACCGACCTCTTCGCCGAGAACCCGTTCGTGACCGGCGATCCGCACCTCCGCTTCTATGCGGCCCATCCGCTGCACGCGCCGGGCGGCGAGCCGGTGGGGACGCTGTGCGTGCTCGACACGGAGCCGCACACCTTCACCGACGCCCAGCAGGATCTCCTGCGCGACCTCGCGTTCTGGGTGCAGACGGAGCTGGCACAGGACGCCGACGTCGACCACGCCGCCGTGGTGCAGCGGGCTCTGCGCCCGCGGGTGCACCCGGAGATCGACGGGTACACGATCGCCGCCGGCGCCGCCCCACGGGGAACGCTCGCCGGGGACTACTACGACTTCTCACGCCACGGGGAGGCCCTGCGCGTGACCCTGGCCGACGCGATGGGCAAGGGCACGGGACCGGCGCTGGTCGCGGCCACGGTGCGCGCCTCCCTGCGGACGGCGCCGGAGCGCTCGCTGTCCGACGCCGTGATCGAGGTGGACCGCCTGCTCGAGGACGATCTCGCGGACACGTCGATGTTCGTCACGGCCGTCGTCGCCGAGCTGCAGCCGGAGACGGGAGACCTCGAGGTCATCGACGCCGGTCACAGCCTCGCTTTCGTCGTCCGGGCGGACGGGTCGTGGACGCCGCTGCGTTCCACGAACCTGCCCCTCGGCATGGGCATGGGCCTCGTCGACCCCCGGGTTCCGGTGACCACCCGCCTGGAACCGGGCGATGCCTTCATCTGCTGCAGCGATGGACTCCTCGACGTGCTCGATCCAGACGACCCGTTCGGCCACGTCGAGCGCGTCCTCGCAGAGATGGGCCCCGGCGGTGCTGTCGGCGAGGCTCTGCGTCTCGCGAACGACGAGCGCGCCACCGACGACATCACCGTCGTGGTCGTGCGGAGGGACGCGTGACCGCCCGGTTCGCGACCATCCGCGTCCTCGCCCTGCTGTCGGTCCTGCTCGGCGTGAACTACGTCGCATGGCGGTGGCTGGAGTCGGTGAACTGGTCGGCCTGGTGGATCGCGGTGCCGCTCGTGATCGCCGAGACCTACAGCCTCATCGACACGTTCCTCTTCTGTCTCACGATGTGGCGCGCGAAGGAGCGCCCGGCACCGGTATCGCCGCCGCAGGGCACCGTCGACGTGTTCATCACGACCTACGACGAGCCGATCGAGCTCGTCATGACGACGGCCAGGGCGGCGAAGCGGATCGCCTATCCGCACTCCACCTGGATCCTCGACGACGGCTCCCGCCCCGAACTCGAGGCCGAGGCCAGGGCCGCGGGCGTCGGCTATCTCACCCGCTCCGAGGACTGGACGGGCAAGCCCCGGCACGCCAAGGCCGGCAACCTCAACAGCGCGCTCTTCCAGACCGACGGCGAGTTCCTCCTCATCCTCGACGCCGACCAGGTGCCCGACCCGCTGATCCTGCACCGCACACTCGGCTACTTCGCCGATGATCCCGAAGTCGCCCTCGTGCAGACGCCGCAGTGGTTCGTGAACGTCGACGAGGCCGACCCGCTCGGCAGCCAGGCGCCGCTGTTCTACGGGCCGATCCAGCAGGGGAAGGACGGCTGGAACGCGGCCTTCTTCTGCGGCTCGAACGCCGTGCTCCGCCGCGAGGCGCTCATGCAGCTCGGCATCGTGGGTTACGTGCGGAACGTGACCGACTCCGCCGCGCGGGCGCTCAAGACCTCCGAGGCGCTGATCGCTCGCGAGGCCGAGGCCGCCACCGACCCCGCGCTCGGCACCGAACTCGGGGCGCTCCGCATCGCGATCGCCCGCGGGCGGAAGGAGCTCGCCGGCGGCGACTCCGTCGCCGAGGTCGCCGCGCGCGTGGGGGAAGCTGTCGACAACGCCTCCCGGATCCTCGTGGCGCACGACCTCGAGGGCATCCGCGCCGACCTCGCCGTGATCGAGTCCCTGCCGGTGCAGCACGACGCCGAACTCGGGCAGGTGATCGTGGACGAGGCAGGGCTCGACGCTCTGGCCGCCTCGGACCTCTCCCCCCTCACCGCCGTCGAGGCGGTCCGCGGACTGCTCGACGCGCTCCGCCTCGACCGGGCCGATGAGGCCCAGCCGATCCTCCCCCTCGCCACGATCTCGGTGACGGAGGACATGGCGACCGCGATGCAGCTGCACGCCCTCGGTTGGAAGAGCGTCTACCACCACGAGATCCTGGCGCACGGCCTCGCCCCGGAAGACCTCAGGACGATGCTCACGCAGCGGCTGCGGTGGGCTCAGGGGACGCTGCAGGTGATGCTGCGCGACAACCCCCTGGCCAAGCGCGGACTCTCGGTGGGGCAGCGCCTCATGTACTTCGCGACGATGTGGAGCTACCTCTCCGGCTTCGCCGCGATCGTCTACCTCGCCGCCCCGGTGATCTATCTCGTGTTCGGGGTGCTTCCCGTCACCGCCTGGTCGGTCGACTTCTTCGTGCGGTTCCTGCCGTACTTCCTCGTCAACCAGGCGCTGTTCCTCGTGGTCGCGAAGGGGGTGAAGACCTGGCGAGGTCAGCAGTACTCGCTCGCGCTGTTCCCCGTGTGGATCCGCGCGTGCTGGACGGCCTTCGCCAACGTCGTGCTCGGCCGGCCGCTGTCCTTCGCCGTGACCAGGAAGGACGGCCGGGATCCGCGCGGCGTCCCCTGGCGCGAGATCTGGCCGCAGCTCACCGCCATGGTCGTACTCGTAGTCGCCCTCGTCATCGGGGTCGCCCGGGTCATCGTCGGCACGGGCGACGGCACCGGCACCCTCGTCAACACGGCCTGGGTCCTGTACGACCTGGTCGTCCTCAGCGTCATCATCCAGGCGGCGCGCTATCGCGGTCCCGCCGCGCAGGTCCTCGAGAAGGAGTCGAATGAACGTCAGCACTGACACCAGGGACGGGTACGCCGTCGTCGCGATCACGGGGCGCCTGACCGCCTCGGGCGCGCCGTTGCTGCGCAACGCGGTGAGCGACCTCGTCGCCGCCGGGCAGCCGCGCATCGCGATCGACCTCAGCGGCACCGAGTTCGTCGACTCCTCGGGCCTCGGCGCCCTGGTGGGCGGCCTCAAGAGCGCCCGGGTGGCCGGCGGCGATCTGCGCATCGCCGCCGTCCCCGAGGCCGTGCGCACCGTCCTCCACCTCACCAACCTGGATCGCGTGCTCCGCGACTACCCGACGCCGGAATCGGCGTTCGATGGACGCTGACATCCGGGCCTTCCACATCGACGGGCCCGCCGGGCTCGCCCTCGTCGACCGCGCCCTCGACGAGCTCGACCGGCTCTGGACTCAGGCTCCGGAGGTACCGGCGCAGGACCAGGTGCTGTTCACCCTGGCGCTGAGCGAGGTCACGACCAACGTCGCGCAGCACAACGAGCACGCGGACGTCGTCCTGAGCATCGACGTCCGCGTGACGGCGGAGGAGCTGCGCGCCTACATCCGCGACACCGCCCCGCCGGCACCGATCGACTGGGACGCGGTGTCGATGCCGGGCGAGGAGGCGGAGAGCGGACGCGGCCTCGCGCTGTCGCAGGCGGCGCTCGACGAGTTCACCCACACGGTCACCGATCTCGTCAACACATGGGTCCTCGTCCGCCGCGTGGATCCGGCGCGCGAGGCGGGCGGCTGACCCGTCAGGCGAGCCAGGCCGGTGCTCGTCCGCGGAGTGCCGCGGCGTCGATGGAGTAGCGGCCCGCCCCCGTGAGCGCGAGCGCCAGAGCCGCCACACCGAGCACGGCGACGAACTCGTAGCCACCGGCCGTCACCCACAGGCCCGCGGGCAGGTGCACGAGCACGAGGGCCACCAGCATGTCGACGGCGAGGAGGATGCCGACCGGACGCGTCAGCAGTCCGAGGATCAGCAGGATCCCGCCGATGAGCTCGAGGAAGGCGACGACGGGCGCGGCGATCTCGGCGAGCGGGACCCCCATGCCGGCGAAGCTGCCGATGGTCCCGGGGATCGTGAACTCGAAGATCTTCTGGGCGCCGTGGGCGGCGAAGATCGCGCCGACGACGATGCGCAGGACGAGGAGTCCGAGCGACGAGGCGGAGGAGGCGGAGGCTGTGGTGTTCGTCATGAGGAGGTTCTTCCTTCGTGGCAGGACACCCGCGCGGGCGCGGACCAGGGCTCTTGCCCTGGCCCCCACGGTAGGAACCGTTCTTTTCCGTCCGCTGAACGCCTGGAGTTCGCGGACGGGGCGGCCTCAGCGGGAGCCGACCTCGTGGAGCATCCGCTCCCGGGCGCCGTCGAGGTGAGCCGAGAGGACCGCGGCGGCGTCCTCCGGAGCTCCCGTGCGCATGACGTCGAGCAGCTTCACGTGATCGTCCGACGACTCGTGCAGGTCCTCGTCGTGGTTGATCGTGACCTCGAGCAGCGCCGTGAACGTGGGGAGGTACTGGTTCCAGGCGCCCTCCAGCCGCGGGTGATCGGCGAGGGCGTAGATCTGGGAGTGGAAGTCGAGGTCGGCTGTGACGAAGGCGGCATGGTCACCCGCGTCCGCGGCCTCGGCCATGCGCTGGACGGCGTCGGCCATCGGCTGCCACCGGTCGTCGTCGTCGACCCGCATCGCGCGCGACAGGGCGAGCTGCTCCAATGCGCCTCGGAGGCTGTAGAGCTGGTCGACGTCGTCGCTCGTGAGGCCCACGATGTAGACGCCGCGCGGGCGCTGCACCTCGACGAGCTTCTCGAAGCTGAGCTGGGTGAGGGCATCGCGCACGGGACCGCGGCTGACGGCGAACTCCTCGGCGAGGGCCTCTTCGGTGAGCCGGGCCCCCGGAGCGAGCTCCCCTCGGACGATGCGCTGGCGCAGCACGCGCGCGACCTGCGCTCCGAGCGACTCCCCGCGCGTGACGGTCTGCGTCATGGTGACCTCCTGTTAACAGTTGACAGGATACACACCGGGTGCGCGGTCAGGCTCCGGAGCGCGGACTCCAGAGCACGAGCTCGGTCGAGCGGCGGATGCGGCGGCCGGTCGGCATGGGCACGACCCCCGCGGATCCGGCGGCGAACACCCGCACGCCGGGACGGCTCTCGCGCTCGGCGCGGAGGGCGCCCTCCAGCGCGACGACACGGTCGCGCAGCATCCGGTTCTCGTCCTCCAGGTCGAGGAGCCGGGCGATCGCGGGGAGACTGACCCCTTCGGAGGAGAGCTGGGCGACCTCGCGCAGCTGCTCGATGTTGCGGTGAGAATAACGACGGGAGCCGCCGGGCGTCCGTCCCGGCACCACGAGGCCGATCCGGTCGTACTGACGGAGGGTCTGGGGGTGCAGGCCGGAGAGCTTGGCGGCTGCGGCGATCGCGAAGACCGGGGTGTCCGCGTCCATCACGCCTTCCTTCCTGATTTCACGTCAGGCCGTCGCGCCGGGTCAGGCAACTCCCTTCCGGAAGCGCCTGACCCGACGCGAAAGCCTGTGCTCGTCAACGGCGGGCTTTCGCCATGAGCTCGGCCCGCGGGTTCTCCTGCGGCTCCAGCTCCTGGAACCGCTCGAGAGCCTCGCGCGCGGCGTCGTCGAGGTGCGTGGGCACCGCGACCTGGAGCTCGGCGAGCAGGTCACCGGTCCCCTTCGCGGTCGCGACACCCCGACCCTTGACGCGGAGCACGCGGCCCGACGGAGTTCCGGGGGCCACACGCAGCTTCACCACGTCGCCGCCGAGCGTCGGGACCTCGATGGTCGCGCCCAGCGTCGCCTCGGTGAAGGTCACGGGGACCACCACGCGGAGGTTGAGGCCGTCCCGCGTGAAGACCGGGTGCGGACGCACCGTGATCTGCACCACGATGTCTCCGCTCTCCCCGCCGTCCGGCGAGGGGCGACCACGGCCGCGCAGCCGGATCTTCTGCCCGTCGGCGACGCCCGCGGGGATCTTCACCTTGAACGGCTTGCCGTCTTCTCCCTGCAGGGTGATGGTCTCGCCCTGCACGGCGGTGCTGAAGTCCAGCGTGGTGCGGGCCGTGACGTCGGCGCCGCGCTGCGGACCACCGAAGCCCCGGAAGCCGCCGCTCGGCTGCCCGAACCGGCCACCGCCGAACGAGCTGCCCTGGCCCTGGTTGAACATCGCGAAGATGTCCTCGAAGTCGGCGGTCTGGCCGCGCCCCTGCTGTCCGAACCGGCTGAAGACGTCTTCGAACCCGCCGGCGCCCGAGCCGCTCGCCGTGAAGCGAGCGCCCGAACCCATGGCGCGGATCTCGTCGTACTCCTTGCGCTGCTCGGCGTCGGAGAGCACCGAGTACGCCTCGCTGATCTCCTTGAACTTGGCCTCGGCCTTCGCATCGCCCTGATTGGAGTCGGGGTGATACTTGCGCGCGAGCTTGCGGTACGTCTTCTTCAGGTCAGCGTCGCTGACGTCCTTCGAGACCCCGAGGGTCTTGTAGAAGTCCTTGTCGAACCAATCCTGGCTGGCCATCGATCACCTACTCCGCAGGGACGGCGACGACGACCTTCGCAGGACGCAGCTCGACCTCGCCGAGGCGGTAGCCCACCTCGACGACCTCGAGCACCGTGGTCTTCGAGGTGCCGGGGGTCGGCTGCTGGAAGATCGCCTCGTGACGCTGGGGGTCGAACTCCTCACCCTGCTCGCCGTAGGCGACCACGCCGAGGCGCTCCACGACCGCGCGCACCTTCTCGGCGATCACGGCGAAGGGGCTGCCCTCGACCAGATCGCCGTGCTGCTCGGCGCGGGCCAGGTCGTCGAGCACGGGGATGAGGCCCTTGGCGGCCTCCCCCTTCGCGCGCTCGATCTCGATCTGGCGCTGCTCCTCCGTACGGCGGCGGTAGTTCGCGTACTCCGCCTGCAGGCGCTTGAGGTCGGTCAGCAGGGCGTTCTCGGCGTCGGCGATCGCGGCGTCGCCCGCGGCGGCATCCGCCGTCTGCGCGGCACCGAGGATGTCCTCGACCGTCAGCCCTTCCTCCGCCTCGGCAGCCGCGTCGACCGGGGTCTCGTCCGAGCCCTCGGCGGCCTTCGCCTCGCGGGAGTCCTGGTTCTGCGGCACGGGGCCGGATGCCTGAGCATCCGACCCCTCCGGAACCTCGTTCTCGTCGAAGTTCTTGTCCGTCATGATTACTTCTTCTCGTCCTCGTCGTCGACGACCTCGGCGTCGATGACGTCCTCGTCGGAGGAGGGGGCGTCACCGGTCGGGGTCTCGCCCTCGGCCGAAGCGCCGGCGGCGTCCGCCTGCGAGGAGGCGTAGATCGCCTCGCCGAGCTTCGACTGGGACTGGTTGAGCTTCTCGAACGCGGTCTTCACAGCCTCGTCGTCGTCGCCGGCCAGTGCCGTCTTGAGCGCATCGACGTCGGCCTTGACCTCGGTCTTCACGTCCTCGGGGAGCTTGTCCTCGTTCTCGGAGATGAGCTTCTCGATGGAGTAGGCGAGGGTCTCGGCCTGGTTGCGGGTCTCCGCAGCCTCACGACGCGCCTTGTCCTCGGCGGCGTGCTCCTCGGCCTCGCGCACCATGCGCTCGATGTCCTCCTTCGACAGCGACGAACCGCCGGAGATGACGATCGACTTCTCGGTGCCGGTGCCCTTGTCCTTCGCGGACACGTGCACGATGCCGTTGGCGTCGATGTCGAACGTGACCTCGATCTGCGGGATACCGCGAGGAGCCGGCGCGATGCCGGTGAGCTCGAACGTGCCGAGCGGCTTGTTGTCGCGCGTGAAGTCACGCTCGCCCTGGAAGACCTGGATCGCGACGGACGGCTGGTTGTCGTCGGCCGTGGTGAAGGTCTCGCTCCGCTTGGTCGGGATGGCCGTGTTGCGCTCGATGAGCTTGGTCATCATGCCGCCCTTGGTCTCGATGCCGAGGGAGAGCGGGGTGACGTCGATGAGCAGGACGTCCTTGCGCTCGCCCTTGAGGACACCGGCCTGCAGCGCGGCGCCGACGGCGACGACCTCGTCCGGGTTCACACCCTTGTTGGCTTCCTTGCCGGTCTCGCGCTTGACGAGCTCGGCGACGGCGGGCATACGGGTCGAACCACCCACGAGGACGATGTGGTCGATGTCGGAGACCTTGATGCCGGCCTCGCGGATGACGTCCTCGAACGGCTTCTTGGTGCGGTCGAGCAGGTCCTTCGTGAGGTCCTCGAACTTCGCACGGGTCACGGTCTCGGAGAGCGAGACGGGGCCCGAGTCGGTCAGCGACAGGTACGGGAGGTTGATGCTCGTGGACGTGGAGCTGGAGAGCTCCTTCTTCGCCTGCTCCGCGGCCTCCTTGAGGCGCTGCAGGGCGATCTTGTCACCCGAGACGTCGACGCCCGTGGTCTCCTTGAACTGCTTGATCAGGTAGTCGACGAGACGCTGGTCCCAGTCGTCTCCACCGAGACGGTTGTCACCGGCGGTGGCGCGCACCTGGATCGTGGAGAAGTCGTCGTCCTTGCCCACCTCGAGGAGGGAGACGTCGAACGTTCCGCCACCGAGGTCGAAGACGAGGATGAGCTCGTCCTCCTTGCCCTTGTCGAGGCCGTAGGCCAGGGCGGCCGCGGTCGGCTCGTTGATGATGCGGAGCACGTTGAGGCCCGCGATCTCACCGGCCTCCTTGGTGGCCTGACGCTCGGCGTCGTTGAAGTACGCCGGAACCGTGATGACGGCGTCGGTCACGGTGTCGCCGAGGTAGGACTCGGCGTCGCGCTTGAGCTTCTGGAGGATGCGCGCGGAGATCTCCTGCGGCGTCCACTTCTTGCCGTCGACGTCGAAGCTCCAGTCGGTGCCCATGTGGCGCTTGACCGAGGCGATCGTCCGGTCGACGTTGGTGACGGCCTGGCGCTTCGCGGTCTCGCCGACGAGCACCTCCCCGTCCTTGGTGAAGGCGACGACCGAAGGGGTCGTGCGGAAGCCCTCGGCGTTGGCGATGACCTTGGGCTCGCCACCCTCGAGGACGCTGACGACGGAGTTGGTGGTTCCGAGGTCGATACCGACAGCACGTGCCATGTGTTCTCTCCTTTGTTGGGAAGTCTGTAGTGGTCTGGAAACCTGCGGCGATCAGGGAAACCTGAGTCGCGATGGCTCAAGTGTACGCCGGGGCCGAAACGCTGTCAAATGAACTTGATATGAACAGGCTCAAGTTTTTCCCGCCGGGCGGTCAGATGTCCGCGAGCCGCCATGCTTGACTCTCACACGGTGTCAGACGGGAGAACAGAGACATGTTGTCCATCGGAGCGTTCGCGCAGATCGGCCAGGTGACCCACCGGATGCTCCGGCACTGGGACACGGCCGGGCTGCTCGTCCCCGCCCACGTGGACGAGTTCACCGGCTACCGGTCGTACGACCCGTCGCAGCTCGAGCGCCTGCACCGGATCGTCGCCCTGCGTCAGCTCGGCTTCGGCCTCGACGACATCTCGGCGATCCTCGCCCAGGGCGTCGACGCCGACCGGATCGCGGCACTCCTGCGCATCCGGCGCGCCGAGGTGGAGCAGGAGCACCGGCTCGCCGCGGCGCGACTCGTCGATGTGGAGCGGCGCCTCCACCTCATCGAGAAGGAGAAGCACATGTCGCAGATCGAGATCGTCCAGAAACCCCTCCCCGCCGTGCGCCTGGCGGCCGTGCGCACCGTCGTCGCCGAGCAGCCGGCGGTCGCCGAGGTCGTCGGCCCCTCCTTCGACGCCGTGGCCGAGGTCATCGGAGACGAGTGCGGCGCCCTCACCACCCCGATCGCCCAGTACCGGACGCTGCCGGACGGGATGGAGATCGTCGCCGGATACTCCTACTCCGGCCCCGCCGCCGACGGGATCGAGATCATCGAACTCCCCGCCGAGGAGGACGCCGTCTGCGGGGTGCACCTCGGCTCGATGGAGCGGATCGCGCAGAGCTGGCACGCCATCCACACCGAGGTGGTCGCGCGCGGCCTCGTGCACGCCGGGCCGTGTCGGGAGCTCTACGTCCGCGCCGTCGGGGAGGACCAGTCGGACTGGGTCACGGAACTCCAGCAGCCCGTCGCGCGCCGCTGACGCGGAGGCCGCACAGACGGGGCGGCCGGGGTCACTTGCCCCCGGGAGGGCCGACCAGCAGCAGGATCACGTACAGCGCGACGATGCCCACGACCAGCAGCACCGCGAGCACCCAGGGGCGACGGAGGAACCAGCGCATCAGGCGGTCGTACCAGCGGCGGTCACGCGGGTCGTCGGTGGCGTCGAGTCGCCAGTCGCCCCGAAGACGGCCGGTGCGATGCAGCCAGATCTCCATCGGGATGGTGGCGTACGGCACGACGGCGCTGAGGACCGCCAGCACACCGACGCCCGGGTGCCACCGCTGGTTGAGCGCGACGAGGACGGCGGTCGCGGCGTAGGCGAGGAACACGAACCCGTGGATACCGCCGCCGACCGTCACGACGCCACCGGGGGCTCCGACGGCGCGGGCGATGATCGCGGCGATGAGGAGGGTCCAGGTGATCGCCTCCGCGATCGCGAGGACACGGTACAGGCGGCCAGGGGTGCGGAACACGGAACTCCTCGGGTGGGGTACCCCTCCAGCGTATCCCGCTTCGAATCGCCCACTTGGCCCCATCCGGCGCCGAAATGGAGCAAGGTGAGCGATTCGAAGGGGAATAGGGGGATGGCAGCCGACGTTGCCGAAGGCATGGTGACGGTGGACGCGGATGCGCTGTCCGCTGTGCTCGGCACGGTGGACCTGCGGGTGGGGATCGCCCGCCGCGTGCGGCTGACCCCCGGAGGACTCCTCCCGCTGCCGCCTGGCCGGATCACCCTCGTCTACCTCGCCGACGGCGCCGTGCACGGGCATCCGCCTCTGGGCACGGGCTGCCGCCTCGACGTGGACCGTGACTCGCAGCAGCTCACGGTCGAGGAGCCCGGACGCCGCGACCGACTCGTCGCCGGCGACGCCTTCCTCCTGCTCCGCGGCGACACCTTCGCACTGGAGGCCGATGCCGACACCACGCTCCTCGTCGTCGACATCGAGCTCGCGGACACCGCCTCTCCCCTCCCCGCGCTCCTGCCGCCCTTCCTCGCGGTGACCGGGTTCGACGCGCTGGAGCCGGCCGCCGCCGCCCTCGCCGAGAACATGGGCGTGGTCGATGCGCCCGCGTGCCCGGTGCGCCAGGGAGACCCGTTGATCTGTCGGATGATGGCGACCACCGTGCTGCTCTCGGTCATCCGGGCCTGGGCGGCCAACGGCTGTGCGCCCGCGGGGTGGCCCTCGCTGTCGAAGGACCCCTTCCTCGACCGCGTGGTGGACGCCATCCACGAGCAGCCGGGACGGGACTGGACCGTCGAGCGCCTGGCCGCCGTCGGCGCCATGTCGCGCTCGGCCTTCGCGGAGCGGTTCCGCCTGGCCGTGGGCCGCTCCCCCGCCGACTATGTGACCGAGGTGCGGGTCGACGCCGCGAAGCGGATGCTCCAGGCCGGGCAGTCCGTCTCGAGCGTCTCGCGCGAGCTCGGCTACGCCTCGGACGAGGGCTTCAGCCGCGCCTTCCGCCGCCGGACGGGCATGACCCCCTCCTCCTGGCGCGCCTCGCACTCCCTCGTCCCCGCCTGATCCCACGACCTCTTCCCCCGCGCGGGCGGGCATGGCTTCGGAGCCTCAGGGCGACACGCCGGCCCCGAGCCCGAGGGGACGGCGTGTCGTCGGCCTGCTCCGAAGTCGAGCCCGGGCGGGCACGAGGTCAGGGGCGGGAGCTGCGGCGGTTCGAGAGGCCGAACAGCACGGCACCGGCGAGGAGGGAGACCGCACCGATGGTGTAGACGAGCTCGATGCTCAGGGTGTCGACGAGGAGTCCGCCCACACCGGCCGCGAGCGTGATCGCGCCCTGGAACCCGACGACCACGAGGCTCCCCCCGGCCTCCAGGCGGTCCGGCATGCGGTGGCCCACCCAGGTGTTCACGACGATCAGCCACGACGAGAAGAAGAAGCCCCAGAGGAGCACGACCGCGCCGATGCCGATGATCGATCCGGAGAAGAGCACCATCGACAGCACGGCGGCCGAGATCACCAGCGGCGCGAACACCGCGAAGAAGGCGAAGGAGCGGTCGATCACGAGGCCGATGGAGAGGTTGCCGAGGAGGCCTCCGACGCCGAACAGCGCCAGCAGCACGACGATCGTCGAGGCGTCCACGTCCGGGATGCGCTCCAGCGCGAGGCGGACGTAGGTGTAGGCGAGGAAGTGGCCGAGCACGACGAGCACGTGTCCGACCATCCCGAGTCCGATGCCCGGACGCCGCACCGTGTCGACGAGCAGACGCAGGCTCGACGCCCGCTCGGCCGGGACGGTCGGCAGCGCCCATCGCAGGGCCACGGCCAGCACCACCATGAGCACTCCCGCGATCGCGAAGACGGCGCGCCAGTCGACGACCTCGCTCAGCATGACCCCGAGCGGGACGCCGGCGACCGTGGCGAGCGAGACGCCGGCGGAGGTGAACATCACCCCGCGACCGAGGTGCTCCGGCCCCGCGAGCCGCGCGGCGACCGTGATCGACATCGTCCAGTAGGCGCTGATCGCCGCTCCCAGCAGGAACCGCGCCAGCAGCACGACCACGAGGTTCGGCGCGATCGCGACCACGAGGTTCGACACGGCCGCGGCGAGCGCCATCCACACCAGCAGCGACCGACGGTCCAGACGGGGGAACACGAGGCCGACGGTCGGGGCGACGAAGAGCCCGACGAGCGCGGTGACGGTGACGGTCTGCCCGGCCTGGCCGGGGGTCACCCCGAGGCCGTCCGCCATCTCGGTGAGCACTCCGTTGGGGAGGAACTCGGCGGTCACCAGCAGGAAGCCCATCACCATGAGGGCGATGAGTCCGCCGTAGCGGATGCGGTCGACGCGGGTGGTCGGCAGGGTCGGGACGGGGGCGGTCGTGGTCATGCTTCCAGACTCGCAACGGGGGCGGGCGCGCGCCCGACCGGTCGTCCGCCGCATCCGACCGATCGTCCGGCCCTGGACAACCCCCGGGAGACCCCCTAGGCTCGACGACGCACCGGGATCCGCCCGGGAAGCCCGAGCGAAGGAGGCGATGAGATGAACGCTGTCGTCGTCGCGCCTATCGCCGACCACCTTCCCTTCGAGGCCACCCGCTCCTGATCGCCGCGTGGCCTCCCTTCCCGGAGCCACACCGTGAACGAATCCCCCGCTTCCTCGGAAGCCGCGTCCTTCGACGCCACCTCCTTCGACTCCCTCGAGACCGCCCTCTCCTTCGCCGAGGTCGAGCCCGGCGCCAACCAGCGCTGGACGACCTGGCCCTCGTCCACCCCCACCGAGCGAGGGCCGGACCCCCGCCCCGCCTGGGTGGTGACCTCCGCCGGCGCCCTGGACACCGAGCTCGGCATCCTGAAGACCGGCAAGGAGGCCGACGTGTTCCTGCTAGAGCGCGCCGTGCCCGACGACCCGACGCAGCGCACCCTCCTCGCCGCCAAGCGCTACCGCGGCATCGAGAACCGGAGCTTCCAGCGCTCCGCCGTCTACACCGAGGGGCGCAGCACGCGGAACACCCGCGACACGCGCGCCCTCGCCAAGAAGACCGCCCACGGACGGGAGGTCGCCGCAGCCCAGTGGTCGCTCGCGGAGTTCGAGGCCCTGTGCCGGATGTGGGAGCGCGGTGCCCCGGTCCCCTATCCCGTGCAGGTCAGCGGCACCGAGGTGCTCATGGAGTTCCTCGGCGACGACCGGGGCATCGCGGCACCCCGGCTCGCCCAGGTGCGCGGGTCGAACGCCGAGATGCAGGAGTACTTCACGCAGGTGGTCGAACTCATGCGGGTCTTCGCCGCCGCAGGCTTCGCGCACGGCGACCTCTCCGCCTACAACCTCCTCGTGCACGAGGGGCGGGTGCGGGTGATCGACCTGCCGCAGATCGTCGACGTGATCGCGAATCCGCAGGGCCTCGACCTCCTGCACCGCGACTGCGTCAACGTGTGCGACTGGTTCGCACGGCGACGAGTGGAGCGCGACGCCGAGGCCCTGTTCGCGGACCTCCTCGCGACGCTGTTCTGACCCCGGGTGTCAGGAGGCGAGTCGGGCGGCGAGAAGGGTCACCAGCTCGTACACGACGTGGCTCGCGGCGATCCCGGTCATCTGGGCGTGATCGTACGCGGGCGACACCTCCACGACGTCGGCGCCGACGATGTCGCGGTCGCGCAGCGCCCGGAGGATGCGCAGCAGCTCGCGGCTCGTGAGCCCTCCCGCCTCGGGGGTCCCGGTGCCGGGCGCGTGCGCGGGGTCGAGCACGTCGATGTCGATCGAGACGTACAGCGGCTTGTCGCCGATGCGGGTGAGGATGCGGTCGATCGCGGCCTCCACCCCGTGCTCCTCGATGTATTCGCTGGAGACGATGGAGAAGCCGAGGCGCTCGTCGTCCTCGAGGTCCTGCTTCGAGTACAGGGGTCCGCGGGTGCCGACGTGGCAGCTCGCGGTGAGGTCGATCAGCCCCTCCTCGCTCGCGCGGCGGAAGGGGGTGCCGTGCGTGATGGGGGCCCCGAAGTAGGTGTCCCACGTGTCCAGGTGGGCGTCGAAGTGGAGGACCGCGACGGGTCCGTGCTTCGCGGCCACCGCCCGCAGCAGGGGAAGGGCCACGGTGTGGTCGCCGCCGATCGTGACGAGGCGCTGCACCTGCTCACCGAGCGCCAGCGCCGCGCGCTCGACCTCGGTCACGGCCTCGGTGAGGTCGAACGGGTTCACCGGGATGTCCCCCGCATCCACCACCTGGGCGAGCTGGAACGGCGACACGTCCTGTGCGGGGTTGTAGGGCCGGAGCAGCCGGGACGACTCCCGCACATGCGACGGGCCGAAACGGGTGCCGGGGCGGTAGCTCACGCCGGAGTCGAACGGGATGCCGACCACCGCGATGTCGGCGCGCGGCACGTCCTCGATGCGGGGCAGGCGGGCGAAGGTGGCGATGCCGGAGTACCGCGGGTTCACGGAGGCGTCGACGGGGCCGATGTTGTCGGTCATTTCTCGTTCCTGTTCGTCGGGAGGTGTGGGTCTCAGAGGGCGTGCTGCGGGATGTGCACGAGCTGCACCCCGCCGTCGGCGATGGCCGCGCGGATGCTGGGGGCGATGTCGGCGCGCGATGCCGCCCGTCGCCCGGTCGCCCCGAAGGCGGTGGCGAGCGCGGCCCAGTCCGGCTGCACGAGGTCGACGCCGACCGGGGTCATGCCCCGGTCGAGCTCGTTCTGGCGGATCTCCGCGTACCCGCCGTTGTCGACGCACACCACGGTGATATCGAGGCGCTGCTCGACAGCGGTGACGAGCTCGTTCACGCAGAACATCAGAGC
Organism: Microbacterium paraoxydans; assembly: GCF_019056515.1. Classification (NCBI taxonomy): domain Bacteria; kingdom Bacillati; phylum Actinomycetota; class Actinomycetes; order Micrococcales; family Microbacteriaceae; genus Microbacterium; species Microbacterium paraoxydans. The sequence goes on from NZ_CP064873.1 coordinate 3,214,507, forward strand.
GCCGTCGCCGATGACGGTGACGACCGGGCGTTCGGTCTGCGCGACGGCCGCGCCGATCGCGGCGGGGAGGCCATAGCCGAGCGTGGCGTAGGTCGGCGTGTAGAGGAGGGAGTGCGGCTGCTCCTGCCGCAGCACGCTGCCGAGCGCCATGTAGACGATCTGGGAGGAGTCGCCGGCGACGATCGCGTCGGCAGGGAGGGCGTCGGCGATGATCTCGGCCAGCGCGACGGTGTCCGGCGCGGTCTCCCGCGATTCCGCCTCGATCGCGGCTCGCTCGGCCGCGAGGTCCCGGGCGGGACGGGCGGGGTCCGGCAGCAGGGGCAGGAGGGCGTCGGTCACGGCGGCGGCGTCTCCGGTGAGAGCGACCGTCGCGGTGAGGTTCTTGTCCCGCTGCTCCGGAGAGATGTCGACGCGGATCACGGCGCCGCGTGCCTCGAGCCGCGGAGCCCAGAGCTCCGCCTCGCCCAGCTTCGAGCCGACCACGAGCAGCACGTCGGCATCTTCGGCCACAGCCCGTGCGGCGGCGAGGCGCAGGTTCGAGCCGAGCGAGAGCGGGTGCCGTTCGTCGAGCACCGCCTTGCCGTTCAGGGTCGTGAGCACGGGGGCTCCGAGCCGCTCCGCCACCGCGGCGATCTGGTGCGCGGCGTCCACCGCACCCCCACCGGCCACGATCACCGGGCGGCGGGCGGCGGACAGCAGCCGGGCGGCCTCGGCGAGCGCGATCGGATCCCCGGAGACGCGGTCGGGCATCGGGCGCGGCTTCCGGTCCTCCGCGGGCACGGCGGCGGGCGCCTCCAGCACGTCGAGCGGGATCTCGATGTGCACGGGGCGGGGACGGCCGGTGCGGAAGAGGTCGAACGCGTCGTGCGCGGCCTGCACCGCCTCCGCCGCGGTCGACACCCGTCGCGACCACTCCGCGATCGCGCCGACCATGGCCGTCGCGTCCTTCGTCTCGTGCAGCGTGCCCACGTCGGCGAACTCCGCCCCGAGCGGCACGCCGGGCGAGAGCACGATGAGGGGTCGCGACTCGCAGAAGGCCGTGCCGATCGCGCTCATCGCGTTCTGGAGCCCGGGGCCCGAGGTCGTGATCACCACGCCGGGGAGCCCGGTCTGCTGCGCCCACCCGTCGGCACCGTACCCCGACCCCTGCTCGTGGCGGTTGGTCACGGCGCGGATGCCGAGGTCGGCGAGGGGCCGGTAGAACTCCAGGTTGTGCGTGCCGGGGATGCCGAAGACCGCGGTCACCCCGTAGCCGCGGATGGTCTCCAGGACCGCACGGCCTGCGGTGTCGGCGTACCGGTCGTCTCCGGTGGTGTCGGTGCTCATCGTGTCATCCTCACATCGCGTGCCGACGGACGCCGTCGACCCAGGTCTCACGGACCTCGATCGCCGCGATCTCCTCGGCCGGCACCGCGAGCGGGTCGTCCGAGAGCACCGCGAAGTCGGCGTACTTGCCCGGCTCCAGGGAGCCGAGGTCGTCCTCCCGGCCGATCGAGACCGCGCCCTCGATCGTGTGCGCCCGCAACGCCGCGGTCGCGGAGATGCGCAGGTCGTCCGGGCCGAGCGTGTGCCCGCGCCGGGTGACCCGGGTGACCGCGGTCTGGATCGCCTCCAGCGGGATGGGCTCGGCGACCGGGGCGTCCGAGGAGATCGTCATGGGCACGCCCGCACGCTCGAACTCCCCGAGGGGGTTGAAGCGCTCACCGGGCGTGCCGATGGCCTCCTCCACGCCCTCGCCCCAGTTGAAGTAGTGCTGCGTCTGGTTCACGGGACGGATGCCAGCGGCCGCCATCCGCTCGATCTGCCCGGGGGTCGGCAGGCCGCAGTGCTCGATGCGGTGCCGGGCGTCCGCATCCGGACGCTCCGCGAGCGCGGCCTCGATCGCGGACACGACCATCTCGATCGCGGTGGGCGACTGGGCGTGGGTCGCGGTCTGCAGTCCGGCCGCGTGCGCCTTGCGGATGAGCTCCGCGTAGTCGGCGGGCTCGTGGTAGAGCTGGCCGGTGCGGCAGGGGTCGCCGACGTAGCCGTCCGGGAAGTACGCGGTCCAGCCGCCCAGCGTGCCGTCGGCGTAGAACTTGATGCCGGCGAAGCTGAGGTGCGCGTTGCCGAACTGCCCGACGAGCCCCATCTCCAGCGCCTCGTCGAGCAGGTGCGACAGCAGGTACATCGACACGCGCAGCTCCAGCCTCCCGGCCTCGGCGAGCCGCAGGTACATGTCGAACTCGCGGCGCGTGACCTGACAGTCGCCGATGGAGGTGACCCCGCCCGCGAGGAACCGCTGCGTCGCCGCGTCGAGCTGGCGCAGGTGCTCCTCCGGCTCGTCCGCGAGGTGGAAGTTCGGACCGTGGTGGCCGATCTTCACCCCGTGGACGCCGGTGAGGATGTTGCACGCCGCGTCGGACAGTTCGCCGGTGAGCTCGCCGTCGGCGTCGCGGAAGAACTCGCCGCCGTCCGGGTTCGGGGTGTCCCGGTCCACGCCGTTGAGGTCGAGCGTGTACGAGTTCACCACGCCGCCGTGGCCGGAGGCGTTCATGAGGTACACCTCGCGGTCGGCGGCCACCTCGTCGAGCTCGAACCGTGTGGGGTGCCGCTTCTCGGCGAGGTTCCGCTGCTCGTAGCCGTAGCCGCGCACCGGGCGCCCGGCGGGGAGATCCGCCGCGGCGGCCTTCAGCAGCGCCACGATCTCCGGGATGCTCCCCGCCTTCTCCGGACCGCAGTCCACCCAGGTCATCATCTGCCCGAACATCAGCGGATGCGCATGCGCGTCCACGAAGCCGGGCACGACCACCGCCTCGCCCAGATCGACGCGCTCCGGAGTGAGTCCGGCCCGTGCCGCCACGTCCTCGCACTCCGCCGCCGTGCCGAGGGCGACGATGCGCCCCCGGTCGGTCAGCATCGCGGTGACGGTGGTGTCCGCGGGGTCCGCCGTGTGGATGGCTCGCGCGGTGACGAGGACGGGAGCGGCCTGGGCCGAGCGGTCGAAGGGGGTGAGCTTTCTCATGATGCCTGTTCGCGGTGGTGTCGTGCGGGGGAAGGGTGCCGGTCAGGGCAGGCGGTTCGCCGTGGTGTCGGTCCGGGCGGTGAACGACGCCGTGACCGGGGCCTCGTCGGAGTGCTGCGGCGCGAGACGCGTGCAGATCCCGGCGATGACGGCCATGCCCACGAACATCGCGATGACGGACCAGACGCTGCCGGTCCAGGCGATGAGCTGCGTCGCGAACCAGGGCGAGAATCCGGCCCAGATGGCGGCGCCGACGCCGTACGACAGCGCGATCGAGGTGTAGCGCGCCTGCGGACGGAACATCTGGGCGAGGATCGCCGCGATCGGGGCGTAGGTCGCACTCATCGCGATGCGCACGAGCGAGGCGAAGAGGAAGATCAGCGGCTCCACGCGACCCGGCATCAGCAGCAGGAAGGGCGCGAAGGTCAGCACCGAGGTGATCAGGCCGATGTACATCACGTTCTTCCGGCCCCACTTGTCACCGAGCCAGGCGACCGGCAGCGTCACGACGAACTCCACGAAGGAGGCCAGGGTCATCGCGTCGAGGATGACCTGCTCGCTGATCGCGATGGGCTCGCCGGTCGCGTACGCGGTGGCGAAGGTGGTGGCCAGATAGTAGCCGCCGGTGGAGATGGGCAGGATGCCGATGCCGAGGAGGATCGGCTTCCAGTTGACGCGGAGGGCGAAGGCGAGCGGCATGGACTGCTTCCGGCCCTCGATCTTCTCCTCGAAGACCGGCGACTCCTCGACGCGATACCGGACCCACAGACCGACGCCGATCAGCACGATCGACAGCAGGAACGGGATGCGCCAGCCGCCGTCGATGATGAACGTGTCGCCGCCGCGAGCCATGATCGCGAAGATGCCGGAGGCGAGGAGGGCGCCGGCCGGGTTGCCGAGCTGGGTGAAGCCGCCGTAGAACGTCTTCGACTTCTCGGGAGCGTGCTCCACGCTCATGAGCACCGCGCCGCCCCATTCGCCGCCGACCGCGAGGCCCTGGATGGCGCGGAGCAGGATGAGGAGGATGGGGGCGAGGATGCCGATGTTCTCGTAGGTCGGCAGGCAGCCGACGAGGACGGTCGCGGCCCCCATCAGCAGCAGCGTGATGACGAGCGAGACCCGCCGACCGAGCTTGTCGCCGATGTGGCCGAAGACGATGCCGCCGAGGGGGCGGACGAGGAAGGCGACCGCGAACGTCGCGAACGCGGCGGCGGTCTCGGCCAGGGGGTCGTCGCTCGGGAAGAACAGCGGGCCGAAGACGAGGGCGGCGGCCGTGGCGTAGACGTAGAAGTCGTACCACTCGATGGTGGTGCCGACGAAGGCGGCGATGCCGGCGCGGCGTGCGCGGCTGTGGACGCCGCTTCGGGGGGTGGGGGTAGTGGTCATGGACCCGCTCCTTCGCGGATGGTGTCGGATAGCGAAGGATGCTACGGACGTGCAGCATCGGGAGCAAGGGCAGAACTCCAGCGATACGCGTCATTCACTGGATTTGTGTGAGACGCATCGCGCACTCCGGGCCTTCCGCTCGGTCGAACCGCGCTCTACGCTGAGGTTCTGCGGGGACGAGCGTGCACTGCGGGGAAATCGACGGAATCGGACGGCACATGGACTTCGACGCGGAACTCATCCGGGCGCTGCAGGAGGACGGCCGCGCCAGCATCCTCTCCCTCGCCGAGCGCGTCGGCCAGTCCCGCGCCGTCGTGGCGGCTCGTCTGCGCACGCTGCTCAGCGACCGCACGGTGCGGGTGGTCGCGGCCGTCGACCCCGTGTTCCTCGGGCAGCACGTGCTCGCCCATGTGTCGATCCGGACCGACGGCGCCGTCGAGGTGGTCGCCGAGCACCTGCGCGACATGTCCGAGACCGTGCTGGTGTCGGCGGTCGGCGGCGCCCACGACATCGTGACGGAGGTGCGGGTGGGCTCGATGTCGGAGCTGCACGACCTGCTCGCGCGCATCCGCGGGAGCGCCGGGGTGCTCGACATCAACACGATCATCTACTCGACCGTGATCAAGGGGTTCTTCGTCTCGGAGTACCACGGCGGCGTGACCCTCGACGGCATCGACGAGGCCCTCATCGAGCACCTGCAGTCCGACGGGCGGATGAGCTTCCGTGCCCTCGGCGAGCAGGTGCGGCTCTCCCCCAGCGCGGTCGCCACCCGGGTGCAGCGGCTCATCGACGCCGGTGTCATCAAGATCAGCGCCGTGGAGGCCCGAGGGCTCGCACATCGGCAGCTCTCGATGGGCGTGGGCATGACGCTCGGAGACGACGACGAGGCCGTGATCGACGAGCTGCGGCGGGGGCGCGGCGTCGACTTCGCGGCCCGGACCCTCGGGCGGTTCGATGCCGTCGCGACCCTCGTGGAGCCCTCCGCCGGAGCCCTGTATGCGAGTCTCGAGCGGCTGCGCGCGCTTCCCGGAGTGACCCGGATCGAGGCGTGGCTGCATCTCGCGGTGCTCAAGGAGGACTACGCCCGCACCCTCCGCCCCCTCCGCACCGACTGACCCCCCGTCCCCCCGTCCCGCCCCCCGTCCCCGTGCCCGTCCCGGGATCAAAACTGCGCCTCGTTCACCCATCCCCGGCACGTTTCTGCACTCCCACCGGGAGGGGCTCCCCACGCGGGATGCAAAAGGGGCTTCGGAAGCCGCAGCGAGGGGCCTTATCGATCCCGGGACCAGGGCGGGACCGGGACCGGGGCGGACAGGGGGTCAGGGAGTGAGGGGGGCGAGGAAGGCACGGCGGACGGCGGCGACGTCGGCGTCCTCGCGCGTGGGGTGCACGCGGTTGAGGAGCAGCACGCCGTAGGCGCCCGTCTCGGGGACGACCGCGAAGCACGTGCCGGTGAAGCCGGTGTGGCCGACCGCATCAAGGTCACCCATCCACGCGGCATCGCGCACGCGCAGACCGATCGCCTGGCCGTAGCCGGCGTCGGCCTGGATCGTGGGGGTCGTCATCCCGCGGAAGGACTCCCGTGACAGCACTCGCCCGTGCGTCCCCTCGCCCTCATCGCGGAGGAGACGGGCGAGAGCGGCGACGTCCCCCACCGTGCCGAACAGTCCCGCGTGGCCGGCGGGACGGCCGAGTGCATGGGCGAGCTCGTCGTGCACCTCTCCGCGCACGTTCCCGCGATGCGGCTGCGTCTCCGTGGCGACCGCACGCTCCCGCTCCGGAGCCATGGTCAGCGACGCGGCGCCGATCCCCGTGGCCACCTCCGCCCAGAGCGCCGCGAGCGGCCGCCCGGAGACCCGTTCTAGACAATCTCCTGCCGCGATGTACCCGACGTCGGAATACAGATGGCGAGCGCCCGGCTCGGCACCGAGCGCCCGACGCCGCACGCGGGCACGCAACTCCTCCCCGCGCACGCCCTCCCGCCACTCGCGCCCCTCCGCCGGCAGCCCGGAGGTGTGGGTGAGGAGGTGCCGGAGGGTGATCCGCTCCGCTCCGGCGCCGCTGCCCACCGCGAGGACGCGCTCGACGGGCTCATCGAGGTCGAGCACCCCCGTGTCGACGAGCCGCAGGGCGGCGATGGCGGTGAAGACCTTCGTCAGCGATGCGAGATCGAACAGGTGCGCGGCGGTGAGCGGAGCGGGATCGTCGTGCGCCGGCGACCCGAGGAGCTGCAGCTCTTCCGCGCCCCCGGCGACCGCCCGCACCGACGCCCACGCCGAGCCCGGGGTTCCGTTCACCATGATCCGCCTGCGGCCGTCACTTGCTCATGCCGGAGGTGAGGCCGTTGATGATCTGCTTCGTCGCCAGCAGGAACAGCACCACGAGCGGGATGGTGGCGATCGTGAGTCCGGCGAACAGCTGCGGCCAATCGGTCGAGTACTCCCCGAAGAACCGGGTCAGGCCCACGGGGAGCGTGTACGAGTCGCGGTCGCGCAGCAGGATCAGCGGGTAGAAGAAGTCGTTCCAGACCGGCACGAACCGGAAGACGATCACGGTCGCGAGCGCCGGGCGCACGAGCGGCAGCAGGATCTGGAGGAACGTGCGCAGCGGTCCGGCGCCGTCGATGCGCGCGGCCTCTTCCAGCTCGATCGGCAGCGCCCGGAAGAACACCGTCAGCACGAAGGTGGTGAACGGGATGCCGAGGGCGCCGTAGACGAGGATGAGGCTGAAGACGTTGCTGGTCATCTTGAGCGCGTCGAGCAGGTAGAACAGCGGCAGGATCGCCAGGTGCACCGGCAGCATGAGGCCCGAGAGGAACACGGCCTCGATCCCGCGGAAGAACTTCGCCCTGGCCCGCGCGAAGGCGTAGGCGGCCAGCACCGACACGACCGTCGTGACGATGACCGACCCGACCGTGACGGTGATCGAGTTGACGAAGTACGTGTCGAACGAGGCGGTGATCCAGGCGTTCTGGAAGCTCGTGAACGTCGGGGGGACGGGGAGTCCGAGCGGCTCGGTGGCGATCTGCTGCTGCGTGCGCAGGGAGTTGTTGACCATGAGCAGCAGCGGACCGATCGCGACCAGCGCGTATCCCCACAGGAACACGTTGGCGAGGAGCCGGCCCACGAACGGGGTGTCGTTCGTGCGCCGGGAGCGGCGCCGCGGGGCGGAGGGCCGGCCGGAGACGATCGCCTCGGTGCTCGGCTCCTGACGGGTGTCGAGGGCGGTGCTCATCAGAACAGCTTTCGTTCGGCGCGGCGCATCGTCGTCGTGATGACGACGGAGATGACCATGATGAAGATGAACAGGACGGTCGCGAGGGCCGAGGAGACCCCGATGGAGTTCGGGTTCCCGGACTCGAACGCGGTGCGGTAGAACAACAGCATCATCACGTCGGTGGAGCCGGCGGGAGCGCCGTTCGACCCGGCGAGCGCGAACGGGATGGCCATCGCCTCCATGCTGCCGATGAAGGTGAGCACGGTGATGATGCCGATCGTCGGCGTGAGCATGGGGAGCGTGATGTAGCGGAAGCGCTTCGCGGCCGTGGCGCCGTCGAGCGACGCCGCCTCCTCGATCTCCTCGGGGATGCCGCCGAGGGCGGCGCCGTACAGCAGGATCGGGAATCCGATCCACTGCCAGGCGCTGACCAGCACGATGACCCAGATCGCGAGCTGCGGATCGCCGAGCCACGGCAGCGCGAGGCTCTCCAGGCCGACGCCGCGGAGGATCGCGTTCACCGGCCCGAACAGCGGAGACAGCATCAGCGACCACAGGTAGCCGATGACCATCGGGCTCACGAGGTAGGGCAGGGCGAAGATCGTCTGGAAGAACCGCTTGGTGCGCTTGCGGCGGTGCAGCAGGGTCGCGATGCCGAGGCCGAGCGAGTTCTGGAAGACCAGGGCGCCGGCGAAGAGCAGCAGGTTGTGGCCGAACGCGTTCCACAGCTCGGAGGCGTAGGGCTCCTTGGTGAGGAGCGTGAGGTAGTTGCCGATGCCGGCGAATCCACCCTGCTTGGTGCCCTGCCAGTCGAAGAACGAGTAGCTGAGCGCGGCGAGCATCGGGTAGAGGATCAGCACCGCGAAGAGCACGGCGGCCGGGAGCACGAACAGCGCGGCCGTCGGCGTCGACAGCGCGATGCCGGTGCGCGGGCGCCGGCTCTTCGGCGGGCGCACGGGGAGGGTCAGAGCCATGGGGGGTCCTTCGCTCGTGGTAGGGCGCCGGACGCGGCGCCCTACCACGCTCGGATCAGGAGGAGGGGGTGAACCAGGTGGAGATGCCCGACTGCAGGTCGGCGCCCAGCTGCTCCGGGGTCTTCTGACCGAGGAACATGGCCTGAATGTCCGGGCCGAGCACCGCGGTGCCGGTCGGGTCGCCGTACCGGAAGTCGACGAGCAGCAGGTACGGAGCCGGGTTGGCGGTGTACTGCTCGTTCATCTCCTGCATGAGCGGGTCGGAGTACTCCACCCCGGGGAGCGCGGAGAACTGGTCGACCTCGTCGGCGACGAGCTGGCCGAACTCCTTCGTCGTCATCCAGTTGAGCAGCTCGGTGGCCGCCTCCTGATTCTCGCTGGCCGCGTTGATGCCGAAGCTGCCGTCCGCGTAGCCCGGGGTGACCGCGTGGTCGAGAGCACTGTCGGGGGACGGCGGGACCTCGTAGACGCCCCACTCGGTGTCGGGCGCGGAGCTCTGGAACGTGGGCAGGTCGAACGAGCCGCCGGGCCACTGCGCGGCCTGGCCCGAGGTGAACTGCAGGACGGCGTCGGCGACGGCGATCGCGTTGACGTTCTTGTCGAGGTACTTCTGCATGTCCTGCACGATCTGCAGCGAGGACACGTAGGCAGGGTCGGTGAAGTCGACGTCGCCGGCGAGTACCTTCTCCTCGAAGTCCGCACCGCCGTAGTGCGCCGAACCGACGATGTCGTGGAACATCGGCAGGACCCAGTCCTCGCGGGCGCCGAGCGCCATGGGGGTGACGCCCTCCTTGAGAAGGGTCTCCTGCAGCTCGATGAACTCGTCCCAGTCGGTGGGCTCCTCGAGGCCCATCTCGTCGAACATGGTCTTGTTGTAGAACATCTGCATGGTCTGGTACGCGAAGGGGACGCCGTAGGTCTTGCCGTCGTCCTTGCCCTGGGCCGCGCGCAGGACCGTGGGGTCGAACTGGTCGAGACCGTCGACGATGTCGTCGATCGGCACGATCTGCTCCGACTGGATCGCCGACTGCACGCCGCCATAGGCGCGCAGCATCGCGATGTCCGGACCGTCGCTGCCCTCGAGGCCGGTGGCGAGGATCTGGTTGTACTCGGTGGGCTGGAAGCCCTCGAACTCGATGGTGACGCCGGGGTGGGACTCTTCGTAGGCGTCGAACACGGCCTCCCACTTCGGGGACGACGAGGCCTGCCAGGACCAGATGGTCAGGGTGACATCATCCTGACCATCGCCGCTCGAGGCTGCGGGCGCGCAGCCGGCGACGGCGAGTCCGGCGACCAGGATCCCTCCGGTGAGAGCGAGGCGGACGGGGCGGTTTCGCATGGTGTTCCTCTCGGGTGACGTCTTCGTCGCGGCACGGGGACGATGCCGACACTGCCACTGTGGGCAATCTCTTACAAAAATGCAAGCGTTTCTGAAAATTCCTACCGAGTGCGGACCCGACCTGCCATCATGGGCTCGTGCCGAACAGTGTCGTGACAGCCATCCATCAGCGCCTCTCCGCGCTCACCCCCACGGAACGCCGCATCGCCGAACGCGTGCTCGCCGAACCGCAGGCGGTCCTGGAGAACTCCATCACCCGCCTCGCCGAGGAGTGCGGGGTGTCGGTCGCCAGCGTCGCCCGCTTCACCCGCAGCCTCGGGTTCCCCGGGTACCCCGACCTGCGGATCGCCCTGGCCGGAGAGCTCACGCGGAGCGCGTCCGAGCGCGAGCGCTTCCAGGTGTCCGCGGGGGATGTGAGCCGCCACGACGACGCCGCGACCACGGTGCGCAAGATCGCCTTCGCGGAGGCCGAGGCCATCGAGCGCACCGCCCGCCAGCTCGACATCGCCGAGCTGGAGCGGTGCGTCGCCGTGGTCCGCGGCGCGCGTCGTATCGACATCTACGGCGCGGCCTCCAGCGGACTCGCCGCGCAGGACCTTGAGCAGAAGCTCCATCGCGCCGGCCTCGTCGCCCAGGCGCGGACCGACCACCACCTCGCCCTCACCGGCGCCGCGCTCCTGGACGATCGGGACGCCGCGATCGCCATCTCGCACTCCGGCCGCACCCTGGAGATCGTGCAGGCGGCCGAGGTGGCCGCCGCCGCCGGCGCCACCACCATCGCCATCACCAACAACCCGCGCTCGCCGCTCGCCCGCGCGTGCGCGCACACCCTCGTCACGGCGGTGTCGGAGTCGACCTTCCGCTCCGGCGCGATGGCCAGCCGCATCGCCCAGCTCGCCGTCCTCGACTTCCTCTACACGCGCATCGCCCAGGCCGACTACGACCGGATCTCCGCGAACCTCCAGCGCACGCACGACGCCGTCACCGCTCACAGAATCGATTGATCATGCAGCTCGGAATCGACCGCCTCCTCCACGACGACCTGACGCAGCCGCAGCGGGACCGCCTCCGGGGCGCCCGCCTCGGGATGGTCACGAACGACCTGGCCCTCACCTCGACCCTCGCCCGTGGACGCGCAGGCCTCGCCGACGCCGGATTCCCGCTCACGCTCCTCTTCGGCCCCGAGCACGGCCTCGACGGCCGGGCCAGGGAGGGAGAGCTGATCGGGGATCTGCGGGACACGCTGACAGGGCTCCCGGTGCGCAGCCTCTACGGCGCGGACGTGCGTCCCGCGGCCGCCGACCTCGCCGACCTCGACATCGTGCTCGTCGACCTTCCCGACGTGGGTGCGCGTTTCTACACCTACATCTGGACGATGAGCCATGTGCTTGAGGCGTGCGCCGACGCGGGCGTCGCCGTGATGGTGCTCGACCGCCCGAATCCGCTCGGCGGACGCCTGGAGCAAGCCGAGGGGCCGATGCTCGACGAGGCGGCGAACTCGCTCGTCGGGCGGTGGACGATGCCCGTCCGCCATGGTCTGACGATCGGCGAGCTCGCGCGGCACTGGGTGCGCACGCGCGGGATCGACGTGGAGCTGCACGTCGTCGAGGTGCAGGGATGGACGCGCGATCAGACCGCCCTCGGCCGGCAGGAGCTGACCTGGATGCCGCCCTCGCCGAACCTGCCCAGCGCCGCGACCGCCCTGCTGTACCCCGGCACGTGTCTGGCCGAGGGCGTGAACGTCTCCGAGGGTCGCAGCACGGCCGTGCCCTTCCGCGTCGTCGGCGCCCCGTTCATCGACGCCGAGGAGTACACGACCGCGTTCGTCGAGTTCGCCCTTCCCGGTGTCACCGCCTCCCCCTACGGCTTCACCCCTCTGGTGCGGGATCACGCCGGCGAGGCCTGCCAGGGGCTCCTCCTGCATGTGACCGACCCGGTCGCCTTCCGGCCGGTGCACACCGGCGTCCGCCTGCTGTCGCTGCTCGCCGCCCTCTACCCCGAGGCCCTGGCCGAGCGGGCGCTGGTGCCGATGCCCGGGGAGTCCGACTGGTCCCCTCTGGAGAAGCTGTTCGGGGTCGAGGGCGCCTTCCGCCGGATCACGGCGGGCGCGTGGGACGAGCCGGAGTCGCTCGCGGTGCCGGACTGGCCGGGGCTCGTCGACGCCGACCTCCTCTACCGCTGACCGGCAGCCGCGCGGACGTCAAGGGGATGGCGGCGCGCGCGGCCGCCGCGCAGGATGGCCGGTATGACGGACGACGGCCCCGCGCCCACCGCGGACGGACACCACATCGTCGTGAACGGCCGGCGGTGGCGCGCCACCGATCCGTCGATCCCCGAGAACCTGCGGCAGGAGCTCGTCGACGAGCTCATGGCCGCACGGCGCGCGGTGAAGGCGGCGGAGCCCGACGCCCGCCGTCGCGTGCAGGATGCGAAGACCGCCCTCGGCGAGCGGGGTGCCCCGTGGTGGGAGGAGCCCTCCGCGGCGCAGGCCGAGGAGCGGATCGCCGCGACGATGCGCGCCCTCACCCGGAAACGCGCGGACTCGTCGATCTGCCCGAGCGACGTCGCCCGCGCGGTCGGCGGCGAGGAGTGGCGCGACCGGATGCCCGACGTGCGCCGCGTCGCCGCGGACCTGGCCTCCCGCGACGTCGTGGTCGTCACGCAGAAGGGCGAGCCGGTCCAGATCGCCGACGCCCGCGGACCCGTCCGCATCCGCCGCGGCCCCGCCCTCTGAACGCCCCGGGCGCCCGACGCCGACGGCGCGCCGTCACCGGGCGTTCACCGTCCGCGGCCAGACTTCGACCATGACCTCACCCGATCCCGCGGCGGGCGCCCCCGAGCCCGTGGCGACAGCGAACAGCGGCGCCGTGGCCGTCGTCGGCCTCGATCTGCGGGGAGACACCCCCGCGCCTCGGAAGCAGGTGTACTCCTGGGCGCTGTGGGATTGGGCGACGCAGCCGTTCAACACCGTCATCCTCACGTTCGTCTTCACCGCGCTGTACCTGGTCAGCGCCTCGTTCCTGCCGCCGGAGATCGCCGCCCTCGACCCGAGCGACCCGGTCCGCGTCGCCGCGGAGGCCGACCTCGCCTCCGGTCTCGGGCTGGGTTCGACGATCGCCGCCCTGGGCATCCTCCTGCTCGCCCCCGTCCTCGGTCAGCGCGCCGACGCCGCCGGACGACAGAAGCTCTGGCTGGGCATCGGCACCGGCGCTCTCATCCTCTGCATGCTGGGACTGTGGTTCGTGGAGCCGCAGCCGGCCCTGTTCTGGCTCGGCGTCGCGCTGATCTCCGCCGGTTCCGTGTTCGGCGAGATCGCCGCGGTGAACTCCAACGCCATGCTCATCGGCATTGCGAACCCGAAGAACGTCGGCCGCATCTCCGGCCTGGGCTGGGGCTTCGGCTACCTCGGCGGCATCATCGCCCTCGTCATCGTCGTCCTGCTCGACACCTTCGACTGGTTCGGCATGTCCACCGACAACGGCCTCGCGTACCGGCTCATCGCCGTGGGATGCGCGGTCTGGGCGATCGTCTTCAGCATCCCGATCTTCCTCAACGTGCCGGAGCCGTCGCTCGGGCGGCCGGAGCGCAAGGTGGGGTTCTTCCGCTCCTACGTTCTCCTCGTCCAAGACGTGATCGGCCTCTACCGCGACCCGCAGACCCGGTCGACGTTCTGGTACCTGCTCGCCAGCGCCGTGTTCCGCGACGGCCTCGGCGGGGTCTTCGCGTTCGGCGCCATTATCGGCACCGCGGTGTTCCGGTTCGGCACGCAGGACATCATCGTCTTCGGCATCGCCGCGAACCTCGTCGCCGGCGTCTCGACCATCATCGCGGGGCGCCTCGACGATCGCCTCGGCCCCAAGCGGATCATCCTCGGCTCGATCGGATCGATGGTCGTCGCCGGCCTCGCCGTGTTCCTGCTCCGCGACGCCGGGTCGCTCGTGTTCTGGATCGGCGGCCTCGTGCTCTGCGCCTTCGTCGGCCCGGCGCAGGCGGCGGCGCGCTCCTTCCTCGCCCGCGTCACCCCGGCAGGCCGGGAGGGCGAGATCTTCGGTCTCTACGCCACGACCGGCAGGGCCGCGAGCTGGATGGCCTCGGCCGCCTGGACCGTGCTCATCGTCTCGACGAGCCAGACCGCCTATGGGATCCTCGGCATCGTCATCGTGCTCATCATCGGGTTCCTTCTCCTGCTCCCGGTGAAGGCGCCGCGCTGAGCCCGCTCCGGGCGTCGGACGGGTCGGGCGGGAGTAGCCTGACCCGGTGACCGTCGTCCTCGCCTTCCTCGCCAACATCCTCGTCGCGATCGCGAAGACGGTCGCCGCCGTCATCACCTCGTCCGCGTCGATGGTGGCCGAGGCCGCGCACTCCTGGGCGGACGCAGGGAACGAGGTCTTCCTGCTCATCGCCGATCGGCGCGGCGCGAAGACCAAGGACGCCCGGCATCCGCTCGGCTACGGCCGCAACGCGTTCGTCTGGTCCCTCATCGCGGCATTCGGCATCTTCACCGCCGGCTCGATCGTCTCGATCATGCACGGCATCCAGGAGCTGTCCGACTCCGGCCCCGTGGAGAGCCCGGTCGTGGCGTACATCGTGCTCGGGATCGCCTTCGTGCTGGAGGGGGCGTCGTTCACGCAGGCGATGCTCCGCTCCCGCCGGCTGGCCCAGGAGCGCGGATCCTCCACGTGGGACTTCGTGCTGGAGACGAGCGACACCACGCTCCGGGCGGTGTTCTTCGAGGACTCCGCCGCCCTCATCGGCCTCGTGCTGGCGGGCGGATCGATCCTCCTGCATCAGCTCACCGGTGTCGCCGCGTGGGATGCGATCGGGTCGATCCTCGTCGGGATCCTGCTGGGCGTCGTCGCCGTGATCCTGATCGGACGGAACATCGCGTTCCTCGTCGGCACGTCGGTGTCCCCCGCGCTGCGCTCCCGGGTCGGCGCGGCCCTCCTCGGCATGGACGACATCGAGCGGGTCACCTACCTGCATATCGAGTACGTGGGGCCGAACCGGCTGTTCCTCGTCGCCGAGGTCGACCTCGCGGGCGATGCGCGCGAGCACGACGTGGCCCGGCGACTGCGGGAGGTGGAGCGGCGGATCGAGGCGCACGACGCGGTGGAGACCGTCGTGCTGTCCCTCTCGGTGGACGACGAGCCCTCGCTGGACTTCGCCCGCGCGTGAGGCCGGTCAGGCGCGCCAGTTGTCGGCGAGCTTGGTGAGCAGCCGCGCGAGCTCCGTGCGCTCCTCCGGGGTGAACGACTCGAGCGCGCGACCGAGCAGCTCGCGGCGTTCGCCCCGCATCCCGCGGGCCAGTCGCCGCCCCTCGTCGGTCAGCGCGATGCGGGTGCTGCGGGCGTCGTCCGGATCGGCCTCGCGCCGCACGAATCCGGCCTGCACACCCTGCTGCACGAGCCGGGACGCCCGCGGCTGATCCACGCCGATCGCCTGCCCGAGCGCGCTCACGCTGAGCGGTTCCGACGCGGCGGCGAGGGCTTCGAGCATGCGGAGACGGGCCGGTCCGCCGAGACGGCCGCCGTCGGTCATCCACGGCGGCATCCCCGGGTGGCCGCGGTGATGGGCGAAGTGCTCGCGCGGGTCACCATGGGGCCCGTGCCCGTGTGCACCGCGGGGCCCGCCGTGCTCGCGACCGCCGGGCCCTGGTCGACGTCCGCGCAGTCGGGAGAGCGCCTGCGCGATCGCTTCGGCGGCGTCGGGGGACGCGGGGTCGATCGGATCGGTGGCCATGCCCCGATTTTACATGCAGCTTGACATGCGTCTCGGTCCCATGTCACACTGCATATACATGCACAGTGACATTGATATGTCGAATGACATGCGTCATCGGTGCACCACAGACCACGAAGGATCACCATGAACACCACTGCAGACAGCACTTCTCACAACACCTCCCGCCCGTTCGGTTTCTGGCTCAAGGCCGTCGACCGTCTGATGGCGCAGGACTTCGCCACCGCTTTCGCCGCGGAGGGCGCGACCCGCCGCGACTGGCGGCTGCTGAACGTGGTCGACGGCTCGGTACCCGCGCGCCGCCCGCTGAACCCGCACAAGCTCCACGGCCTCGTCGACCGCGGCTGGGTCGAGGCGGACGGCGACGGATGGGCGCTGACCGACGAGGGCCGCGCGGCGAAGGAGCGTCTCGGCGCCGCCGTCGACGGCATCCGCGCGAAGGTCGCCGACGCGGTCTCCGACGAGGAGATGGCGACGACCCTCGCGGCGCTCGAGAAGATCGCCCGCGCCTTCGGGTGGGACGAGGAGACCCCTCTCCCCCGGAAGCAGCGCCCCGGGTTCGGCTTCGGCCCCCGCGGCGGCTTCGCTCGCCGGCACGGGCACGGGAACGAGCACGGGCGCGGCTTCGGGCACGGCTTCGGGCACGGGGACTTCGACCCCCGGCACGGCTTCGACCCCCGGCACAGCTTCGGCCCCGAGGAGGGCTTCGGCCCCCGGCACGGCTTCGACCGTCACGACGGAGCCGAGGAAGGCGGGTACCGCGGGCGCGGTCACCACGACGGCCAGGGGCACCGCGACCACGGTCGCGCACACCGCGACCACGGCCGCGGTCACGGGCACGGCCACGGCCACCGCGCGCAGCGGATGGCGGAGCGCGCATTCGAGCGTGGCTTCGACGCAGGATTCCGCCACGGCCACGCCGCCTGACCTCACCTCCTCGAAGCGCCCCACCGGAACCCCGGCTGGGGCGCTTCCGTGCACCGGGACGCCCCTCCGGGATCACTTCCGCACCTCCCGAGCGCACTCGAGGCACGTCTTCGATCCCCCACCCGCGCCCCAGCCCGACCCGAGCCGAGGACGGAGGCGAAGCCCCCTGAGCCGAGACGGGATCAGAGTCGCGCCTCCCAAGCCGTTCCGGAGCACGTTCTCGCTCCCCCACCGCGGCGACGCGAGCGCCCACTCTGCGGACGGGATCAGAATCGCCCCTCCCGAACACCCCAGCGGCACGTTTTCCATCTCGCAGGGTTATGCAGCCAGGCGGCGCGGGAGGGACGAGGAACGAGGCGCCCGGTGGAAGCGCAAGGGCCTGAGGTGACAGGTACAGGGAAGGCACGTGCGCGGATCAAGAACAGCCCTCCGTCGCACCTCGCGGGCCACTTCTCATCCCGCACGCAAGACGGCAGGCCCCGACCGTTAGGCAGGATCGGAAACGCCGCTCCCGACGGACCTCGGGACCCGATTCTCGCCCCGCACGCAACGGGGCCCGACCGTCGGGCGGGATTAGAAACGCCCCTCCCGACGGACCTCGGGACCCGATTCTCGCCCCGCACGCAACGGGGCCCGACCGTCGGGAGGGATCAGTCACGCCCTCCCGACGGACCTCGGGGGCCGATTCCCATCCCGCGAGCGAAAGAGCGGACGGCCCGACCGTCGGGCGGGATCAGAAACGATCCTTCCGACGGACCGCGGCGCGCATTTCCCATCCCGCACGCATAAGGGGGCAGGGCCCGACCGTGAGGCGGGATCAGAAACGGCCCTTCGAGGCGGGATTGCGGTGCGTTTCTGAGCCCGCAGGGGGAACGGGGGCGTGGGGCCCGGGCGCGGGACGGGGCTAGAGGTCGAGGAGGGCGAGTGCGGTTTCGGGGGCGCCCGCGTCACGGAGGCGTGAGCGCATCGCGGCCGCCGCAAGCGCATACGGCCTGTCGCTCCGCAGGAGGAGCGACCGCGCGTTGGCCTGCTCATTGAGGGCGACGAGCTCGAACGCCAGCACCTCGACGTCAGCCGCGTCGACCTCCCCCTCCGCGGCCGCGAACCGCAGCTGGGCCTCGATGTATCCGTACCAGTCGACGAGGGCTGCACGCACGGCATCGCTCACGGGACCGGGCTTGGAGTCGACGTCCGCCGCGGTCGCCGCGAAGAAGCAGCCGCCCGTGAAGACGCGGTCCTTCGAGTAGACCAAGGCGTTGTGGAGGAGCGCGGCCAGGCGGTGCGCTCCCCTTGGCTGGGCGCGGGCGGGCCCGATGATCCGCTCGACGAAGATGTCCTGAGCGGCGGCGACCGTCGCGAGCTGCAGGCCCTCCTTGCTCTGGAACAGCGTCGCGATGCTGCTCTTGCTCGACCCCGAGGCGGTCGCGAGGCGTCCGATCGTCACGCCGTCCAGACCCTCGACGGAGGCGAGGTCGGTCGCGCTCTCCAGCACGATGCGGCGGGAGGCGTCGCCGCGTGCCCGCCGGCCGTCCTGAATTACACCATCCACCATGGCCCTAGTATACGAACGACCGTTCGCCTAGTATACGGATGATCGTTCGTATAGTTCGGTGAAGGAGCCTCCATGCCGTCCGCGTCCTCTCTCCTCGTCCGCGCCCTCCCGACTGTGGGACGCCTCTCCCCTCTCCTCGCCGGCGATCTCGCCTACCGGCTGTTCTTCTCCACCCGCCCACGGATGGCCGTGCGTGCCGCCGACGCCGCCACCCACGACGACGCCCGCCGCGGGACGCTCCTCGTGCGCGGCATCCCCGTCACGACCTACACGTGGGGCACGGGTCCGCGCACCGTGCTGCTCCTGCACGGCTGGCGGGGCCGCGCCTCCCAGTTCGCCCCGCTCGTGCGGGAACTCGTCGCCGAGGGATTCCGGGTCGTCGCCTTCGATGCCCCGGCGCACGGCTCCTCCGGCGGGCGGCACACCGATATCCGCGACTGGGTCGATGCCGCGGAGCAGCTGGACCGCACCCACGGCCCCTTCTCCGCTCTCATCGGACACTCCTTCGGCGGGCTCGCGGCGCTGACCGTCGCCCGGTCGTCCGGCTCGGTCCCCGCCGTCGCCGTCGTCGCCGGGGCCGCCGCACCCGAGGCGTTCCTCGCCCAGTTCGTCCGTGACCTCCGGCTCGACCCCGCCACCGCGGACCGACTCCGCACCCGCTTCCACCGCCGCCTCCGGCTCGATCCCGCAACCGCCGTCGAACGGTATGACGCAGGCGCGCATCCACTCCCCGCCGGCACCACACTGCTCATCGTGCACGACCGGGGCGACCGCCGGATGCCCGACCACGACGCCCTCCGGCTGCACGCCGCTCATCCCGGCCGCTCCCGTCTCGTCCGCACGGTGGGTCTCGGTCATACGAGAGTGCTGTCGGCTGATCCGACCCTCGACGCCGTGGTCGCTCTCGTGACCGGGGGTCTCGACGCCGTGGATGCGCTCGGCACCGCCACGGGACGAGCCGACATTGATGCCGCACCGGCGGACCCGCCCGCCGCCCTTCGGAGCCCTACACCCGGGTCGGCAGGAAGCCCGCGCCCGGGTCGACGGCCGCGAACGGCAGCCCGACAGTGGTGATCAGCACGACGAGCGTCACCACAGCCGCCGCGAGCAGGAGGAAGAGCACGACGAAGACGACGACCGCGAGCATCCGGTAGCTGCCGGTGTCGGCGACCTCCGGGGCGATCGATCGCTGCGCCCAGTCGTCCGCAGCCGCCGCGGGCTGCTCGCCCTGGAGGATCGCGGGCGTCGGGCGGGATCGCTCCGAGCGACGGGTCGGTGCCGGAAGCGCATCGCCTGCGGCGTCCGGTGCTGTCAAGAGCCCCTCCGGGATCGGTGTCTCCGGCGGTGGAGGCGGGATGACGGCGTCGGCCGGCGGGATCACCGCGTCGGCGGGAGCGACGTCCGGCCCCGAAGCATCCGGCGGCGCCGCCCCCTCGGGCACCGCGGACTCGTCGGAACTCGTCCCGCTCGCGTCGCTCATGTCAGCCTCCGACGGCTCCGATGTCAGTCACACCCACGTCGGTGCGGTGGAAGTTCTGGAACGACCGGGACGCCGTCGGACCCCGCTGACCCTGGTAGCGGTTGCCGTAGGGACCGGAGCCGTACGGGTTCTCCGCCGGTGAGGTGAGCCGGAAGAAGCAGAGCTGGCCGATCTTCATGCCGGGCCACAGCTTGATCGGCAGCGTCGCCACGTTCGCGAGCTCCAGCGTCACATGCCCGGAGAAGCCCGGGTCGATGAAGCCGGCGGTCGAGTGGGTGATGAGCCCGAGGCGCCCGAGCGACGACTTCCCCTCCAGCCGCGCGGCGATGTCGTCCGGCAGGGTGACCTGCTCGAACGTGGCCCCCAGCGCGAACTCGCCGGGGTGGAGGATGAAGGGCTCGTCCGGATCGACCTCGATCAGCCGCGTCAGCTCGGGCTGGTCGACCGAGGGGTCGATGAACGGGTACTTGTGATTGTCGAAGAGGCGGAAGTAGCGGTCCAGTCGCACGTCGATGCTCGACGGCTGGATCATCTCCGGCGCATGCGGTTCCAGGCCGACGCGGCCGGAGGCGAGTTCTGCTCTGATGTCGCGATCGCTGAGAAGCACGGCACAAGCCTAGTCATGAGCGACCCGCGCTTTGGCCATCCGGCCCGCGACAGGTAGGCTTGCTCCACCTGCTCTCGGGCGGGTGCGGGGCTGTAGTTCAATGGTAGAACTTCTGCTTCCCAAGCAGACAGCGCGGGTTCGATTCCCGTCAGCCCCTCCATATGTGACTTCCACAGCTGATCCGGACATTCCGGAGATACTCCAGACCGGAGCTCGCCTCTTGTGCTCCCGCGGTTGCCCGCTTGTTGCGTCGATCCTCCCTGATGACGCTGATGATGCTGAC
The DNA here is from genome assembly GCF_019056515.1 of Microbacterium paraoxydans. NCBI lineage: Bacteria > Bacillati > Actinomycetota > Actinomycetes > Micrococcales > Microbacteriaceae > Microbacterium > Microbacterium paraoxydans. The sequence continues at coordinate 3,235,014 of NZ_CP064873.1, forward strand.
GGTCGTCGTGATGAGCAGCAGGGTCTGGAAGGTGGCCTGGAATGGGTCAGGGTTCTCGGAGGAGTGAGCTTGCGGCAGGGAGGCACCCAGGGTCCCGCGCCCGAGGCGAGGTAGGGCACATCGCCGAGCTACGAGCGATGCCGCGAAGAACGCCGCATCGTGTCGCAAGGTACGGGCCACTCCCGGACGGATGGTTCGTCGCCGAATCGCGACCCTGCCGTTCCGACCCCGACGTTCCGTGGCGGGGCTCCGGGTGTACCCGTTCTCAGGCAGACTGCCCGCCGGAGGCCGAGTTCATCCCGATGTCCGACGGCAGCTGCAATAAGAATGCGCCGTGGTGTTCAGCCGGCCCAGGGATCACAGCAGTTCGGCCACCAGCTTCTGAATGCGCGCGCGGATGTCGTCGCGTATCGGGCGGACTGCGTCGATTCCCTGTCCGGCCGGGTCCTCGAGCTTCCAGTCCTCGTAGCGCTTGCCCGGGAAGAACGGGCAAGCGTCGCCGCATCCCATCGTGATGACGACGTCAGATGCCTGCACGGCTTCGGTTGTGAGCACCTTGGGCTGTTCGGCCGTGATGTCGATGCCGAGCTCGCCCATCGCCTCCACGGCGATCGGGTTGATCTGGTCGGCTGGCATGGAGCCAGCGGAGCGCACTTCGATGCGGTCGCCGGCGATGTCACGGAGGAAACCGGCGGCCATCTGTGAGCGTCCGGCGTTGTGGACGCAGACGAAGAGGACCGAGGGCTTGGTGCTCGTGGTCGTGTCAGTCATTGGTGCTCCTGGTGAGAGGCGTGGTCAGTGGACGAGGTCGTCGACGAGTGCGCGAACGCGTTGGGCGATCTCGTCGCGGATGGCCTCGACGCCTTCGCGGGAGGCGAGGGCGGGATCGCCGACCGCCCAGTCGTCGTAGCGGACGCCGGGAATGATGGGGCAGACGTCGCCACACCCCATGGTGATGACGACGTCGGCCGCGCGGACGGCATCGTCGGTGAGCGGCTTCGGGAATCGCTCAGCAGCCCCGTCACCTTCGATCTCCGCTAGGAGCGAGCGGACGTGGGGGTGGACGACGTCGGCGGGAGCGGAACCGGCGGAGCGTGCGACGACCTTGCCGGGGGCGAGCTGGTTGACGAGCGCGGCGGCGAGCTGCGACCGTCCCGCATTGGCGACACAGACGAACAGCACTTGCGGGAGGGCCGAGCCGCGGTCTCGGGTCAAGTCCGCGAGCCGTTGCCGCGCGAAGCGCTCGGTGAGAGGGATGAGCGTCGAGGTAACGCGGGCGGTCCGCGCGAGCGCGGTGTAAGACTCTCGGACGGTCGTGAGGACGACATCTGGGTCGAGCTCGGGCACTTCTGCCGCGAGCTCCTCGGCGAGGCGGGTCACGCGCGCGTCGAAGTCCGGCCGTAGCGGGCTTTCTTCGTCGACGCGGCCGGGCGCGACCGAAGCCGGCGCGAAGGAGTCCAGCAGTGCGGTGACGGCACCACGTCGCGTCGGGTTGATCCGATACCAGACCCATGTGCCGCGTCGCTCAGATGTGAGCACCTCGACGTCCCTGAGCACCTTGAGGTGGTGGGAGACGGTGGGCTGGGAGACGTCGGCGAGCTCAGCGAGGTCGCACACGCACGATTCTCCTCGCGGGTCGGAGGCGATGGCCGACAGCATCCGTAGGCGCAGCGGATCCGACAGCGCCTTCAGCGTCACGGCGACTGTGGAGGCTGCTTCCAGCCCGATGGCGTGCGTCGCGACCGGACTGCACGTGTCGATGTCCGTCGTTGCAGTGACGTTCATGACTGCATCCTTTCAGCCGCGTACGGGTCCGTGTGGAACCAGCGGCGGGCTGCCCAGAGCGAGACATACACGAGCCCGACGAGAACCGGGACCTCGATCAACGGACCGACGACGCCTGCCAGGGCCTGTCCGGACGTCGCTCCGAACGTGCCGATGGCGACAGCGATGGCGAGCTCGAAGTTGTTGCCGGCCGCGGTGAACGCCAAGGTCGATGAGCGGGCGTAGCCGAGTCCAAGTGCTTTCCCGGTGAAGAGACCGATGAACCACATGACCGCGAAGTAGGCCAGCAGAGGAAGCGCGATCCGCGCGACGTCCCACGGGCGGCTGGTGACCTGTTCCCCCTGAAGAGCGAACAGCAGCACGATGGTGAAGAGCAGACCGTAGAGGGCCCAGGGACCGATCTTCGGCAGGAAACGACCTTCGTACCAGTCGCGTCCCTTCGCACGCTCTCCGATGAGGCGGGAAGCGAAGCCGGCGATGAGGGGGATGCCCAGGAAGATCAGGACGTTCAATGCGATCTGCCAGACCGATATCTCCAGGCCTTGCGAATCGAACCCGAGCCAGCCGGGGAGGACGGTCAGGTAGAACCATCCGAGCAGCGAGAATGCGACGACTTGGAAGACCGAGTTGATGGCGACCAGAACGGCTGCCGCCTCCCGGTCGCCGCAGGCGAGGTCATTCCAGATGACGACCATGGCGATGCAGCGCGCGAGCCCGACGATGATGAGCCCCGTGCGATACTCGGGCAGATCGGGGAGGAACGCCCAGGCGAGGACGAACATCAGCGCAGGACCGACGAGCCAGTTGAGCACCAGCGACGAGATGAGCAGTCTCTTGTCTCCGGTGACGGCAGCGATCCTGTCGTAGCGGACCTTCGCGAGGACTGGATACATCATCACCAGCAGGCCGAGCGCGATGGGAATGGAGATTCCACCGAGTTCGAGAGCGGCCAGGAGATCGGAGACGCCGGGGATGAAGCGGCCGACGAGGATTCCACCGACCATGGCCAGGCCGATCCACAGTGGCAACCACCGGTCGAGAGTCGACAGACGTCGAGTGGCTGGAGCAGTAGTGGGAACAGTTGCGGTGCTCATGCGAGGAGCGCCTCTGCGGCGGGGTCAGCCTCGATGGGTGCGGTTTCGTCAAGCGCGGCCAGGTAGTGCTGGGCATCCTGAGCCGCGGCGCATCCGGTGCCCGCCGCAGTGATCGCCTGACGGTAGGTATGATCCACCAGGTCGCCGGCGGCGAAGACTCCCGACACGTTCGTGTGGGTGGAGGGGTGGTCGACGAGGACATATCCATCGGCGTCGGTTTCGACGAGCCCGGTGACGATCTCGGAGCGCGGGTCGTGACCGATGGCGACGAACACTCCGGTGGCGGGCAGTTCCCGTTCCGCACCGGTGACGCTGTCGCGGAGTGCGACCGCCTCGACCTTCTCGGCGCCGATGAGGCCCGCGACTTCCGCGTTCCAGGCGACTTCGATCTTCGGGTGGTCGAGCACGCGCTGGGCCATGATCTTCGATGCGCGGAACTCGCCGCGGCGGTGCACGATAGTCACCTTCGATGCGAAGCGGGTGAGGAACAGCGCCTCCTCCATTGCGGAATCCCCGCCGCCGACGACGACGATCTCCTGGTCACGGAAGAAGAAGCCGTCACACGTGGCACACCAGGACACGCCGCGGCCAGTGAGGCGCTCCTCGTCTGGCAGTCCCAGCTTGCGATAGGCGGAGCCCATCGTGAGAATGACGGCGCGAGCATGGATAGTGTTCCCCGTGCCGGTCTCGATGGTCTTGGTGCGCCCGTCGAGGTCGACCCGGATCGCGTCGTCCAGGAGGATGCGGGCACCGAAACGCTCCGCCTGCGCGCGCATCGACTCCATCAGTTCGGGCCCCTGTACGCCGTCAACGAACCCAGGGAAGTTCTCGACCTCGGTCGTCGTCATCAGCGCGCCACCCGCCGTCACGGATCCGGCAAGCACCACGGGCGCGAGGCCAGCTCGCGCAGCATAGATGGCTGCGGTGTAGCCCGAAGGGCCGGACCCGATGACCGCAAGCTCGACTTCTTGTATCGACATGTGTCTATATTGACACTCATCAATGCCTGAGGCAACCGCTACGATCCGCGTTGGTCTGACACGGAAGGGCGGGGCTCCACTCATGAGCCCCGCCCTTCCGTCAGCGGAGATCAGCTGACGGCGACGGGCCGTGCGCCGATCTGGATGGTTGAAGGAGCCGCACAGCAGCTGCCCGCGTTGTCATCGAAGTCGCCGGACCCCCCGCACACCCCGGTGTCGGGGAGGACGAGTTCGCTGCGCCCGGCGGCCTCGTGATCTCCCACGAGGTGCGCGGCAACACTTCGCACCTGCTCGAAGCCGGTCAACGCGAGGAAGGTCGGCGCCCGACCGTAGGACTTCGCGCCGACGATGAAGAACCCCTGCTCCGGCTGCGCGAGCTCTCGCGCCCCCGTGGCACCCACAGATCCGCAGGAGTGGATGTTCGGGTCAATCTCGGACGCGATGCCCACGACCGCCTCGAGCGCGGGATCAAGATCGATACGGAGCTCTCGCAGCATCTCCGTGTCCGGCCGAAAGCCCGTGAGTGCGAATACACGCCCGACACCCGCGACCTCGCGCCCGTCTTCGGCGACCACGGTCAGGCCGTCAGCGGCTTGCCGGAACTCGGCGACACGGAATCCGGTCACCAGCTCCACGACACCCTCGTCGACCATCTTGCGCGCACGAGAGCCGAGCGCGGCCCGTTCGGGAAGTTCATCTCTGGCGCCACCCCCAAAGACGTTCGTTGCCTCCCCCCTACGGAGAATCCAGGTGACGCGGGTGCCAGGGGCCCGGCGTGCCAGCTCGCTCAATCTCAGGACAGCGTGCGCGGCGGAGTGCCCCGCTCCCACGACGACGACGTGCGACCCCGCGAGTTCTGACACATCGGCCGGGATGCGGTACGAGATCAGATCGGATGCTGCGGCCTCCCCGAGGGCGGGATATCCATCCGCGCCCGCCGGATTCGGAAGCGCCCAGGTGCCGCTCGCGTCGATGACCGCGCGAGCGAGAACTCGCGACTCTTGGCCGTCCGCGCTGACCGTATGCACGACGAAGGGCTGGCCCTTGCGTCCGCCGTCGACGACCTTGTCACGACCTTGACGAGCGACTCCAGTAACGGTGGTCGCGTAGTGAACCCGCTCGCCCAAGGCATCCGCGAGAGGCGCCAGGTAGCTGTCCACCCATTCGGCGCCGGTCGGGTACCCCGAGTCGGGTGCGGTCCATCCGGTCGGCTCAAGAAGACGTCGTGCCGCCGCGTCAGTGAGCTCTGGCCATGCCGAGAAGAGGCGCACATGCCCCCATTCAGCGACCGCAGCAGCAGGCCCCTGCCCGCGCTCGACGACAACCACGTTCTCGTCGCGTTCGACAAGACGCGCCGCTGCGGCGAGACCCTGCGGACCCGCTCCGATGACGACGACAGGAAGCTCGGACATCATGTCTCCTCAAATTGACAAACTTCAATATGAAGACTGTCGCCCACCTATCGAAGATTGTCAATACGTGTCACACTAGACCCGTGAGCTTGCCGACGACAATCGAAGCGACCAGCTGTTGCGTTCCGCCTATAGCGCCGTCGATGACCGTCGCGGACGCCGAGCGTGTCGCCCGGGTCTTCAAAGCGCTGGGCGACCCCACGCGCGTCCGACTGTTGTCGCTCATCGCCGCCGGAGCCGGCGGGGAAGCGTGCATCTGCGACCTGACCGAACCCGTGGGACTCTCACAGGGCACGGTGTCGCATCACATGAAACTACTGGTGGAAGCGGGCCTGGTCACACGTGAGCAGCGCGGCAAGTGGGCCTACTTCGCTCTGGACGCGGGGGCGATGGATGCTGCCGCCAGTGCGCTCCGCGCGGTGTGACCAGCGCACCGAGCCGGCTGGAGCTGGCTCTTCGTGATGCCCGCCCGTGCGGACGCGTGCCCGACCGGCATCCATCGAAAGAGGGAGACTTCCCTCCATCGTCTTGACGATGTCGCCGCCCGGCGCTCCTGGTGGAGTGACGGGTATGGCAGATTCTCGCGCTCTTCGGCGCTTTCCCGAGTGGATGACCTCCCGTGGCGGAGCGTGGATCACGCTCGGAGCGGTCGTCCTGATCATGATGACTCTCTTCGGCCTGTTCGGGTCGGCGAAGGCACCCGCCGGCAACGAGCAGGCCCCCGCGGGGTCGGAGTCGGCGCACACGAGCGACCTGCTGGCCGAGTTCCCGAACGCGGATCGGCAGTCCGTGATCGTGGTCGCGTCACGCGACGACGGCGCGACGCTCTCGGCAGAGGACGTCACCGCCCTCGAAGGTCTCCTCCCGGTGCTCGACGCGCACGCGGACGCGGATCCGACCGGGCCTCTCGTGAGCGAGGACGAGAAGGCCGCGGTTCTCGTGACGCCGATCGCGGTCGGCCAGACGAGCACCGACACCGCCGCGGTGATCGCGGCGCTCCGCGCCGACATCAACGAGCACGCACCGGACGGGATGACGCTACTCGTGACCGGCGGTCCGGCGTTCGGCGCCGATATCGCCGCCTCCTTCGAAGGCGCCGACTTCACCCTGCTCCTCGTGACCGTCCTGATCGTCGCCGTGCTCCTCATCGTCACGTACCGGTCACCGGTGCTGTGGCTGCTGCCGCTCGCCGCCGTCGGCCTGGCCGACGGACTCGCCGGGCGACTGACCGCGGCTGCCGGTTCCGCGTGGGACCTGCAGTTCGATGCCGGGATCATCAGCGTCCTCGTCTTCGGCGCCGGGACCAACTACGCCCTGCTCCTGATCTCGAGATATCGGGAGGAGCTCACCACCACGACGAACCACCGCCGCGCGCTCAGCACGGCCTGGCGCCGGACCGCTCCGGCGATCCTCGCCTCGAACCTCACGGTCGTCCTCGCCCTCCTGACACTCGCCCTGGCGGTGATCCCCGGCACGCACGGACTCGGCGTCTCGTCCGCCATCGGGCTGTTGGTCGCCCTGGCGTCCGTCCTCTTCCTCCTGCCTCCGCTGCTGGCGGTGTGCGGACGGAAGGTGTTCTGGCCGTTCGTCCCTCGTCCCGGAGCTGCCGCACGACGCGACGGGGTGTGGCGGACGATCGCGACGCGCGTCGTGAGCCGGCCGGTCGTGAGCCTCCTCGGGGGTGCGGCCCTGCTGGCCGTGATGACGGTCGGCCTCGTCGGGACGACCGTCGGACTCGACCAGGTCGACAAGTTCCGGGTCCCGTCCGAGTCCGCGACGGGTCTCGAGGTGCTCTCGAACCACTTCCCGGCAGGAGAGGCGCAGCCGATCCTCATCGTCACGGACAGCGGCGAAGCCGAAGCCGTCCTCACTGCGGCGCGCGACGTGGAGGGCATCGTCCGCGCCGCTCCTGTCGGGACGACGGACGACGAGAAGCTCACGAAGATCCTGGTGACCAGCGAGTATGCGCCCAGCACCGACGAGAGCCTGGCTCAGATCACGGATCTCCGGGACGCCGTGCACGATGTGCCCCGGGCGGGGGCTGTCGTCGGCGGCGCGGTGGCGACGGATCTCGACGCCCGTGCCGGGAACCTCGCGGACCTCGGCGTCGTGGTGCCGCTGGTGCTGGCCGTGAGCTTCCTGGTGCTGGCGTTCCTGCTGCGGTCGCTGGTCGCGCCGCTGCTGCTGCTCGCCGTCAATGTGGCGAGCGCCGTGGCCGCCATCGGCGCCGGAGCCTGGCTCAGTCGCGTGCTGTTCGGGCAGCACGCGCTCGATCTCCCGGTACCGCTGCTGGCCTTCCTGTTCCTGGTCGCCCTCGGCATCGACTACACCATCTTCCTCGTCCACCGCGCCCGGAGCGAAGCGGCGCTGCGGGGTACCCGGGACGGCATGGTGGAAGCGGTCGCCCACACCGGCGGCGTCATCACGAGCGCCGGGATCGTCCTCGCCGCCGTGTTCGCGGCGCTCGGCGTCCTGCCGCTGGTCACCCTCGGGCAGCTCGGCCTGATCGTCGGGGTCGGCGTGATCGTCGACACGCTGGTGGTCAGGACGGTGATCGTCCCTGCGCTGTTCGCTCTCGTCGGCGACCGCATCTGGTGGCCGGGGCGACCGGCCTCCCGAAGCGTCGCTGACGCCGGCTGATTCGTCGGGGCTGCTGTGCGTCGCTCACGCCGCCGGACGGTACCGCTGCGCGACGGCGCCGGAGCGGAACTCCCGCCGCTCCACGAGCTCGAGCCGAAGACGCTCGCGCACGCCGTCGAGCAGCCGAGGACCATGCCCCGCGACGACCGGGTGGACCACGAACAGGTACTCGTCGATCAACCCGAGGTCGGCGAGCGCCGCGGGCAGAGCCACTCCGCCGACCGACAAGCCCTCCCCCGGCTGATCCATCAACCCCCGCACCGCCTCGGCGAGGTCGCCGCGCACGAGGTCCGCGTTCCAGTCGACGGCATCGAGCGTCGCCGACACCACATGCTTCGGCAGGCGATCGATGGTCTCGGCGAAGGGCGTCTCCCATTCCTCCATCCAGCCCGGCCAGACCCCGGATTCCGGACGCCGCCACGCGGCCCGCATCATGTCGTACGTCACCCGGCCGTAGAGCAGAGCGTCGGCGCGCTGCAGCTCCGCGGTCCAGAAGCGCATCGACTCCTCGTCGGGCGGGAGTCCCGCTTCGTGATGGCAGCAGCCGTCGAGCGTCACGTTGATCGCGTACCGCAGCGGCCTCATCGGAGCTCTCCGACCGGGACCGGCACCGTCAGCACGTTGCCGGGTGGCGCCAGCGGGCACGCCCACGCCGGGTCGTAGGCGCAGGACGGGTTGTACGCGAAGTTGAAGTCGAGCACGAGCGTGCCGCGGCGCGGGTCGGCCCCGAGGTCGGCACCCTTGATCGTGTCGATGAGGTACCGCCCGCCGCCGTACGTCCCCCCGCTCTGCCCGGCGCGTAGGAATCGCGCACTGGCACGAACAGGCCGCCGCCGTAGGAGGCGAGCCGCCACACGTCGAGAGACCCGACGTCAGGGATCTCCACGACGCCGACGCGCTCGAACGGCACGATGCCGTCCGTCCCCGTGGCGAACTCGAACGTGGCCGGCTCCGTGTCGAGGATCGGGAGCTCGAACCGCCAGGCGGGGTCGTACGAGGCGATCGGCAGCCCCTCGAACAGCGCCCTGTCCTGCGGGAGGAGGGGCGTCGCCGGGTGCCGCAGCAGCAGCTCGTCGCGCTCGATCCGCCACAGCTCGTGCGCCTCCTCCGGGGAGTCGGCCCGTCGCACCGCTTCGTACAGGGCGAACACCCGCCGCCGCCAGTCGACGACCTCGACGGCCGTCTGCGCATTCGTCATGCGCCCACGGTACGCCGGACGACGGACGCTCGGAACGGCCTCAGTCCCGGTCGATCATGTCCGCGTAGCCGTCCTCGTAGGTCGGGTAGTCCAGCCTGCCGAGGACCGCATGCACCAGCGAGCCGTCGTAGACGAAGCCGCTCACCGCACCGCCGTCGTCCGGGGGCACGGGCACGCCGAGGCGGTCGGCGAGGAAGGTCACGACGTCTCCCAGGGGGGCGGGCGCCTGGTCGACGGCGTGCACGAGCGCCGGGGGCTCCGGCATCCGCAGCAGCAGGTCGAGAATGCGTACGAGATCGGTCTCGTGGATCCGGTTCGTGCGGCGGCGGTGCGTGACGGGTGCCCCCTCCCTGACCTTCCGGAGGAGGAACTCGCGCCCGGGACCGTAGATGCCCGCGGGGCGCACGACCACCGCGTTGAAGAGCTCGACGGCCGCCTTCTCGCCGTCCCGCAGACCGCGGCCCCGGTCGGTGGTGGGTGCCGGCTCGACCCGCTCGGTCACGGGCTCGGAGCTCCCGGCGCCGTCGAACACCCCGGTGGACGAGACGAAGACCGTCCGCGTCGGCCGGGCCGGCAACGCCGCCGCGAGATGCGCGAGCGCCGTGCGATACGACGACACGTCCGGACCGGGCGGCAGGGTCATCACAACCGCGTCGACCTCGGGCAGCGGCGTGGTGAGCGGAACGGTCAGATCGGCCGCGAGCGCCGTCACCCCGTCCGGCACGGGTCCGTCACTGCGGCGGAGGGCCAGGACCTCACCACCGTCCGCGAGGAGCAGCGGAGCGAGCCGGGTGCCGAGTTTCCCGAAGCCGACCAGGAGGGTGCGGCGCGGCGGAGGCGGAGTGGTCATCCCTCCCACCCTCGCACATCGTCGCCGAGCGACGGACGTAGGCTTGATCGGTGACGGAATCGCAGGGACGGGTGTGGACGGGAGTCCTCCGCGTCGGTCCGCACCGCGGGGATCACCGGGTCGCCCTGCGCGCCGCGGTCAGTGTCGCCGTCCCGCTCCTCGTGCTGTGGGCCGTCGGCCGGCTCGACCTCAGCATCTATGCGAGCTTCGGCGCCTTCGCCGCACTCTACGGCCGGCACGACGTCTTCCGCGACCGGATCCGCATGCAGGCCAGCGCCGGCGGCGTGCTGCTCGGCGCGATGCTGATCGGCACGGCCCTATCGGTCCTCGCCGCCCCCGCCGTGCTGAGCATCGTCGTCGTCGCCCTCGTCGCGTCGGCCGTGACGCTGCTCGCCTACGTCCTGCAGTGGCACCCGCCCGGTCCGCTGTTCACGGTCTTCGCGACCGGGGCGTGCGCGACCATCCCCGCCACCGGCGCCTCCTTCGGCGCGGTCCTGCTGGTCGGCGGGGCGAGCGTGCTCTTCGGCCTCGCGCTCACCGCCCTGGTCGCCGTCGTCACCCGGACCACGGCGGAGGCGGCACCGAAGGCACGCCCGGCCGTCGGGCCGGTCGCCGCCGAGATGGCCGCCTCGGTCGCCGCCGCGATCGTCGGAGCGGGTGTGGTCGGCCTGCTCCTCGGCGGCACCCACTGGTACTGGGCGGCGGTCGGCGCGGTCGCGGCGGTCAGCGGCGCACAGCTCACCGCCCGCGTGATCCGCGGCATCCAGCGCCTCGTCGGCACGCTGCTCGGCGTGCTGGTCGCCGCCGGGATCCTCGCCCTCGACATGCCGCCGCTCGCCGTGATCGCCGTCGTGGTGGTCCTGCAGGGGACGGCCGAACTGTTCATCGGCCGCAACTACGGCATCGCGATGGTGTTCGTCACCCCGCTCGCGCTCCTGATGGTGCACCTGGCCGCGCCGACTCCTGTCGCCGACCTGCTGACCGACCGTGTGCTGGAGACGATCATCGGCGTCGTGGTCGGAACGGTGGTGGCCGTCACGTCCGCCGCGCTGCGCCGACGGAGCCGACGCCGCTGACGAGACGACGAAGCGCCGCACCCCGGGAGGGATGCGGCGCTCCGAGGCGAGGCTTCTACTCGGCGTCCGCGGCGATCTTCCGCGCATCGTCGGCGTTGAGCACCCGGAACAGCAGGGCGGCGATGATGGCACCGACCGCGGGGGCCACGATGTACAGCCAGAGCGAGCCCCACGCGAAGTGCCCGCTGACCGAGAGGCCGAGGGCCACCGCCGGGTTGAATCCGCCGCCCGAGATGGAGCCGACCGTCGCCGCACCGACGAAGACGGTCGCACCGATCGCGAGCCCGTAGAACGAGTTGCCCGCAGTGTCCTTCGAGGTGGCGGAGTTCAGCACGACCCAGACGAGGATCAGCGTGAACAGCGCCTCGACGAGGAATGCCGGGCCGACCTCGATGACCATCGCCTTCTCCCCTGCCGGCCAGACGGCGAGGGCCACGAGAGCCGCGAGCGCCCCACCGGCGAACTGCGCGACGAGGTAGGAGACGAAGTCGGCGACGCTGAGCCCACCGCGCAGGAACACGCCCAGCGAGACCGCCGGGTTGAGGTGGGCGCCGGAGATGTGGCCCGTGGAGTACACGAGCACCATCAGCGTGAAGCCGATCGCGAGCGGGGTGAGCGGGCTTCCGCTGTTCACCGCGGCGATGATGGCGAGGACGAAGAGGAACGTGGCGACCGCTTCTGCGAGCGCCTTTCGAGGTGTACCGGTCATGATGGTGTCCTTCTGTGGGATCGCAGGCGGCCCCCCGTCTCCCCGGAACGGCCCGGGCGACGACCCGCCTTGCGGCACCGAGGATAGCGCGCGGTCGGCTCTCGCTGGCTCATTGGCGGCGGAACTGTCAAGCCCGTCGCCCGCCGGAGTCCCGGCCCCTACCGTGCAAGGATGACCGTCCAGACCGAGCCGCGCGCCGAGAACCCAACCCGGCTGCGCCGCGCCATCACCGGCCCCCTGTTGTTCGCGTTCATCCTCGGCGACGTGCTGGGGGCGGGGATCTACGCGCTGATGGGTGTGCTCTCGGAGGACGTGGGCGGCCTGCTCTGGGCACCGCTCGTCCTCGCGCTTCTCCTCGCCATGCTCACCGCAGGGTCGTATGCCGAGCTCGTCACCAAGTACCCCCGCGCGGGCGGCGCCGCGGTGTTCGCCGAGCGGGCGTTCCGCAGCCCGCTGGTCTCCTTCCTCGTCGGCTTCAGCATGCTCGCGGCCGGCGTGACGAGCGCGGCCGGTCTCGCCATCGCCTTCGCCGGCGACTACCTCAGCACCTTCATCGACCTGCCGACGATCCCGGTCGCGATCGTCTTCCTCGCGATCGTCGGCCTGCTCAACGCCCGCGGCATCCGCGAATCGATGGGCGCGAACCTCGTGATGACGGCGATCGAACTCAGCGGCCTCGTGATCGTGATCGTCGTCGTCGCGGTGTTCGTCGGCGGCGGAGGCGGCGATCTGTCCCGGGCGACGCAGGTGCCCGAGGGGGCGAACGTCGCCCTCGCGGTGCTCTCCGGCGCAGTGATCGCGTACTACTCGTTCGTCGGCTTCGAGACCTCGGCCAACATGATCGAAGAGGTCAAGAACCCCCGGCGGACCTACCCGCGCGCGTTGTTCGGCGCGCTCCTCACCGCCGGCGTCGTGTACGTGCTCGTCGGCATCGCCAGCGCCGTCGCGCTGCCGGCCTCCGAGCTGCAGGAGTCCAGCGGCCCGCTGCTCGCGGTCGTCGAGGCCACCGGGGTCAGCGTCCCGTCCTGGATGTTCAGCCTCATCGCGCTCATCGCCGTCGCCAACGGCGCCCTGCTGACGATGATCATGGTCAGCCGCCTCACCTACGGAATGGCCGAGCAGAACCTCCTGCCGTCGGTGCTCGGACGCGTGCTGCCGAAGCGGAAGACCCCGTGGGTGGCGATCCTCACCACGACGCTCGTGGCCATGGGCCTCACGCTGGTCGGAGACCTCGCGACGCTCGCCGAGACCGTCGTGCTGCTGCTGCTCGTCGTGTTCCTCAGCGTGAACATCTCGGTGCTGGTCCTGCGCCGCGACAAGGTCGAGCACGACCACTTCCGCGTGTGGACGTTCGTCCCGGTGCTCGGCATCGCGTCGTGCATCCTGCTGCTCACCCAGCAGCGCCCGCAGGTGTGGCTCTTCGGCGCCATCCTGCTCGCCGTCGGCGGCGTGCTCTACGCTGTCGCCCGGTGGACCCGCAACCGCTCGAAGACCGCCGACACGAAGGAGAGCCATGAGCACGCCTGACGACACCGCCGACGAGACGTTCGAGGAGAACCGTCACGACCAGCTGACCTCGGCCCCCGACGCCACGGAGGCCGACGCCGCGCCGCGCGTGGACGTCTCGGAGCACGACGGCAACACCCGTATCGACATCCGGGACGATGCCGAGGTGCGTCCGGGCCCCGGTCCTGGCATGCCCGAGGCCGACGGCGCGGACTGATTCCGTACACGCACGAGCGCCCGCTCTCCTCCCCGGAAGCGGGCGCTCGCACGTGCGGGGTCAGAACAGTGTGTAGCCGCCGTCGACCACCAGGACGGTGCCGGACATGAAGCTCGCGGCATCCGACGCGAGGAAGACCACCGACGGGCTGACCTCGCTCGGCGTGGCGTAGCGCTGCTGCGCGGAGTCCTCGATCCAGAACCGTCGGAAGCGCGGCTCGTCCACCGGCGACATGTCGGTCTTGATGTAGCCGGGCGCCACGGCGTTCACGCGCACCCCCGCCGGCGCCCACTCGGCCGCCAGCGACTTGGTGAGGTGGTGCACCGCGGCCTTGGAGGCGTTGTAGGCGGGCTGCATCTGCGGGCGGTTGACGATCTGGGCCGAGATGGAGCCGACGTTCACGATCGACCCGGAGCCGCGCGCCACCATGTGCGCACCGACCGTCTGCGACAGTCGCCACAAGGCGGTGAGGTTCGTGTCGATGACGTGCGCCCACTCGTCGTCCGTCACCTCGAGCGCCGGGCGGTGGATGCAGGCGCCCGCGTTGTTGATGAGGATGTCGAGACGCCCGCCCACAGCCTCGATCGCCTCCGCCGCGATGCGGTCAACGGAGGAGCGCTCGGTGAGGTCGCCGAGCACGACCCAGGCCCGCCGGCCGACGGCCTCGATCTCGGCCGCGGTCTCCTTCGCTGCGGCCTCGTCCCGGCCGTGGACGACCACGTCGGCGCCGGCCTCGGTGAGGGCACGGGCGAACTCGCGCCCGAGGCCGCGGGTGGCGCCGGTGACCAGCGCCGTCTTGCCGGTGAGGGCGAATGCATCCATGACGCTCATGCGTCGTCTCCTTCGTTCAGGGTGATGATGGCGTCGGCCCGATGCCGGGTCGCGCGGATGAGGACGGCGTTGGGGCCGTCGACGTCGGTCGCCCAGGCGACGGCGTCGGTGTGCGACCTCCCGTACGCCTCGTGGCGGGCGACGAGACGACGCAGCCGCAGGTCCTCGGGCACGTCGAGGTACCAGGTCTCGTCGAGCAGGGGGCGCACGTGCTCCCACCCGTCGGCGTCGTGCAGCAGGTAGTTGCCCTCCACCACGATCACGCGATCCCGGGCGGAGAGCGGCAGCATCTCGGCGACCGCGGCGTCGATGTCGCGGTCGAACCGCGGGGCGCGCACGTCCTCCCCCGCGCGGAGGCGGCCGAGGAGGGCCGCGAAACCGGCGACGTCGAACGTCTCCGGTGCCCCTTTGCGGTCGCGGAGTCCGCGGCGATCGAGGTCGTCGTTGGCGAGGTGGAACCCGTCCATCGGGAGGACCGGCATCCCGAGCCGCTCGGCGAGGGTGGACTTGCCGGCCCCGGGCGGCCCGACGACGCCGAGCAGGAACGGCCGCCCGTCGCGGGACAGTTCCCGCACCCGTGTCAGGGCATCGGCGGCGGTGAGTGCGTGCATCAGCGGTCCTCGGCGGTGGTCGGGCACGGATCGGGGGAGCGGGCGGGTGCCCGCTCCCCCGGCCGGTGTCACTGGTCGAGCAGTCCGGCTTCCTTGTACAGGTCGATGTACTCCTGGACGCCGTCCTTCGTGATGAGCGGGTTGCCGATGTCGACGTTCACCTCGTCCTCCGCGCCCGTCAGGAGATCGTGCACGGCCTTGAGGTTGAGCTCCGCCAGCTCGCGGGCGTTCTGCAGGGAGGTGGCGGTCATGGTGCCGGCCTCGATCAGCAGGACGGCCTCGGGGGTGCCGTCGACGCCGTAGGCGAGGATGCCGTCGAAGCCGCCCTTGCCCTTCACCGCCTCCAGCGCACCGGAGGCCATGTTGTCGTTCATCGAGATGATCGCGTCGATGTCGGAGTTGGCCAGCGACCAGTCCTCCATCAGGGTCATCGCCTCGTCCTTGTTCCAGTTCGCGATGTCCTCGGCGACGATGGTCACGTCGGGACGCTCGGCGAAGAACTCCTTCTCCCAGGCGTCGCGGCGAGCCGTGCTGTGGAAGTTGCCGGCCGGGCCGTTCAGCACCACGACGTTGGCCCCGTCCGGGATCTGCTCCACCGCGAGCTCGGCGACGACCGCGCCCTGCTTGTAGGGGTCGGCGTCGACCGAGTCGCCACCGGTCAGGCCCTCCACGCGCGGGTTGGTCGTGATGGTCACGATGCCCGCGTCGATGGCCTGCTGGATGTACGGCAGCTGTGCGTCGGCGTTGTTGGCCTGGACGATGATCGCGTCGAACTTGTTCGCGATCGCGTTCTCGATCATCTTGTTCTCGATCTCGTCGTCGGCCTGGCCGTCGAAGACCTCGAGGGTGATGTCGTCGTACTCGCCGGCGGCCGTCTTCATCTCGTTCGCGAGCCAGGCGGCGAACGAGTCGGCCTGCGCACGGGCGATGTACGCGACGCGGTACTCGTCCTTGTCCTCGGAGCCACCGCCTCCGCCGTTCCCGGTCGGGTTCCCGGTGGTGACGGCGCAGCCGGCGAGGCTGATCGCCGCGGCGGCAGCGGCGCCGAACGCGATGATCCTGCGGGTAAGACTCTTCATTGTCTTCTCCTGTTTCTCTGGGTGGGGTGAAGCGGTCGGGTGGGCGCGGTCAGGACGACGTCCTGCCGCCTCCCGGGTCGGATGCGGATGCGGATGCTCCGACAGGGAAGGGATCGCCCTTCGCGTCGGACTTGAGGATCGTGGTCTTGGCCTTGCCGCGCTTGCTGAACACGTCGTAGGCGACGGCGACGACGATGATCGCGCCCATCACGATCTGCTGGATGTACGAGCCGATCCCGATGAGGTTCATGATGTTGCCGAGGATGCCGACGATGAGCGCACCGGCGAGGGTGCCCATCACGGTGCCGACGCCGCCGGAGAAGCTCGTGCCACCGATGATCGGGGCGGTGATGGCCTGCAGCTCGTAGCCGACGCCCGCGTTGGGGAGACCGGCGTTGACGCGGGACATGAAGATGACACCGGCGATGCCGACCAGGGCGCCGTTCACGAGGAACGCCTGGTACTTCACGCGCTCCACGGAGATTCCGGCGGCGCGTGCCGCCTCCTCGTTGCCGCCCACCGCGTAGACCGAGCGGCCGTACCTGGTCTGGTTCATGAGATACCAGATCACGATCGTCACGCCGATCAGCACGAGCACCGGGATCGGCAGCCAGCCGAGGTTGCCCTGGCCGATGAGGATGAAGTCGCCCAGCTGGAGGACGTTCTGCCCCTGGGTCAGCTCCAGCACCGCGCCGCGGGCCATCAGCATCATCCCGAGCGTCACGATGAACGCGGGGGTCTTCAACGTCGCGACGAGGAAGGCGTTCACCAGGTTGCACAGCATGCCGATGAGGATGCCGGCGAGGATCGCGAGCAGCAGGTTGCCCGTCGACTTGTAGACCAGCACCGACACGACACCCGCGAACGCCATGACGGCGCCGGCGGACAGGTCGATCATGCCGCCGATGATCAGCGTCATCGCCCCGAAGGCGAGGATCGTGATCACCGCGACCTGGCGCAGCACGTTGAAGATGTTGTCCGAACTCAGGAAGTTCGGGCTCAGGAAGCTCGCCGCGACGATCACCACCAGCAGGATGATGTAGATCGAGAAGCGGTTCACCTCGAGTCTCTTCAGTGTCTGGAGCATTGTCATGCCACCTCGATTTCATTCATGGCGTAGGTGAGGATGGTTTCCTGCGAGAACTGATCGGGCGTCAGCTCCGCGGTGAGGCGTCCGGCCGACATCACGTAGATGCGGTCGCACATGCCGATGAGCTCGGGGAGCTCGGACGAGATCATGAGGATGCCGCGTCCCTGGCGGGCGAGCTCGGTCATGATCTTGTAGATCTCGAACTTCGCGCCCACATCGATGCCGCGCGTCGGCTCGTCGAGGAGGAGCACCTTCGGATCGGCGATCAGCCAGCGGGCCAGGAGCACCTTCTGCTGGTTGCCGCCGCTGAGGTTCGCGATGCGCGTCTGCAGGCTCGGCGCCTTGACGTTCATCTTCCGGAAGTACTCGGTGACGAGCTCCTCCTCCTCCCGACGCCGGGCGAAGCCGCCGTGGATCACCTTGCGGAGGCTGGCGAGGGTGGCGTTCTTCATGATGCTCAGCTGCGGGACGATCCCCACCAGCCGGCGGTCCTCGGACAGCATCGCGACGCCCGCCTTGATCGCCTGGGTCGGGTTCTTGATCTTCACGGTCTGCGTGTCGACCTCGATCTCCCCGGCGTCCAGCTTGTCGAGGCCGAACACGGCGCGGATGACCTCGCTGCGCCCGGCGCCGATGAGCCCGGCGAGCCCGACGATCTCGCCGGCGCGGATGTGCAGGTCGATGTCCTCGAACATGTGCTCGGCGGACAGCCCGGTGGCCCGGAAGACCGTGTCGCCGATCTCGACGCGCTCCTTCGGGTAGGACTGGTGGTCGAGGTCACGGCCCACCATCTGCGCGATCACCTGGCTCGACGTGATCTCGGAGGCCGGCTGCGAGCTCACCACCGTGCCGTCCCGCAGCACGCTGATGTCGTCGGCCAGCTCGAAGACCTCGTCCATCTTGTGCGAGATGTAGATGATCGACTTGCCCTGGGCGCGCAGGTCGCGGATCTTCGCGAACAGCGACTCGACCTCCTTGTGCGCGATCGCCGAGGTCGGCTCGTCCATGATCAGCACGTCCGCGCTGTGGTACACGGCGCGGAGGATCTCGAGCGTCTGGATCTCCGACACGGTGAGGGTGCCGAGACGGCGGTTGATGGAGAAGTCGAGCCCCTCCTCGGCGAGGATGCGCCGGGCCTCGCTGCGGATGAACCGCCAGTCGACCTTGCCGAACTTCATCGGCAAGCGGCCCAGGAAGAAGCTCTCGGCGATGGTCATGCCGGGCACGTAGTTGAGCTCCTGCGAGATCATCGCGATGCCGCGGGCGCGGGCGTCGATGGGGTTCTTGATCCGCACCTCCTCGCCGCGCACCCGGATGGTCCCGGCGTCGGGCTGGTAGATGCCGTTGATGATCTTCATCAGCGTCGACTTGCCGGCGCCGTTCTCTCCGCACAGGGCGTGGACGGTGCCGGGACGCACGTCGAACGAGACGTCGTCCAGGGCCTTCACCCCGGGGAACGACTTCGAGACGCCCTCGACCGAGAGCAGGGCCTCGGTCATGACGCCGCCTTCACGGCGGGCTCGTCGACGCGCCGGACGCGGGGCAGGACGATGCGCTTGAGGGAGTCGATCGATCCCTCGCCCGACAGCGCCTCCTCCACCTGCTCGATGCCGTAGACGTGGGTCACGAGCGAGTCGAGCTCCACCTGACCGGATTCGAGGAGCGCGCGGGCGATGGGCCACGTGCCGGTGTACCGGAAGATGCCGGTGACGTTGAGCTCGCGCATGGCGACCTCGGGCACCGACAGCGGGAACTCGTCGGCGCTGCCCACGAGCACGACCGTGCCGCCGGCCCGGGTGGAGCGGATGCCGTTGACGATGGCGGGCGTCGCGCCGGAGGCGTCGATGAACACGTTCGCCTCCAGCTCCACCGTGGAGTCGGCGGCCGGATCGATCGTGCGCGCACCGTACGACGCGGCGAGCTCGCGGCGGGCCGGGTTGATGTCGGCGATCACGACGTCGACCGCACCGAATGCTTTCGCGACCTGCGCCGTGATGATGCCGATGGGACCGCCTCCGGCGATCAGCACGGTGTCGCCGACCTTGATGCCGCCCTTCTGCGCGGCCGCGATCCCGACCGACAGCGGCTCCATGAGGGCGGCGGCGTGATCGCTGATCGAGTCGGGGACGTCGTAGGCGAAGTCGTCCTGGATGAGCACGTAGTCGCAGAACGCGCCGTCCACGGGCGGGGTGGCGTAGAAGGCCATCTGCGGGCAGAGGTTGTAGTCGCCCGCCCGGCAGAAGTCGCAGCGGCGGCAGGGCCGCTGCGGCTCGATGGCGACGCGCCGGCCGATCCGCGCCGGGTCGACGTCCGCACCCACCGCGACGATGCGTCCGCTCACCTCGTGGCCGAGGATGAGCGGGCTGTCGACGACGTACGGGCCGATGCGGCCGTGCTCGTAGTAGTGCACGTCGGAGCCGCAGACGCCGACGCTGGCGACCTCGATCAGCACCTCGTCGGCCGCGGGGACCGGGACGGGGCGCTCCTCGAGCGCCAGGTCCTTCACCCCCCGCAGCACGCTGGCGGTCATGGTGGTGGGGATCTCCGTCATGGGTGTCCTCTCTCTCCTGTGGAAGCGGGCATGCGTCCGCCTAGAACCGTCGGCCGTCGGCCTGGAGCTCGGCGAGCTCGAGGTAGCGGTCCGCGATGTCGGTGCGATCGGCGGCGGGGGCGGTGACGGAGGTGATCTCCGGCCGCCACTCCGCGGTCACGGCGGCGACCGTGGTCCCGCGCCACACGGCCGCGGCCTGCACGGCGGCGCCGCGCGCGGTGCCCTCGGGCGCGTCGACGGTGTGCACCGGGCGACCCGTGAGGTCGGCGATCACCTGCCGGTAGGCGAGCGACCGCGCGCCGCCACCGATGGCGATGGTGTTCCCCGTCACCGGGATGCCGAGGTCGGCGAGGGCCCGCTCCCCGCGGACCAGGCCGAGCACGACGCCCTCGAAGGCGGCGAGGGCGAGCTGCTCGCGGCTCGTCGCGGTGGTGAGTCCGGCGAGCATGCCCCGCGCGGCGGGGAGCCGCGGCGAGCGCTCCCCGTCGAGGTAGGCGGCGAGCACAGGACGGTCGGGGGCGAGCGGCGCGTCGAGGGCGAGGGCCGTCAGCGTCGCGTGGTCGACGGCGAGCAGCCGCGCCATCGTGTCGGTGACCTTGGTGGCGTTGAGCGTGCAGACGAGCGGCAGGTACCCGCCAGTGACGTTGGCCACGCCGTCGACGGCTCCGCGGGGGTCGACGACCGGGTCGGGCGTGGTGGCGAACACCACGCCGGAGGTGCCGAGGCTGTAGGCGATGTCGCCGGTGCCGAGACCGATGCCCTGCGCCGCGAGGTGCTGGTCGCCTCCGCCCGCGCTGACGACGGCCGCAGGATCGATGCCCAGCGCCGCGGCGGCCTCGGGGAGGATGCGTCCGGCGGCCTCGTCGGGTCCCAGGACCTCGGGCAGCAGGGCCGCCCAGTCGCGGGGTCCTACGAACTCGTCCAGGATGTCGGTGCGCCACTGCCCTGCGGCGGCCGCGTAGTAGCCGGTGCCCGATGCATCGGAGCGGTCCGTGACGTGACGGCCGGTGAGGCGGAAGGTCAGCCAGTCGTGCGGCACGGCGAGGTGGCGGGTACGGCCCCACGTCTCGGCATCCGTCTCGGCGAGCTGGACGAGCTTGGGCAGGGTGAGCGCCGCCGACGGCACGACGCCGATCTGCTCGGCCCACCACGCCGCGGGGCGGGCCTGGACCAGCGCGGCCGCCTGACCGGCGGAGGTCGTGTCGTTCCACAGGCGCGCAGGGCGCAGCACGCCTCCGTCGGCGCCGGAGACGACGAGCCCGTGGCACTGCGCTCCGACGCCGACGCCGACGATGCGGACGTCGTGGTCGGCCCGCGCCGCGGCCATGGCGAGGACGAGCGCCTCCCACCATGCCTGGGGGTCCTGCGTGCTCACGGGCGGGTGGGTGATCGGGTGCGGCGCCCGGCCGGTGCCGATGAGGGCCCCGGTCGTGGCGTCCCTGAGCTCGACGGTGCAGGACTGCGTCGAGCTGTCGACTCCGGCGACGACGTCGATCATCGCGCACCTCCGCCGGGAGCGGGGATGACGATGCGCGGGGGGTCCGACGGCAGGTCCTCGAGGCGACCGACCGCACCGGCGGGATGCGTGGTCATGAACTCCGCCCACGTGTACCCGCGGCCGCGCATGAGCACCTCGGCGAGCGCGTCACCCCAGGCGGACTGGGCGATGGTGATGCCGGTGGCCACGATGCCGCCGATATCGGCGGAGGGCGACACCGCGACGGCCACACTGTGGTCGGCGAGCTGCGCCAGTGGGGTCGTGTGGCTCCGGGTGAGCGCGATGACGCGGGCACCGCGACCGCGGGTGATGCGGGCGAGCTGCACGACCTCGTCGGAGGCGCCGCCGTTCGAGATGAGCAGGACGACGTCGTCGGCCGTGATCGCTCCGGACGCGCCGTGAAGGCCGTCCATCGGGGAGAACGGCAGTGCGGGGGTGCCGGTGACGGACAGGATGTGCGCCATGCGACGGGCCACGGTGCCGGACGTCCCCGAGCCGCCGACGAAGAGCTTGCCCGTACCGGCGAGGATCAGCGACGCGGCGGTCACGAGCGTGTCGTCGATCGTGTCGATGAGCGCCGTCACGGCATCGGCCTCGGCCCGCAAGCGCTCGCGCGCCACCGCCAGGATGTCGTCATTGACCGTCAACACGTCTCCTTCGATCGCGCCTGAAGATTCACTTCGCTCATCTGTGATGCTTGGATGTACGTTTGAGCATAGGAAAGCGGCCGGAGCCGGAGGAAGGCAGAATCACATATGTCACAATTTCGTGATTTCAGCGCTCAAACGAGCGATGGGCCGAAGGGCCTGGAACACGAGCGCGCACTGATGGCCGCGGTGGCCAGGGCGCATTATCTCGAGGACCGATCCCGGGTCGAGATCTCCGATGCCCTCGGTATCTCCCGGTTCAAGGTGGCCCGGCTGCTCGCTCGCGCCAAGGAGGAGGGCGTGGTCACGATCGAGATCCACGACTGGGGTCTGCCGGACGTCGAGCTCAGTCAGCGCCTGCAGGACAAGCTCGGCCTCGAGAACTGCCTCGTCGTCCGTTCCCATGGCGACGACGACGACGTCCGCCGCCAGATCGGCGCTGCCGCGGCCCGCGCCCTCAGCGACACCCTCCATGAGGACGAGGTGCTGGGCGTCACCTGGGGGCGCACGCTCACGGCCACCGCGAGCCAGTTCGCCCATCTGCCACGCCTGTCGATCGTGCAGCTCACCGGTGTGGTCGCCGGCGATCTCGCCTCCTCCCCCATCGAGGTCGTCCGGCAGACCTCGCGGCGCGCGGGCGGCGCGGTCTACCCCATCTTCTCCCCGCTCATCGTCGGGGATCGCG
Source organism: Microbacterium paraoxydans (assembly GCF_019056515.1). Lineage (NCBI taxonomy): Bacteria > Bacillati > Actinomycetota > Actinomycetes > Micrococcales > Microbacteriaceae > Microbacterium > Microbacterium paraoxydans. The sequence continues at coordinate 3,257,473 of NZ_CP064873.1, forward strand.
AGACCGCGGCGAGCCTGCGCAATCACCCCGACATCCGCTCCGCGATGGACCTGTTCCCCTCCGTCACGACAGCCCTGCTCTCGGTCGGCGCCTGGGACCCGCCCGTGTCGCAGGTGCGGGACGTGCTCCCCATCGACGATCTGGCGAATGCCCTGAAGAAGGGATGCATGGCCGACATCGCAGGGATCCTCATCGGCAGCGATGGCACCCCGGTCGACGAGGAGTTCCAGGACCGCTGCGTGAACATCTCCTACGCCGAGCTGCAGAGGGTGCCCCGCGTCGTCGCGGTGGCGGGCGGCGCCGCCAAAGCCGACGCGATCCGCACGGTCTCCCGGGTAGGCCTCATCACCGAGCTGTTCACCGATCACGCGCTCGCCCAGGCCGTGCTCGCGGAGGAGGCGTGATCCAGGTCGCGGGGTCGCTGTGGTCGGTGCCGGCGACCGAACGACGGGCGACCGCCGAGCGGCTGCGGGCGGCCGGACTGCGCCGCCTGCACTGGGACACGACCGACGGACGGTTCGCCGCGGCAGGCGGCTTTCGCCCCGAGGAGGCGGCGAGCCTCGCCGCCGAGACCGGTCTGACGGCGGAGGCACACGTCATGGCGCGGCGTTCGGCGGTGGAGGTCGACCCGTGGACCGATTTCTGCGACCTCGTGATCGTGCACGTCGAGAGCGACGACTGGGAGGCCGCCGTCGATCGCATCGCGCGGCGCGGCGGCACGCCCGGCCTGGCAGTGTCACCGCAGACGCCGGCGACGAGCGTGCCGGCGGACATGGCGGTGCTCTGCATGTCGATCGTGCCGGGTCAGGCCGGCAGTGCCTTCGACCGCGCCGTCCTCGCCAAGGTCACCGCCCTGCGGGAATCCTCGCCGTCGCGTCGCATCGGCGTCGACGGCGGCGTGCGCCGGGCTGACGCCGCAGCCCTCGCCGCGGCGGGGGCGGACTGGGTCGTCGTCGGCACCGATCTCGTCGGCGACCGGACCGCGGCCTGGGCCGACGTCCTCGCCTGATCGCGGTCAGGCGGCCGGAGGCAGATCCCGCCCCAGCGTCCGCGCCGCCTGACGGGCCATGCCCCACGCCACGTACTCGCCGGGCGGCGGCGCGTCGATCGGGATGTCGAGGATCAGCGGCGCGATCGCCCGCACCGCCGCCGACCGCGCACCGCCGCCGATGAGTATCCCGCGTTCCGCCGGCACCCGGAGGTCCCGGATGGCGTCGAGGCCGTAGCGCAGACCGCCGAGCACCCCTTCGAACGCCGCGCGGGCGAGGTTCTCCCGCGTCGTCGACCCGAGTGTCATGCCGAAGAGCGTCCCGGTCGCATCCGGGAGGTTCGGCGTGCGCTCTCCCTCGAAGTACGGTTCGAGCATCAGTCCGCCCGCGCCGGGCTCCGCGGCGAGGGCGAGTCGTCCGAGCCCATCGTGGTCGACGCCGAGAAGGGCCGCGACCACGTCGAGCACCCGGGCGGCGTTCACCGTGGCGACGAGGGGCAGATGGCCGCCGGCCGCATCCGCGAAGCCCGCCACGGTTCCGGTGGGATCGACCGTGCGGTGCGCACTCGTGGCGAAGACGGTGCCGCTCGTGCCGAGCGAGAGCACCACGTCGCCGACGCCCGCGCCCAGACCGAGCGCGGCGCCGGCGTTGTCCCCGGACCCGGGACCGACCGGGCGCCCCCGGGCGTCGTCGACGGCCGCGTCGTGCGCGAGCACCCGCGGCAGGATCGCATCCTGTCCGAGCGCCGCGCAGAACAGTTCGCGGTCGTACCCGGCATCGGTCCAGTACCCGGTGCCGGACGCCTCCGAGCGATCGGTGACGAGCTCTTCCAGCACGGCGCCGCGCTCGCTCTCCGGTCCGAAGCCGCGCAGCCGCCACGTGAGCCAGTCGTGCGGGAGCGCCACCGAGGCCACCCGGCGCGCGTTCGCGGGCTCGTGCTCCCGCAGCCAGCGCACCTTGGTGAGCGTGAAGGAGGGCACGGGCACGAGTCCCGTACGCGCGGCGAGAACCGCGGCACCGTGCTCGGCGATGAGCGCGGCGGCGGCGGCGGCCGAGCGCAGGTCATTCCACAGCAGAGCAGGCCGGACGACCCGGCCCTGTGCGTCCAGCGCGACCATTCCGTGCTGCTGACCGCTGATCGCCCAGGCCTCCACGTCGTCGAAGCCGCCTGCGACTGCGATCGCCGCCTGCAGAGCACGCCACCACTCCTCGGGATCGACCTCGGTCCCCGGCGGGTGGGGAGCGCGACCCTCCCGGATCACCCGGCCGGAGACCGCATCGACGATGACGACCTTGCAGGACTGCGTCGAGGAGTCGATTCCCGCCACGAGTTCCATGGTGCGATCATCCCATGCCCGACCTCATCGCCCGTCGCGACGGCCGCGACCCGGATCCCGCTGCGGACCGGCTTACAGCCAGCCCTTGCGTTTGAAGGCCGCGTAGAGCCCGACCCCCATCGCGACCATGAGCAGCACCGCCATGGGGTACCCGAACACCCAGTGCAGCTCGGGCATGTGGTCGAAGTTCATGCCGTAGACCGTGCCGACGAGCGTCGGGGCGAAGAGGATCGCGGCCCAGCCGGAGATCTTCTTCACCTCGTCGTTCTGGCGGATGCTCAGCTCCGTCATCCGGCGCATCTCGTCGTTCTGGCGCCGCGCGACGATGGTCGACTCGACCGTGAGGGCGTTGTCGAGCACGGAGCGGAAGGTGGCCGCCTTGTCGCTCACGCGCAGGGTGTGGTCGAGCACGTCGCGCAGGTACCGTTGGAGCTCCTCGCTCACGCGGTACTTCTCGGAGCCGCGCAGCAGCGCCTCCAGCATGCCGGCCAGCGGCTGGGTCGCCCGCTGGAAGTCGATCACCTCGCGGCCGAGGTCGTAGATCCGCTGGGTCGCGTCGGCGTCCTCCTCGAAGAGCTGACCCTCGATCTCGTCGATGTCGTTCTCGAGACCGGCCAGGACCGGGGAGTACTCGTCGACCACCTCGTCGAGGATCGCGTAGAGCACCGCCTCGGGACCGTGGGCGAGCAGCGCCGGGTCGGCCTCGAGCCGCCGCCGCACGCGGCCGAGGTCGGGCGACTCCGCATGACGGATCGTCACGACGAAGTCCGGCCCGACCAGCACGTGCACCTCGCCGAACTCGACCTCCTCGCGCTCGTCGAGGTAGCGCGCGGGCCGCAGCACCATGAACAGCACGTCGCCGTACCGCTCCAGCTTGGCGCGCTGATGGCCGGACAGGGCGTCCTCGACCACGAGCTCGTGGATGCCGAACTCGTCGGCGACGGCCCGGACCTCCTCCGCGCTCGGGCGGTAGAGGCCGATCCACCCCATCCCCCGCCGTTCACGGATCCGCTCGAACGTCTCGTTCAAGCTGCGCGGGTTCTCGGCGCGCACTCCGTCCACGTAGATCGCGTTGTCGACGATCGCCATCCGGACCTCGCTCGCTCGGGCCGGGATCACTCCGCCGGCGGAATGCAGGGAAGAGCCGCCTCCGCCGTCGCCGCGTGGTACTGCTCCGCGGTGAAGGGGAGACCGAACTCGGGTGCCGTCTCCCCGGACGCGGCCGGCGCCTTGGAGGCGATCGCCGCGAGCTCCCACGAGAGCTGCTGAGCGAACACCGCTCCGGCGGTGGAGTCGTTCAGCACGACCGCGACCGTGAACCCCGTGGTCGGATCGGAGTAGGCCGCGGTCGCGTACCCGGGCGTCCACCCGTGCTGACCGATCATCGACCCGGCGATGTACGCTCCCCCGGTCGCCTGGTACCAGGTCGGCGCGTCCTCGGCCACGGGCAGCGGAGTGGCGAACCGGTCGGGATCGTCCTTCGTGCGCAGGGCCTGCGTGGCCTCGGCCTGGATGTAGCGACCGAGATCGGTGATGGTCGACACGGCCCCGGAGTCGGTGAAGCCGGTGCTCGACGACAGCGTGGTGATGTCGACGGGGGCGGCGCAGTCGTACCCGCCCTCGCCCTTGTTCATGTAGTGCCCCTCGAGCACGGGGCCGTCCGAGGGCGGCGCGGCGGCCGCGGGCGGAAGCGACGTCTCGGCCAGCTCGAGCGGCTCGGTGACGTACTCCGCGATGAGCTCACGCGCGCTCATCCCGGACGCGCGCTCGAGGGCGAGCCCGAGCAGGAGGTACCCGGCGTCGGAGTCGCGGAACGTCGTGTGCGGAGCCACGCGGGTGCGACCGAGGCCGTACCCGGCGAGCTCGAGCGGCGCCCACACACGGTCGGGGGTGTTCTTCCACGCCGCCTTGACCGTCTTCTCCGAGGAGCCGGCTCCACTGGTCCCGTTGCAGAGGTCGAGCAGGGTGATGTCGTCCATGTCGGCGACGCCGGAGACGTACTCCGGCACCTTCGCGTCCAGCTCGACCGTGCCCTCGTCGGCGAGCGCGTAGAGCACGTCGCAGGTCATCAGGCGGGTCACGTCGGCGATGCGGAACGACATGTCGGTGGAGAGCTCGCCGCCGTCCGCCTTGCTCTGCGTGCCCGTGGCGGCGACCCAGGTCCCGCTCCACGGCACCCAGACGCCGACGATCGCGCCGCTTGCACCGGAGGCCGCGATCGCGTTGTCGACGGCGCCCTGGAGCGCGGCGACGGTCTCGTCGGGCAGGGTCGCGTCGACCTGCTCGGGCGGCGTATAGCTGAAGGTCTCCTCAGAGGAGCATCCGGTGAGGACGAGACCGAGGACGGCCGCCGTGGCCGCTGCGGCGCGCCACCGGCGCGACGAGAGAAGCTGCATGTGTGGGAACCCCCGAAGACGTGTCTCCTGAGTCTAGAGCGCGGATGCTGAAAGTCGGCCCCGCGAGCCGTCGTAGGGTGTCCCTGTGCCCCATGACTTCGCTGCCGACGTGATCGCCGCCGTCCTCCGCCACATGAACGACGACCACACCGACGACAACCTGCTCATCGCCCGCGCCTTCTCCGCACCGCCCGTGGACGACGTCGACGGCGCCGTGATGACGGGCTTCGACGGGGAGGCCGGACGGTGGGAGGTCTCGCGTGGCGGCGCGACGTCGGAGCTCCGGGTGCCGTGGCCGGGCGGTCCCATCACCGAGCGCCGGGAGGTCCGCCGGGAGATCGTGGCGCTGTACGACGACGCCTGCGCCCGCCTCGGCGTGGAGCCCCGACCTCACGACTGACCGCCGGCGGCGCCCCGGGCTTCCCTCCGAGGTTAGGCTGCCCTTACACTGAAGCCATGCCCGAGATCCTCTCCTTCTCCGCCGCCCTCCGGGAGCGCTCCTCCGGTTCGCATTCCCGCAGCGAGACGGCGGGCTTCATGTCCGATCTCCTCAAGGGCGAGGGGTCGCGCGAGGACTACATCGCGCTCGTCGCGCAGCACTACTTCATCTACGACGCGCTCGAGGGCGCCGGCGAGCGGATGCGCCAGGACCCGGTGGCGTCGGTGTTCCTGAGCGACAAGCTCACGCGCCTCCCCGCGCTCGAGGCCGACCTCGCCTTCCTCCTCGGACCAGAGTGGCGCGAGCGGATCGCCCCGCTGCCCACCACGCAGCGCTACGTCGAGCGCATCCGTCAGGTCGGCGCGACGTGGGCGGGCGGTTTCGTCGCCCACCACTACACCCGCTACCTCGGCGACCTCTCCGGCGGCATCTTCATCGGCCGGGTGATGGCGCGGCGCTTCGGCTTCGAGACGAACGGCATCGGCTTCTACCTCTTCGACGACATCGCCGACCCCTCCGCCTTCAAGGACGTGTATCGCGAGCAGCTCGACGCCGCTCCGTGGGACGAGGCCGAGCGCGAGCGCGTCATCGACGAGGTGCTCCTCGCGTACCGCTTCAACACCGAGCTGTTCGAAGACCTCGACCGCGCCCGCGCCGCCGCCTGACCCGGCGGTCGCCGTCAGGTCCGCGGCAGCTCGGGCGTCGAGGCGGCGAGCCACGCATCGCGCATGAACCGCCGCACGTCCTCGTCCACGCGGATGTCGCTCGGCCGCAGGGGTCGGGAGAGGTAGAGGCCGTCCAGCGACGTGAGACGGCTGAGGGCGACGTAGGTCTGCCCCGGCGCGAACGCCCCGGAGCCCAGGTCGATCACGGCCCGGTCGTAGGTCTTGCCCTGCGACTTGTGGATCGTCACGGCCCAGGCCAGGCGCAACGGGAACTGGGTGAACTCGGCCACGACGTCCCGGGAGAGCTTCTTCGTGTTCGGGTCGTAGGCGTACCGGAACCGCTCCCAGACGGCCGGCTCGACGTCGACCTCCTCGCCGTCGATCTCCACGCGCACGGTCCCGCCGAGGATGCGGGTCACCGTCCCGATGGTGCCGTTGACCCAGCGCGGCGGCTCTCCGGTCATCGCGGTGTCGTTGCGCAGGAACATCACCTGCGCCCCCACCTTGAGCTTGAGCTCGGACTCGGCGGGGAGGGAGGCCTCTCCGCGTCCGAAGTCGCCGCTGACCTCCGCCCGTGCGGTCTGCTCCTTGCCGGGGAGCGCGGCCAGATGCCGGCTGTTGATGCTGTTCACGATGTCGTTGCGGGTGGCGAGGGTGATCATCGGCACCTCGCCCGGCTCGGGGTCCGGAGGGGTGCGCGCGCCCTGGGCGTTGAGGATCCCGGCGATCTCCGCCGTCACCCGGCCGTAGCGGACCGCGTTGAGCATGGACTTGAAGCCGTCGTCCGACTGGCGGTGGATCTGCACGAGCTCCCGCACGTGCAGCTCCGCCCGGGTGTCCACCTCGAACAGCGCCCCCTGGGTCCCTGAGCCTGTCGAAGGGCCCGCCCACACCTTCGCGTCGAAGAACCAGAACGACCGGTAGTGATCCTTCACGTACCGGGCCTCGTCCCCGCGCGGGGGGACGGGGGCGAGCTGGTACGGGTCGCCGAACATGACGATCTGCACGCCGCCGAAGGGCTCGCCCCGTCGGCCCCTGGCCTGCCGGAGGGAGCGGTCGATGGCGTCCATGAGGTCGGCGTTGACCATGGAGATCTCGTCGATGACGAGGGTCTCGATCGCGTTGAGGATGCGGCGGGTCGCATCGTTCTGGTCGACGTCCCCGTCCCCGATCAGCCCGATCGGCAGCCGGAAGAGAGAGTGGATCGTCTGCCCCTCGACGTTCAGGGCCGCGACGCCGGTGGGGGCGCAGATCGCGATCTGCTTCTTCGTGTTCCAGGCGAAATGCTGCAGCAGCGTGGACTTGCCGGTGCCCGCGCGTCCCGTGATGAAGACGTGCTCCCTGGTGTCCTCGATGAGCCGGAACAACTCCTGCTGCTCCTCGGACAGGGCGGGAAGGGACACGGTTCTCACAGGGCTGGCGGGGCGGACACGGGACGCTCCCCCATGGTACGTGCCCCGTCCGGTGGGGGCTCGCCGACGCTCGGCGTCCCCTCAGGACGCCCTCCTAGACTGACCGGCATGGAGCGGGCCGGGACGCGCGCGCCCCGGCGGTCGCGCCTGGGCGCCGATCTGGCGATCCTCGGGCTCATCGGCGTCCTCCTGCTGGCCGCGATCGGTGCCGGGGGTGCGACCCTCTACCGGCAGTTCTACGGTCCGTCGGCCTTCGTGGTCCGCTATCTCGATCTGCTCGCCGAGGGGCGCGCGGCCGACGCCCTCCGGGTCCCCGGCGTCGCGATCGATCGGGAGACCCTCGACGAGGCCGGGATCGACCCCGCCGCATCCGAGGCGATGCTGCGCCGCTCCGCCCTCGGCCCGCTCACCGACATCGAGGTCGAGTCGGAGGAGACCTCCGGCGACGACACCGCTGTCACGGTCAGCTACCGGGCGGGTGGCCATTCCGGGACGACCACCTTCCACGTCACGCAGGACGGCTGGGCGGGGGTCACCCCGAACTGGCGCTTCACGACGAGCCCCCTGGCGGTGGTCGAGCTCACCGTGCGCGGCTCCGACAGCTTCGCCGTGAACGGCTTCGAGGTCGACCGTCGCCAGGTCTCCGCCGCCGGCGCCGCCGCCGCTCCGCTCGAGCCGCTGCCCCTGCTGGTCTTCACCCCCGGCGTCTACTCCGTCACCGTGGACACCGCGATCTCGGAGTCGTCCGGCCACGGCGTCCTCGCCGACAAGCCGCTCGCCGTGACCCCGTTGGACGTGCAGTCGGAGCCGACGGAGGAGTTCGTCGAGGTCGTCCAGGAGCGCGTCGAGGAGTTCCTCACCGGCTGCACCACGCAGGAGGTGCTCCAGCCCACGGCCTGCCCGTTCGGGCTCCGCGTCGAGAACCGGATCGCGTCGCCCCCGAAGTGGTCGATCGCCCAGCAGCCCGAGATCATGGTCGCGCCCTCCGACGACGGCCACTGGCAGATCCCGCCCACGACCGCCGTGGCGCACGTCGAGGTCGAGATCCAGTCGCTGTTCGACGGCTCCGTCGAGCCGGTCTCCGAAGACGTGCCGTTCCGCGTGAACGGATCGATCGCGATCCTCCCCGACGGCTCCGCCTCGATCCGCGTCGGATCGCCGGACGACCTCGGGCAGTGAAGCCGTCGCGTCAGCGGCGCTGACGCTCCGCGGCGCGCTGGTCGCGGGCCGCGAGATCGGCCAGCCGGGCGTTGTACTCCTCCAGCTCGGCGTCGCCCGTGCGGTCGGCGTGCCGATCGCGACGGCGCTGGAGCTTGGTGTCGCTCCGGCTCCACTGGATCGCGACCGTGATGGCCAGGATGAGCGTGGGGATCTCCCCGATCGACCACGCGATGCCGCCGCCCACGTACTGGTCGGTCATCGGGTCGGCACCCCAGTCGCGGCCCATCGCGCCGAACCAGTCCGCGACCATCAGCCCTTCCTGCATCATGATCGCCATGCCGAAGAACGCGTGCATCGCCATCACCGCGATGAGCGTGATGAGCCGGCCGGGGTACGGCAGGCGGTACGGCACGGGGTCGGCGCCGATCAGGCTCATCACGAACAGGTAGCCCGAGATCAGGAAGTGGATGACCATCCACTCGTGCCCGAGGTGCTCGTACATCGACCAGCGCACGAGGTCGGTGAAGTAGAACGCCCAGAGCGACAGGATGAAGATCGCCGCCGCCACGATGGGGTGCGTGACGACCCGCGCGAACGGCGAGTGCACGGCCCACATGATCCACTCCCTGCCGCCGCGCGTGCCGTCGTCGCGCTTGTGGATGGCGCGCAGGGCGAGGGTGATCGGCGCCCCGGAGACCAGCAGCAGCGGGATCGCCATCGAGAGCATCATGTGCCCGAGCATGTGCACGCTGAAGAGGTACTCCTGGTAGGCGTTGATGGGGCCACCCGTGACCCACACCAGCAGCAGCAGGCCGAGCACCCAGAAGACGGTGCGGTGGATCGGCCAGCGGTCGCCGCGGAGCCGGAGCCGGCGCACGCCCGCGAGATAGAGGAAGAGTCCGAAACCCGCCGCGACGAGCCACAGCACGTCGATGTCCCACGCCGTGAACCAGCGCTCCAGGGTGAGCTCGGGCGGCAGCAGCGATCCGGTGAGGATCTGCGCCGGGGTCTGCGCGAACGCCGCGACCTCGCCGGTGGGCGGGGGCGTGCGCGCGAGCGCGGCCGCGGCGCCGGAGGCGAGTCCCATCAGCGCCACCTCACCGAGGACGAGCGCCCAGAACCACCGGGACGCGCGGTCCCCGCTCAGCTTCGGGATCAGACGCGTGCGGTACCAGGCGCCGAGCAGCCCCATCCCGACGAGCAGAGCGGCCTTGACGACGACGATGAGTCCGTAGGGGGTGGTCCACACGGCCTCCCAGCTCCCGACGGCGACGATGGAGCGGGTGAAGCCGGAGACGGCGACGACCGCGAAGGCCGCGATCGCGAGGGAGGAGTACCGGCCGACGAGCGTGCGCAGATCGAGGCCCTGCTGCCCGCGGAGGAGCACGAGGAGGAGCAGTCCGCCCAGCCACACCGCCGCGCCGATCGTGTGCAGGAGGATGGAGTTGACGGCCATGTTGTGTCCGTCGAGGTCGCCGGCGTGTCCCTGCGTGGCGAGCGGCAGGAACGACACCGCGGCCAGCAGGGCGGTGAGCAGCGTGGGCGTCCAGGTGCGCCAGGCGAACGCGAGCACCGTGATGACCGCACCGAGGATGGTCGTGATCAACCACGACTGCCCCAGCGGGAGCTCCAGCAGGAAGCGCCCGAGCTGCGAGCCGAACTCGCGCTCGATGCTGAGCTGCGGGTTGAAGGCCGCCATGAAGGAGAAGAAGCCGGCGAGACCCGCGGAGACGGTGAAGACGGCGGCGCCGACCGAGGCGATGTTGAGGGCCGTGTCGAACGTGCGCTCTCCCGCTCGCAGTCCGAACAGGGCCAGCACGAGCGATCCGAGCATGAGCGCACCGGCGAGGTTCATGACGAGCTTCGCGAGCGGTGTGCCCCACAGCACCACGGGTCCGGGGTCCTGCAGCAGCGGCGGGTTCGCCCCTCCCCCGACGAGCAGCGCCCAGACGAGGGCGACGCCGGCGGCGGCGAGGAGGATGACGAGGCCGGCGAGACGGTACGCCGACGTCGAGCGCGGCGTCTCGGTGCGGGAACTCACCCCTCCAGCCTAGGCGCGCGCAGCAGGGAGGATGCACGAAGGCCGCCCCCGGAGCGGGGGCGGCCTTCGAAAGGGTGCGGTCTTACTTGACGGCAGCCTTGAGCTTGGAACCGGCGGTCACCTTGACGCGCTTGCCGGCCGGGATCTTGATCTCGGCGCCGGTCTGCGGGTTGCGGCCCGTGCGGGCGGCCGTGTCGACCTGCTCGAACGAGATCCAGCCCGGGATGGAGACCTTGCTGCCCTTGGCGACAGCGTCGGAGACCGTGGCGAACAGCGAGTCGAGGACACCGGAGACGGTGGCCTGGCTCTGGCCGGTGGCGGAAGCGATGCTCGCGACGAGCTCGGTCTTGGTGATGGACTTGTCAGCCATGTCATCCTCCAGCGACGAAGGACCGTCGCATCGTGTGTGGGTGCGAGGAGCGGGTGCTCCCCGTTGGTCGTGTGACCGCCTCGAATGTACCAACGGCCACCCGGATTTCCGCGTCATTTCGCGGGTTTCGACCGATTTCCCGGCGTGTCGCGTCACATTGGCCACTCGCGTCACAGGTTTTCGGTCGCCCTCTGGCCGGTTCAGGCCCCCGCGCGACAACAGGCGCTCCCCCGCGTACGCGCCTGATCCCGCGCGATCGCCTGCGCCGCCGGGCATGCAAAAAGGGCGAGGATCCGAGATCCTCGCCCTTTCTTCGCTGGTGCTTACCAGCTCGACTTGGTCACGCCGGGCAGCTCGCCACGGTGAGCCATGTCACGGAAGCGGACACGCGAGATGCCGAACTTCGTGAGGACACCACGGGGGCGGCCGTCGATGACGTCGCGCGAACGCACGCGAGCCGGCGACGCGTTGCGCGGCAGCTTCTGCAGGCCGACGCGGGCGGCCTCGCGGGCCTCGTCGGTGGCGTTCGGGTCGACCAGGGTCTTCTTCAGCTCGGCACGACGCTCGGCGTAGCGCTCGACGATGACCTTGCGCTGCTCGTTGCGCGCGATCTTGCTCTTCTTAGCCATGGATCAACGCTCCTCTCGGAATTCGACGTGCTGACGGATGACCGGGTCGTACTTCTTGAGCACGAGGCGGTCGGGGGTGTTGCGGCGGTTCTTCTTGGTCACGTACGTGTAACCCGTACCTGCCGTCGAACGCAGCTTGATGATCGGACGGACGTCCTGAGCCTTCTTGGCCATTAGAGCTTCACACCCTTCGCCTGGAGGTCCTTGACGACGTTCTCGATGCCGCGCGCGTCGATCACCTTGATGCCCTTGGCGGACACGTTGAGCGTGATCTTACGACCGAGCGAGGGCACGAAATAGGTCTTCTTCTGCACGTTCGGGTCGAAGCGACGCTTCGTCCGGCGGTGCGAGTGCGAGACGTTGTGACCGAAGCCGGGAACAGCTCCGGTCACCTGGCACACTGCTGCCATGATGATGACTCCTTCATTACCGTGAGACCGGACGGCCTCACCCAAGATCCCTTGTCTGCACGCCGCCCCGCATGCCGATCTCTCGGCGGAAGAAGGGGGAGCACACGAACTGCGCACAGGAGCGTGCGCAGACGAAGAGTCAGTCTAGCACGGCCTCGGTCGGCCGTTCGAATCGCCTGAATGGCCCCATCTCAGGCCGAAAAGCCGCCATTCGCGCGATTCGAAGCGTCGGCGGCACCCCGCCCCCAGCGGAACGGGGAGACCGTGGGGTCGCCGGGGATCCAGAAGCGCCAGGGGAACGCGTCCGTCCCGGCGACACCCGCCACGCCCACCCGCGGACCCTGAGCCACGTCGACCACGGGAGGGCCGAGCCACAGCTCCGCCCTGGCGCCGTTCTGCTCGTCGCCGGTGATGGCGTCGATGCCGTCGTGCAGGGAGTGCCGCAGCCCCGCGGCCTGTCCGAGCCGCCCTGGTCCGCGCGCGAGGTCCCGGAGGGCGGTGCGGCCGAGCGGCGGGACCGCTCGTCGTCGTCGGGCCGCCGCCTGCACGCCGGACACGATCTCCCCGGCACGCAGCAGGACGCCGTCACCCTGCCCCTCGGGACCACAGGCCACGTTGACGCAGGAGTGGATGCCGTGACTCAGGTACACGTACAGATGCCCGGGCTCGCCCCACATCGTGGCGTTCCGAGCCGTGCGCCCCATGCGGGCGTGCGACCCGGGGTCGGCGACCGCCCCCGTGCCCTGCCCGTGATACGCCTCGACCTCGGTGATGCGCACGCGCACCTCGACCGGGAGGCCGTCCTCGATGACGACGGTCCGCAACTCCGCGCCGAGCAGCGTCGGCGCGACGTCCACGGCGGAACGCATCACGTCCTCACGGGTGGCGCGGCGCAGGGCCTCCGGCTCCGTCACGTCAGAACCGCGGCGCCGTCTGGCACCAGGACGCGTCGAAGCCGGTCAGCGCCACGAGCTCATCCCCGGACTTCATGTCGATCAGGTGCGTCTCGAGCTCTTCGGGGAGGGGCAGCAGCATCCCGTCATAGGCGTTGTCGGCCATGTCGGGGGCGATCACGACGGCGGCGTACTGGCCGCTCGGCGACGCGCAGGCCTGGAGGATCGAATCGGCGGCACTCACCTCCACGAGCGGGGTGGCCGCACCGGAGTCGTCGACGCGGATCACGGCCTGGCCCACCGGGAGACCGCCCTCGTCCCGGGCGACGACGTGTCGCAGGGTCCCCCCGGGGAACGGGGTGATGGAGGTGGCGCTGCCGTAGTCCGGCTCGGAGGGGGCCAGCGGCTCCTCGGAGCCGTCCGTGAGGTCGAGCTCGACGACCGACCCGTCCAACCGCTCGACGATGGCGGTGTACGTGCCGCGGGAGATGCCCTGGATGGTCGTCGCGAGCCCGAGGGACTGCACGCCGGTGTCGGCGGACTGATCGACGAGCGAGAGCGCCCCGTCGAAGTCGATGAACAGCACGGCGGCGCTGTCGGGCACGAACTGCCACACGAAGACGCTCACCTCCTCGTCGCCGACCTCGATGATGCGGGGCTCGTCGTCGCCGCTCAGCGACTGGGTGACGAGCACGCTCGCGCGCCCCTCGGTGTCGCTGAGCTCGCGATCGGAGTAGCTGTAGCCGACGAGGTTGCCGCGCTCGGACACCTGGATCGCGCCCACGTACCCCTCGCCGGGCAGCGGGAGTTCGCGCTGATCGGAGCCGTCCCTGTCCATCACGAGCAGCCGCGACTGGTCGTCGTCCTCGACGGCGGCCACAAGCTGCGTGGACGTGGCCCGGAAGTCGTCGATGCGCGGGTGGGAGAACACCGGCTGCGCGTTCTCCCCGCTCAGATCGGTGCGGAAGATGATGTCGTCGCCGTCGGGGTCGCGGCGCAGCAGGAAGATCGACGACGGCGGGGTCTCGAAGGACGTCGTGAGGTCCGCGGCGGGGCCGCCCCCGGCGCCGGTCACCCCGGCGACGGTGACCGTGTAGGTCGTGTCGTCGTCGAGGGGCACGGTGAAACGCACGCCCACCCCGCGGCCGGCGGCATCGACCGTGAAAGGCACGGAGGGCTCGACGGTGACCTGCTCGGGGTCGATGGCGGAGAGGGGCTGGTTCGCGGTGAGGATGACGCGGCTTCCGGACGATTCGATGGCCTGCGCGGCGTCGACCTGCACGTCGGTGACCCGCGGGCCCTGGAGGAGGCTCACGATTCCGAGCCCCGTGCCGACGAGTACGAGCACTCCGACGACGGCGCCGATCGTGACGAGGAACCGGCGGCGGGACCACGGGGCGCTCCGCGGCGCCTCGTCGTCGGCGGGGAGGTCGGTCGTGGGCGTCCAGCCCGGCTCCCCCGCGTCGTCCGGGGCACCGTCTGCTCGGGAGGTGGACGCCGGGCCCGCGGGGGTGAACACCGGTTCGGGTGCCTGCGGGATCGCGGGGATGCCAGCGGCCGACTCCTCTGCCGCCTGCTCGGCGGCTTCGCGCTCCGCGGCACGCTCGGCCGCAGCATGCTCGGCCGCAGCACGCTCCGCGGCTTCACACTCGGCGGCTTCCCGGTCGACGGCTGCCTGCTCGGCCGCGACCTCCGCCGCCATGCGCTCCACGGCCGCACGCTCCTCCGCGACCTGCTCCGCCTCGGCCTGCTCGACGGCGGCGCGCTCGGCCGCCGTCTGCTCCTCCGCGGCGCGCTCCTCCGCTTCCCGGGCGGCGCGCAGCTCGGCGCGGGTCCGCGGGACGGCGGGCGGCTCCGGCCGCTCGTCGTCAGTACTCATACGGGTCCTTCGGCTCGTCGATCGCCACCACATCGGTCGGCTCGATGTGCAGGGAACCGTCGTCGTCGGCGCGGACCTTCCCCGTGATCTCGACCCATTGTCCGGTCTTGTAAGCGTCGGCGTCGACACTCACCGGCAAGGCGGCGGTCTGGGCGTCGATGACGCAGTGCGTGATGACGAGGCGCGTGAGGTTGACGCCGTCTCCCTCACCGGGCGTGACGAAGCCCTGCAGCGTGACGTCGGCCCCGTCGTAGGCCGCGGTGTTCGTCGCGGCGGCGAAGACGCTCGCCCAGTCGCCCACACCGAAGGTCGAGGTGTCCGCGACCCCGAGGGCGACGGTGTCGGCCCCGGCGAACAGCGCGGTCTCCTCGCCGGCGCGGGACATCGCGAGCTCCACCGAGAGCGAGGCGGGCGGGAGGACGAGCGCGGAGACGACGACCCCGGTCGCGACCACGCCGCCGGCCAGCGCACCGACACCGGCGAGACGCCGGCGCGACAGCCCGGACGGGCGGTCGGCTTCGTCGTCCGCGGACGCCGCCGGCTCGGCGGAGCGCGAGGCCGCGGGACCGTGGTCGTGTCCGTGGTCCTCCTCGGCCCCCAGCGGCAGCGCGCACGACCAGATCGCCCCGGCGAGCGTCACGACGGCGGCCGCGCACGCGAACCACACCGACTCCGGGCTGATGTAGAGGCTGAGACGGTCGGTCACCGCGAGGCCGAGGGTGACGACCGCGACGACGGATGCCAGGCCGATCCCCAGCCACCGGGTGGCGAGGGCGCGGGAGCGGGCGGAGAGCTCAGGCAAGGACGTTCACCCCGATCCCGATCGCGAAGGCCGATGCCAGCACGACAGCGGTGATGCCCACGAGCGTGCGGGTGGTGAAGGTCGTGCGCATCAGCGCGAGCATCTTGATGTCGACGAGCGGGCCGACCAGGAGGAACGCCACGAGCGCACCCGAGGAGAAGGTCGACGCGAACGACAGCGCGAAGAAGGCGTCGACGTTGGAGCAGATCGCCACGACGATCGCGAGCAGCATCATCGCGACGATCGACAGCACGGGGTTGGCGCCGATCGTGAGCAGGACGTCGCGCGGGATGAGCACCTGGACGGCCCCGGCGAGCGCGGAGCCGATCACGAGCGCCGGCATCACGGCCCGCAGCTCCACGAGGAACTGCGTGAGGCTGCGGCGCACGGGGGTTCCCGGTTCGTGCGTGACGCGCTCGCACGTATCGACGAAGCGCTGGGTGAGCAGCGACTCCGGCGAGGGGTGGCGGCTGTAGATCCAGCCGATCAGGTTCGCGATGAGGTAGCCGCCGACGAGGCGGGCGACGAGGATGCCGCCGTCCCACCCGAAGGCGGCGTGCGTCGTGAGGATCACGATCGGATTGACGATCGGCGCCGCGATGAGGAAGGTCAGCGCCTCCGCGGGGGCGAGGCCGCGCATCATGAGCCCGCGGGCGAACGGGACGTTGCCGCACTCGCAGACCGGGATGAGCATGCCGAGCAGGGAGAGCACCGCGCGACGGGCCCAGGCGCGGCGCGGGAGCCAGCGGTGGATGACGTCTGCCGGGAGCCAGACCTGCACGACGATCGACAGGAGCACGCCGAGCACGACGAACGGCAGCGCCTCGATGAGCACACTGAGGGCGAGCGTCAGGCCGTCCTGCGCTCGGGTGGGCAGCGAGGCGGGGAAGAGGGTGGGGAGGAAGGCGTCGACGAGGAACAGGGCAGCGATGATCACGACGCCGATGCCGACGGCGATCCACGTCGAGCGCGGCGAGGGCGCTCGACGGTGCGTGTGGCCCGGACGGGTGGCCGTTCGTGCCGGGGCGGTCACGCTGTCGCAGCCCTCTCCGCGTCGCGCTTGTTGGCGCAGGGGGTGCAGAGCCCGAAGATGTCGACGACGTGGGCGGCCTCGGTGAAGCCGTGCAGGGCGGCGGTGCGGTGCGCCCACTGCTCCACGTCCTTCGCCTCGATCTCGACCGTGAGGCCGCAGGATCGGCAGATGAGGTGGTGGTGGTGGCCCTGGGTGGTGCACGCCCGGTAGAGCGCCTCTCCCTCGGGGCTCTGCAGCGAGTCGGCGTCGCCGGCGGCCGCGAGCCCGGCGAGAGCGCGGTAGACGGTGGCCAGGCCGATCCCGGTGTTGTCGTCGCGGAGCGTCGCGTGGAGGCTCTGCGCGCTCACGAAACCGCGCGCGTCGGCGAGCGCTTCGCGCACACGTTCGCGCTGCCAGGTGTTCCGCTGAGCCATGCCATCGATTCTAGGCCGGGACAGTTGGCGAGGGCTGGGAGCGGCCTTCCCCGCTTCGAATCGCCCGATTGGCGGCATCTCCGGCCGAAATGGAGCCAGGTGCGCGATGTGAACGGGGTCAGACGCGGGTGACCCGGGACCGGACGCGCTGCACGATCCAGCACACGACGTAGATCATGAAGGACAGGGTCGTGATGTAGGGGCTCACCGGGAGGGTTCCGGCGAGCGCGAGGAGGATCCCGCCGACGGCCGACACGAACCCGAACACAGCCGCCAGCACCGGCACCGCGACAGGGCCCGCCGTGATCCGCATGGCGGCGGCCGCCGGTGTCACCAGCAGCGCCATCACCAGCAGCGCGCCGATGATGTGCACGCTCACCGCGACGATGAGCCCCAGCAGCACCATGAACAGCAGACTCACGGTGCGGGTGGGCACCCCGCGGGCGGCCGCCGACTCCGGGTCGAGCGAGTCGAAGCGCAGCGGATTCCACATCACGAGCAGGCCGAGCAGCACCACGAGGCTGATGCCGATGAGCCAACCGAGGTCGGGGCTCGAGACCGACACGATCTGCCCCGTCAGGAGGCTGAACCGGTTGGCGCTCCGGCCGTCGTACAGCGACAGGAACAGGATGCCGAGACCGAGCCCGAACGGCATGAGCACGCCCACGATCGAGTTGCGGTCCCTGGCCTTGGCGCCGAGGACCCCGATGAGGATCGCCGCCACGAGGGCTCCGCCGAGGGAGCCGAGCACGACGCTGCCGCCGAACAGCAGCGCCGCCGCCGCTCCCGCGAAGGAGAGCTCGCTCACCCCGTGCACCGCGAAGGCGAGATCGCGCTGCATGACGAAGACCCCGATGAGGCCGCCGACGAGGCCGAGCACGGCACCCGCGATGATCGAGTTCGAGAGCAGGGCGACGAGCTCGCCGTAGTCCTGGAAGGAGAAGATGTCGTCCCAGCCGACCATCGGGACGAGGGCGGACGCGGCGGTCATGCGGCGCCCCCGTGCTCGTGGTCGTGGTCGTGGTGCGGCTCCGCATCGGGGACGCCGACCACGACGAGGCGGTCGCCGGCCCGGAGCACGAACACCGGGGTGCCGTAGAGATCCGTCAGCACGCGGGTCTGCAGCACCTCCTCCGGGGTCCCGAGGAGGAACCGGCCCCCGGCGATGTAGAGGATGCGGTCGACGCGGTTCAGGATCGGGTTGACGTCGTGCGTGACGAAGAGCACGGCGGCCCCGCGCTCCCGACGCTGGCGGTCGATGATGTCGGTGACGGCGACCTGGTTGGCGAGGTCGAGGTTCGACAGCGGCTCGTCGCAGAGCAGCAGCGCGGGCTCGTCGGCCAGCGCCTGTCCGACCCGGAGGCGCTGCTGCTCCCCGCCGGAGAGCAGGCCCACGCGGCGGTCCGCGTAGGAGGTCGCCCCGACTGCGGCCAGCAGCGCGTCGACCTTCGCCCGGTCGCCGCGGTGCGGGACCGGGAAGCCGAAGCGGCTGCCCTGCACGCCGAGGGCGACGAGGTCACGGGCCCGCATGCTCGTGTCGGGCGCGAGCGCACGCTGCTGCGGGATGTACCCGATGCGGGCGTTGCCGCGGTGCACGGGCTCGCCGGCCACGCGGATGCTGCCGCGGGACAGGGGCTGGAGTCCCAGGATGCTGCGCAGGAGCGTCGTCTTCCCGGAGCCCGACGGACCGAGAACCGCGATGAACTCGCCGGGCTGCACCGCGAGGTCGAGCCCCGACCAGAGCTCGCGGTCGCCCCGCTGCAGGGCGCCGTCGGCGATCTCGAGGACCGGACCGGTCTCCCTCGCGGGTCGCTGAGCCTGTGAACGGGCTCCGCTCACGACTGGACGGCGGCGGCGAGGCTCTGGATCGCGTCACTCATCCACTCAGAGTACGACGATCCGTCCTCGAGCAGCTCCGTGAACGCGACCACGGGCACCCCGGCGTCCTCCGCGGCCTTCTCCACGCGCTCCGTCTCCGCGCCGCCGGTCTGGGCGTTGGTGAGCACGGCGGTCACATCGCCGGACCCGACGACCTGCAGCGCCTCGAGCAGCACGGCGGGCGCGACATCGCTGCCCTCCTCCACCGACTCCGCGAAGCCCTCGGGGGTGACGTCGGTGAGCCCGGCGGCCGTGGCCAGGTATCCGGGCAACGGCTCGGTCATGAACACCGTCGCACCGGCGGCGTCCGCCTTGATCGCCTCGAGGTCGCCCTCGAAGCCCTCCAGCTCCGCGACGAGCTCGTCCGCGTTCGTGCGGAACGTGTCGGCGCCGTCGGGGTCGATCTCGGTGAGCTCGTCGGCGATCGCCTCGACGACGTGGATCATCGTGTGCGGGTCGAACCACACGTGCTCGTTGAAGCCCTCGATGTGGTCGTGGCCGGCGTGCTCGTCTTCGCCCTCGGCGTGCTCGTGATCGTGCGCCTCCTCGGTCGCGGCCTCGTCGTCGGCGTGATCGTCGTGGCCCTCGTTGCCCGGGTAGTCGTGCGAGAACTCCACCGCGGTGACGACGTGCGGGTCCTGCGCATCCTGCAGGAGGCTGTCGACGAACGCGTCGTAGCCGCCGCCGTTCTCCACCACGAGGTCGGCCTTCTGCAGCGTGAGGCGGTCGCGAGCGCTCGCCTCATAGGAGTGCGGGTCCTGGGTGACCGAGTCGATGATCGAGGTGACGTCGACCCGGTCTCCACCGACCTGCGCGGCGATGTCGCCGTAGACGTTGGTGCTGGCGACGACCGTCACCGCGCCGTCGTCTTCCGCGGCGCCGGAGGTCGACGAGCATCCGGCCAGGGAGAGGGCGGCGACCGAGGCGAGCGTGAGGGCGAGGGCGGGCTTCTTCATGGGTCCCACTCTAAACGCTAATGAGAACCATTATCAAACCGGCCCTCGCCCGGCGGTGCCGCCTCAGCGCGCGAGCGCACCCGGGGCGACCCACACCGTGGCCTCGCCCGGCAGCTCAGACCCGTCCAACGCGACGGTCGACAGCACGGCGTCGTCGGCCGCAGCGCCCAGCTCGAACGGCACGGTGCCGAAGTTCGTCACGACCTCCCACCCGTTCGGGCGGCGGAATCGCAGCACGTCCTCCCGACCCGTGTCGACCCACTCGAGCGTCTCCCCGGTCTGCAGCAGTCGTCGCAGCCGCAGCGCCTCGCGGTACAGGTTGAGGGTCGAACCGGGGTCGGCGTCCTCCACCTCCACCGCATGCTCCGCGAACCAGGCGGGCTGCGGCAGGTGCGCGCCGGCGGCCCCGAAGCCGTACGAGCTGCCGGACGCCGTCCACGGCAGAGGCACGCGGCAGCCGTCGCGGCCCAGGCCGTCGAAGTCCGCGCCGCGGAAGAACCCGGGGTCCTGACGCTGGTCGGGCGCGATCTCCGCGACCTCGTGCAGACCCAGCTCCTCCCCCTGATAGAGGTAGGCGCTGCCGGGCAGGCCGAGCAGCAGCAGCGTCGCGGCGTGCGCCCGGCGCAGGCCGCCCTCACGGTCGAGGCCCTCCTCCGGGCCGCCGGCGCGCACCCACTCGGTGCCCTGCTTGACCGCGCGGCCGCGCAGCGGCGGCAGGCCGTAGCGGGTGGCGTGCCGCGTCACGTCGTGGTTCGAGAGCACCCAGGTGGTCGACGAGCCCGCAGCCTGCGCCTGGGCGAGGTTGTCGGCGATGATGCGCTGGAAATCGGCGGCGTCGAAGTCGGCGACGAGCAGGTCGAAGTTGAACGCCTGCCCGAGCCCCTCCGCGGAGGCGTACTTCGCGCGGCGCTCCGGGGTCTCCACCCACGCCTCGGCGACCGCGGTGCGCGGCGGGTCGTACTCGTTGAAGACCGCGCGCCACTGGGCGTAGATCTCGTGCACGTCGTCGCGGTCGATCATCGGATGCGTGCCGGAGGTGCGGTCCATCGCGTCGAGCTCGGCGCGGGACGGCAGCGGCTCGGTGAGGTCCTTCGTCAGCATGTGGGCCACATCGATGCGGAAGCCGTCCACGCCGCGGTCCGACCAGAACCGGAGCGTCGTGAGGAAGTCCTCGCGCACCTCCAGGTGGTCCCAGTTCAGGTCGGGCTGCTCGACCGCGAAGTTGTGCAGGTACCACTGGCCGTCCGCGACGCGCTCCCAGGCGCTGCCGCCGAAGACCGAGACCCAGTCGGTGGGCGGCTCCGCGCCGTCGGGGCCGGTGCCCTCACGGAAGATGTAGCGCTCCCTGGCGGCCGAGCCGCGGCCGGCGGCGAGTGCCTCCTGGAACCAGGCGTGCTGGTCGGAGGTGTGGTTGGGGACGATGTCGACGACGACGCGGATGCCCCGCGCGTGCAGCGCCTCCACCATGGCGTCGAAGTCGTCGAGGGTGCCGAGACGGGGGTCGACGTTCCGGTAGTCCGCCACGTCGTAGCCGCCGTCGGCGAGTTCCGACGGGTAGAACGGGCTCAGCCACACCGCGTCGATGCCGAGCTCGGCGAGGTAGTCGGCGCGCGACACGATGCCGGGGATGTCGCCGAGGCCGTCGCCGTCGGCGTCCGCGAAGCTCCGCGGATAGATCTGGTACACGGCGGCCTGGCGCCACCAGGTCGCGGTCTTGTCGTCTTCGCGGGTCGCGGTGAGCAGCGAATCGGTCATGAGGAAGAGGCTCTCCTTGGTCTTCATGCGGGGGTCGGGTCAGCCCTTGACGGCACCCTGCGTGACGCCCTCCATCACCCAGCGCTGAGTGAAGAGATAGGCGACGATCGCGGGAGCCATGGCCATCAGGTACGAGGCGAAGGCGACGTTGTAGTTGTTGCTGAACTGGTTCTGGAAGAGGTTCTGCCGCACCGGGAGCGTCTGCAGCGCCGGGTCGGAGATGATCAAGGACGGCATCATGAAGTCGTTCCAGGCGTAGAGGAAGGCGAAGATGCCGACCGTGGCGCTCATCGGCGCGAGCAGCGGGAAGATGAGCCGCCAGAACGTCTGCCAGGTCGTGGCGCCGTCGATCCGCGCGCTCTCCTCCAGTTCGATCGGGATCGAGCGCAGGAACGCCGTGAACAGCAGCACGCTGAAGCTGAGCTGGAACATCGTGGCGAGGATGATCACGCCGAACGGGTTGTCGAGGCCGACGCGTCCGGTGAGCTGGATCTGCGGAAGGGCCACGACGGGGAACGGGATGAACATCGCCGCGAGCAGGTAGAAGAACGAGTAGCGGAACAGCCGGCGGTCCCAATTGCGCACGATCGCGTACGACGCGAAGGCCGCGAGCACGATCGTCGCGATGACCGTGCCGGCAGTGACGAGCAGCGAGATCGCGGCGCCCACCGGGAACTTCGTGAGCGTCCACGCCTGCACGAAGCCGTCGAGGCTGAACGGCGCCGGCAGCGAGAACGCATTGCCGTCGACCGCCTGGCCGGTGGTCTTGAACGCCATCGAGATCGTCACGTACAGCGGGATGAGGATGGTCGCCGTGCACAGGATCAGGATGATGGTGCCCGACCAGTTGACGCGCTCCATCTTCTGCCGCTTCCGGCGTCCGTCCGCGGGGATGGTGGTGAGGGTCTCCGTCGACATCAGAACGTGTTCCTTCCGCGGGTCAGCGAGAGCTGGAGGACGGAGATGAGCACGGCCACGATGAAGAAGATCGTGGCGTTGGCCATCTGGTAGGCGTAGTCGCCGCCGTTGAAGCCCGCGATGATCGTCATCGCGACGCTGCGGGTGGCGGTGCCCGGGCCGCCGTTGGTGAGGCCGACGATGATGTCGTAGGCGTTGAGGAAGCCCTTGAAGCCGAGGATCACGTTGATGACGACGTACCCGGCGACGAGGGGGATCGTGATGCGGGTCAGCTGCTGCGTGCGGCTGGCGCCGTCGATGCTCGCCGCCTCGTACACCTCGCCCGGCACCGACAGGAGTCCGGCGATGTAGATGAGGAGGGTACCGGGGACCGCCTGCCAGGCGGTGACGATCACGATCGCGACCCAGGCGAGATCGGGGTTGGCGAGCAGGCTCGTCTCCAGCCACGGGATGCCGGTGGCCGCGCCCGCCGCGGGGATCGAGTTCGAGAACAGGAAGTTGAAGACGTAGGCGATGATGATGCCCGAGATCACCATCGGGATCACGAAGATCGTCCGCAGCCCCGTCTTGAACCGGATGCGGGAGGTGAGGCCGACCGCCAGCAGGAACGCGATGACGTTGACGACGATCACGGTCGCGATCGAGAACCCGAAGGTGAAGAGGTAGCTCTGCAGGATCGCCGGGTCGCTGAACAGCGCGATGTAGTTCGTCAGCCCGTTGAAGCTCCACTCGCCGATGCCGATGGAGTCGGTGAAGCTGAAGAAGATGCCGATGACACCGGGGACGGTGATCGCGAGCGTGAAGATCACGAGGGTCGGCAGGAGGAACAGGTAGTAGATCGGCTCGACGCGGCGCGTGTGGCGGCGGATCTTCCGCGGCCCGCCGGTGAGGATCGCGGTGGTGCTCGTCCCGGCGTCGACGCCGGTGGTCGTGGTCGTGCTCATGGCGCGGACTCCTCTGTCTCGCCCGATGCGGAATCCTCGGAGCTCGGGATGGGGGCGCGGAAGGCGATGCGGGCCCAGTCGGCGTCCATGGTCCGGAGGATGGACGACGGGGCGGCGCCGAGGACCATGGCCTGCGCGTAGTTGAAGATCGGCAGGGTCTTCGGGACGAGCACCGAGGGGCCCTGGTAGATCCGGCCCTCGTCGTAGTACGCGATCATGCCCTCGATGCGCGGGTCGTCCGGCGGCGCCGCGTCGGTCGTCGGGGTGAACCCCAGCTGCGAGGCGTTGTACTCCTCGATGTTCTCGGGAAGGTAGAGGTACTCCAGGAAGTCGCGTGCGGCCTCCTGGTGCCGGGACTCCTCGGGGATCATGACCGCGAGGTCCATGTTCACGCGGACCGCGAGGTCGTCCGGGTCGTCGGTCATGGGCAGCGGGAAGGTGCCGAGGTCGAGGTCGGGGTCGGTCTTGGCGATCTCGCTGAACGCCCACGGCCCCTGCAGGTACATCGCGGCCTCGCCCTTCGCGAAGGCGAGGTTCCCGTCTCCGTACGCCCGGCTCGCGGCGTCCTCGTTCGTGTATTCGTTCGCGAGCACCATCATCCTGTCCATCGGCTCCGCGAAGTCCTTCTCGAAGGAGACCTCCGAGTCCGGCCCGACATCGGTGCCCTCGGCGGCGAGCGCGTCGAAGAACGCCAGCACGTCGAGCGAGCCGCCGACGGCGTAGTCGTACCACCCCTGTCCGACCGTCCAGTCGTCCTTGAAGGTGGCGTAGAACGGATCGATCCCGGCCTCACGGAGGCTGTCGCTGACGGCGAGGAGCTCGTCCCAGGTCTGCGGCACCTCCAGGCCCTGCTCCGCGAAGATCTGCTTGTTGTAGATGACCGAGGCGGCCATGACCGAGTAGGGCAGGGCGCTGGTGCGGCCCGCGCAGGAGCCGTACTGGTCCATGAGCGGCTGCAGGTCCTCGCGGATCCCGGCGGCGGCCTCGGTGTCGGAGAGATCGGTGAGCGCGCAGCGCTGCACGAACCGGGCGACCTCGTAGTTGTAGTTGGCGAGCATGATGTCGGGCGGATTGCCCCGGACGAAGCTCGCGGAGACGACGTCGACGCCGGACGTGTCGATCTCCACCCGCACGTCGTCCTGCGACGCGTTGTACTCCGCGACGAGCTCCGTCATGAACGGGATGGCCTCGCGCTTGCTGAACGTGAAGCGGATGGTCTCCGCTCCCCCGCCGACGGCGCAGCTCGTGAGCGCCGTGCCGGTCAGCACGAGACCGAGCGCTCCGGCGGCCCAGCGCACCGCCCGTGATCGTGTGGCAGACACCGTCGTCCTTTCGTAGATCCGCGGAGTAAATCTAGTGAGCGAATTTAGTCCGTCTAGAGGTACTGTCTCATCTGGGCGACAGAAAGGTCAAGGGGAGTGGCAGAGGTCTCGACAGGACTCGGCACCGGCCGCGCGAGTGTGAGCGCGGTGCTCGACTTCGCCTGGACGGCCGGCGAGTTCACCGCCACCGAGGCGATGGCCGGCACCTCGCTCACCCGCTCCACAGCCATCGACGCCATCGACACGCTCGTCACCGCCGAGGTGCTGCGCGAGCTTCCGAACGCTCGCGCCATCGGCGACTACCGCTCCGGACGCCCCGCGCGCCGCTTCGCCCTCGCGGCGGATCTCGGTGTGGTGATGGGCATCGACGCCGGGGACACCCACCTCGCGGTCACCGTCGCGGATCTGCTCGACCGCACGCTCGTGCATCATCGCGTGGAGGTCGACCCCGCGCAGAGCGTCGACGACCGCCGGGCGACGATCCTGCGGCATCTCGCCGCCGCGCGCGACGAGGCCGGGGTGCCCCCGGAGCGCGTGCTCGCGGTGTGCGCCGGCGTCGCCGCCCCCGTGAACCGCGACGGCATCTCACCCCCGCACCCCGACGGCTTCTGGGAGCGCACGAACCCCGGCCTCGCGGAGGCTCTGCGCGACTGGGCCCCGGTGGTCGAGGTCAAGAACGACGCCCAGCTGGCCGCGATCGCCGAGGGGACGCTCGGGGTCGCCGTCGGCTGCCGCGACTATGTGGCCCTGCTCGCCAGCGAGCGCTTCGGCGGCGGCGTCGTCGTCGACGGGCATGTGCTGCACGGCGCCCACGGCGGCGTCGGCGAGGGCGTGGTGTTCGACCACATCATCGGCGTCGGCTCGGCGGTCGGGTTGCGGTACGCGCTGGAGGAGCAGGCCCGGGCCGCCGTCGCGGAGGGCGAGGCCCCCGCCGATGGAGCCCTCGGCCGGCTCGTGGCGGACGGGCCGGTCGACCCCCGACTGGTGCTGACGCTCGCCGCCTCCGGAGACCCCGACGCCCTCCACGTCGCCGAGCGCGTGGGCGCGACCCTCGCCCGCGTCGTCGGCGTGCTCGGCAGCATGTACGACCCCGCGCGCGTGATCATCTGCGGCGCCGTGGCGGAGAGCATCGAACCCGTGCTGGCCGCCGCCCGCCGCATCCTCCCCGACGAGCTGCACCTGCCCGCACCCGAGATCCTCGCCTCCACCCTCGGCGCGGAGGTCGTGTCGGCCGGGGCCATCGCCACCGCCCGGAAGGCTGCCAGGGAACGGGCCGTCCCCCGCCTCGCGGAACAGCGCCTCACCGCCTGACCCCCTCCCTCTCCCTCCCCCTCTCCCCGCGAGAACAGGCAAGCGCGCGAGTTCAGGCTCTCCCACCCCTAGCAGCCTGTTCCCGCGCGAACGCCTGTGTCGCGCGTCGCACGGACGGGGTGGTCGCGGTCAGGACAGTGTCGGCGGAATACCGAAGAGGCTGGGGAAGGCGGCCGTGCCGGCGGGAGAGATCGTCACGGCGCGCGAGGTCTGCTGAGCGTGGATCCAACCCCTGTCGCGCGCGGCGCGGAGGAGGACGGCTCCGAGGTGACCCGAGAGATGCGAGCGCCGTTCGGTCCAGTCGAGGCAGCTCCGCACAAGAGGACGACGAGACGACGGCACCAACGCGTCCGGCCCCGCGATGCTCTCGAACAGGTCGCGCCCCGTCGCGGTCACCGCGAGGTCCGGCGTGAGGTGCCCCCGCTCGACGAGCGCGTCGAAGAGGGCGACCCCCAGGCGACCGGCGAGGTGGTCGTAGCAGGTGCGGGCCAGGGCCATGCCGTCTCGCGCCGTCGCCGAACGAAGGCTCGAGACGGGAGCCGCCTTCCCGGCGTATGCCGTCGCGGCCTCGATGATGTGCGCGGCGTCAGAAGACGCGAGGGTGACGTAGGAGTGCCGCCCCTGTCGGCGGAGTGCGACGAGCCGGACGTCGAGGAGCGTCGTCAGGTGCTCCGACGCCGTCGACCTCGACACCCCGGCGGCACGCGCGAGCTCGCCGGACGTCCATGCCCGGCCGTCGAGGAGCGCCAGACACATCTGCACCCGGGTCGGGCTGCTGAGCGCGTGTCCCAGCTGGGACACGGACGAGGGATCGACGATCACGCCACGACGGGGTCGTCGAGGAGCGGCGCGCGGAAGTTGGAGCCGACCCGAGGCCCCTGGGCGAAGTAGTGGCGGAAGGCGTAGGAGAGAGGGTCCCACTTGTCCGTGTCGATGCGGTCCGGTCCGTGCGCCTTCAGGATGTCCTCGTGCACGTGGACCTGCAGGACCTCCGCTTCGACCGCCAGCGCGTCGCCGTCGTCGATCGGGATGATCTGCGCCACGCGCGCTTCGATCTGCACCGGACATTCCGCGATCCGGAACGGGATCACCGCGTCCGACGGCACAGGGGTGAAGCCCCCGAGACTCCATTTGTCCGGCTCATGCCGGTACGCGGGAACCTTCTCGGCGGGAACCGGCGAGCGGCCCGTGGTCGGCGCGATCGCCTCCACGGCGTGCACGAGGTCGGCGGAGGGGAGATTGATGACGAGGTCCCTGACCCGTTCGATGTTCGCGGCCGCCTGCCCTTCGGCACCGAGCCCGAGCATGTACCGCGTCCCCAGCGCCCATGCGGACGAGATCGGGCTGATGTTCGACGACCCGTCCGGGTTGACCGTGGTGATCAGCGCGACGGGAGTCCCGAAGTACAACACCGGCAGGTCGACGCTCCGCGTGGTTCTCATCCGTCCATTCTCGCCACCCGATCGTTCGGGCCGCGCCGAAGTGTGGACTCCCTCAGTCCACCAGGAGCGCGGGCTCCTCGAGGATGGAGGCGACGTCGGCGATGAAGCGGCTCATGCCGTCGCCATCGATCACGCGGTGGTCGAACGAGCCGGCGACCGTGGTCACCCAGCGCGGACGCACCTCGCCGTCGACGACCCAGGGCTTCTGGCTGATCGTGCCCATGGCGACGATGCCGGCCTCGCCCGGGTTGATGATCGGCGTGCCCGCGTCCATACCGAACACGCCGATGTTCGTGATGGTGATCGTGCCGTTCTGCTGGTCCGCCGGCGGCGTCTTGCCCTCGCGTGCCGTGAGCGTGAGCCGGTTCAGGGCGCGGGCGAGGTCCTTCATGCTGAGGTCCTGCGCGTCCTTGATGTTCGGCACGAGCAGACCCCGGGGCGTGGCGGCGGCGATGCCGAGGTTCACGTAGTGACGCACGGCGATCTCGGCCCCGGCTTCGGTGTCGATCCAGGCCGCGTTGACCATCGGCGTCCGGCGGACCGCCCAGATCACCGCGCGGGCCATGATGAGCAGCGGCGAGACCTTGATGTCGGCGTAGTCGGGCGAGGCCTTGAGGCGCTTGACGAGCTCCATCGTGCGGGTGGCGTCGATCTCCTTCCACACCGTCACGTGCGGGGCGGAGTACGCGCTCTGCACCATCGCCGACGACGTCGCCTTGCGCACGCCTTTGACGGGGATGGACTCGGTGCGGTCGTCGCCGGCCGCCGACGGGCGCACCGGCGCGAGGCCGCGCGCCAGGCCGGACGGGGCCTGCGGTGCCGGGACGGTCTCCTCGCGCACGCTCCCCCACTCCGGGGTCTCGATGTTGCGGAAGACGCTGGCCTGGGAGGCGTGCTTCATCACGTCGTCGCGGGTGACCTCGCCATCGGCACCCGTGGGCGTCACGCTCGTGAGGTCGACGCCGAGGTCGCGGGCGAGCTTGCGGATCGGCGGCTTCGCGATCACGCCGACCGACGACCGGACGGGGCGCTCGGCCGGGCGCTTCCGCCGCGAGGTCGCACCGCTTCCGGAGCCGTAGCCGACGAGGACCGACCCGCCGCCCTCCTCCGGTGCGGGCGCCTCCGCCGTGGCGACGGTCCCGGGTGCGACCGAACCGGTCCCCGAGCCGGCCGCGGGGTCGGTCACGAAGGTGATGATCGGGGTGCCGACCTCGACCGTCGCCCCCTCGTCGACGAGCAGCTCACCGACCACGCCCGCGTGCGGGGAGGGCAGCTCGACCAGGGACTTCGCGGTCTCGATCTCGCAGATGACGTCGTTGATGGCCACCCGGTCGCCCGGTGCCACCTTCCACGCGACGATCTCGGCCTCGGTCAGCCCTTCGCCGACGTCCGGAAGGGGGAAGTTCTGCGTGCTCATGACGGGTCCTTTCGGCGGATGCCGGGTGTCAGTAGGCCAGGGAGCGGTCGACGGCTTCGAGGATGCGGTCGGCATCCGGCAGGTAGGCGCCCTCGAGCTTCGCGGGCGGGAACGGGGTGTCGTACCCCGAGACCCGCAGCACCGGAGCCTCGAGGGCGTAGAACGCGCGCTCCATCACGGTCGCGGCGATCTCGCTGCCGAGGCTCGTGAACCCCGGAGCCTCCTGCGCGTAGACCATGCGACCGGTCTTGCGCACCGACCCGAGGATCGGCTCGTAGTCCACCGGCGACAGCGAGCGCACGTCGACGACCTCGCAGCTCGTGCCCTCGGCCTCGGCGAGCGCGGCGGCCTGGAGCAGCGTCGTGACCATGGCGCCGTGTCCGACGAGCGTCACGTCGGTCCCGGTCCGCACCACCCGCGAGGAGTGCAGCGGGACGGCGGGGGCGTCGAGCTCGACCTCGCCCTTCGGCCAGTACCGGCTCTTCGGCTCCAGGAAGATCACCGGATCGTCCGACGCGATGGCCTCCTGGATCATCCAGTAGGCATCGTTCGCGGTCGACGGCGACACCACCCGCAGACCGGGGGTGTGCGTGAAGTAGGCCTCCGGGCTCTCCTGGTGGTGCTCGACCGCCCCGATGTGCCCGCCGTACGGGATGCGGATCACGACGGGCAGCCGCAGCGACCCCTCGTGCCGGTTGGTGAGCTTGGCGAGCTGGGTGGTGATCTGGTCGAACGCGGGGAAGACGAAGCCGTCGAACTGGATCTCGACGACAGGACGGAACCCGGCCATCGCGAGGCCGATCGCGGTGCCCACCAGGGCTGACTCCGCGAGCGGAGTGTCCAGCACGCGCTGCTCCCCGAAGTCGCGCTGCAGGTGCTCGGTGATGCGGAACACGCCGCCGAGCTTGCCGATGTCCTCGCCCATGAGGAGGACCTTGGGGTCGTCCTCCATCGCCTTGCGCATTCCGGCGTTCAGCGCCTTGCCCAGCGGCATGGTCTCCCGGGTCACTGGCCCTCTCCTTCGAACGACGCCTCGTAGCGGGCGCGCCACGCTTTCTGCTCCTCGATCAGCGGATGCGGCTCGCTGTACACGTGGTCGAACATGAGGTCGGCGCGGGGCGGGCCGAGCTGCACGGTGCGGGCGCGGAGGTCTTCCGCGGCATCGGCGGCCTCGGCGTCGACCTCGGCGAAGAAGCTCTCCTCGGCGCCGCGGTTCTCCAGGAAGGCGCGCATGCGGACGATCGGGTCACGCCCGGCCCACGCGAGCTCCTCGTCGTCGCCGCGGTACTTCGTGGGATCGTCGCTGGTCGTGTGCGCGCCGAGCCGGTACGTCACGGCCTCGATGGCACGGGGTCCGCCGCCGGCGCGCGCCTCGTCGAGGGCCACGCGGGACACCGCGTAGCTGGCGAGTACGTCGTTGCCGTCCACGCGGACGCTCGGGATGCCGTACCCGGCGCTGCGCTGCACGAGCGGCACCCGGGACTGCGTGGTGACGGGGACCGAGATGGCCCAGTGGTTGTTCTGCAGGAAGAAGAGCGTCGGGGCCTGGTAGCTGGCCGCGAACACCATGGCCTCGTGCACGTCGCCCTGGCTGGAGGCGCCGTCGCCGTAGTAGACGACGACCGCCTCGTCGCGCTCGGGGTCGCCGGTGCCGGTGCGGCCGTCGAACGTGAGGCCCATCGCATAGCCGGCGGCGTGCAGCACCTGGGAGCCGAGCACGAGCGTGTAGAGCCGGGTGTTGCCGTTCTTCGGGTCGGTCGGATCCCAGCCGCCGTGGGAGACGCCGCGCATGAGCTTGATGATGTCCAACGGATCCACGCCGCGGATCCGGGTGACCGCGTGCTCGCGGTACGAGGGGAAGATCGTGTCCTGCGCGCGGGCGGCCCGACCGGAGCCGACCTGCGCCGCCTCCTGTCCGCGGCTCGGCGGCCACAGGGCGAGCTGGCCCTGGCGCTGCAGGTTGGTGGCCTGGGTGTCGATCGCGCG
The DNA here is from genome assembly GCF_019056515.1 of Microbacterium paraoxydans. NCBI lineage: Bacteria > Bacillati > Actinomycetota > Actinomycetes > Micrococcales > Microbacteriaceae > Microbacterium > Microbacterium paraoxydans. Next base: position 3,288,271 of record NZ_CP064873.1, read on the forward strand.
GATGCCCACCATGTCGCGGTAGAACTGCGCGAGCTCGTCGTCGGGGATGGCCTCGATGAGCGGCAGGTACTGCTCCGCAGCCGGCGTCGGGGCGACCTTTCCGGTCTCGTCCAGAACGCGCACGAGGGGGGTCTCAGAGGTGCTCACGGCCCCCACGCTACCCGCGTCGGCATGCCGGGTCACGCATACCTAGGACGCCCTCGTATCTCCCCGGAACCCCGAGATTCCGCGGTTCGCAGGGCGGTGCCGCGTTCAGCGGAGGGTCGCCGCGACCTCGAGCACGCGGGCGACGGCCGCCTCCTCGCCGACGGAGATCCGGATGCCGTCGCCGGAGAACGGACGCACGATCAGGTCGGCGTCGATGAACGCCGCTGCGACCTCGTCGGTGCGCGCGCCGGTCGGCAGCCAGACGAAGTTGCCCTGGGCGTCCGGCACCTCCCAGCCCTGCGCGCGGAGCCCCTCGACGAGACGAGCGCGGCGTTCGACGATCACGGCGACGCGCTCCAGGAGCTCGGCTTCGGCGTCGAGGCTCGCGATGGCGGCGTTCTCGGCCGCGGACGTGACAGACAGCGGGATGCCGGTCGTCCGTGCCGCGTCGAGCACCTTCTCGTGGCCGACCGCATAGCCGACCCGGAGCCCGGCCAGACCGTAGGCCTTGGAGAACGTGCGGAGGACGACCACGTTCGGGTGCGCCTCGAAGACGCGCTCGGCCAGGCCGTCGACGGCATCGGGGGCGGTGACGAACTCGGCGTAGGCCTCGTCGAGGATGATGAGCACGTCGGACGGCACGCGGTCCACGAACGCCGCGAACTCGGCAGACGTGACGATGGGACCGGTCGGGTTGTTCGGCGTGCAGACGATGATCGCGCGTGTGCGGTCGGTCACGGCGTCGGCCATCGCGTCGAGGTCGTGGCGGGAGTCGGCCGTCAGCGGCACCTGCACCCCGGTCGCGCCCGCGACCAGCGGCAGGCTCGGGTACGCCTCGAACGACCGCCAGGCGTAGACGACCTCGTCGCCGACCGAGGCAGTGGCGAGGACGAGCTGATGCAGGATCGCGACACTGCCGGAGGCGACATGGACCTGCTCGGGCTCGACCCCGTAGCGAGCCCCGAGCCGCGCACGCAGGCGGCCGGCGGTGGCATCGGGATACCGGTTCATCGGCGTCGTGTGCTGCAGCGCGTCGAGGACCGAGGGCAGCGGATCGAACGGGTTCTCGTTGCTGGAGAGCTTGAAGGCCTCGGGACCGGCCTGCTTGCCCTGTCGATACGGCGCGAGGGAGGCGATGGCGGGACGGATGCGGGGCAGGATCGGCTCGGTCACGCGTCGAGTCTAGGACGTGCGGCCCGCCACCCTTTCGAGGCCGAGGGTGCGGTGATACCATTCTGGTATGGCTATGACGGTGCGACTCCCTGAGGAACTCGATGCGCGGCTCGAAGACATCGCACGAGCCCGGCACGTCTCCAAGCACGCCGTGATCATCGAGGCGGCCACCCGGTTCGCGAACAGCGAGTCCAAGACGGATCGAGTTCTGGCGCTCGCGGACGAGGTGACCGAACGCTACGGCGACGCCATCACGCGCCTCGAAGACGCCTGATCGATGGCCACCGAGTACGTCGAGCCCGAGCAGGCCCTCGCGCTGATCGCGAAGCTCGGCCTGCATGTGCGCGACGAGGGGCTGCTCTTCTCCGCCCTGGCGCGACCCGCCGCCGGCATGTTCGGCGTCGATGCGTATCCGACGTTCGCGGAGAAGGCAGCGGCCCTGATGAGCTCCGTCGCCCAGAATCACGCACTGTTCGACGGGAACAAGCGCACAGCGCTCTATCTCACCTTCATCTTCATCCGGCTGAACGGCTACGACATCACCTTCACGAACGACGAAGCCTTCGAGTTCGTCATCGATGTCGCGCAGAGCCGGATGGATCTCGGGGAGATCGCCCAGGTTCTCGCCGCCCACATCCGTCCCGTGGACGACCGCGGCTGACACCACGGGCCCCGCGTGGGAGACTGAACGCATCATGCGCTTCATCATCCGGGTCGTCGTCAACGCGTTCGCCATCTGGGTCGTCACGCTCATCCCCGTGCTCCAGGTCACGGTGCGCGCCTTCCCGCCGGGCGAGACGCTGCAGCTCGTCCTGACGCTCCTCGCGGTCGGCGCCCTCTTCGCGCTGGTGAACACCATCATCGGCACGATCGTGAAGATCGTCGCCTTCCCGCTGTACATCCTCACGTTCGGCCTCATCGGCTTCCTCATCAACGGCTTCCTGCTCTGGCTGACCGCGTGGATCACCAGCAGCTTCGGGTGGGGCCTGTCGGTCGAGTCGTTCTGGTGGGGAGTGCTCGCCGCGCTGATCATCTCGATCATCAACGGCATCTTCGGCTTCATCCTGCGTCCGCAGAACAAGCGCTCCCGCCGCGACTGACCCGTCTGCGGAGGGCGCGTACGGCTCACGGATCGGGGAGCACCCGCTCCGCGCGGTACTCGGTGCGTTCGACGGTGACGGCGCGGTCGAGGTCGGCCCAGTAGGCGTCGAGAGCCACCGCCCGCGGGTCGGCGGAGGCGTCGACCATCGCCGCGGTATCGATGTAGTTCTCCAGGGAGTGGGTCTCGAGCGCGAGGTCCTGGCGACCGGCATCCGTGTCGCCCACCCGGCTCGCGGTGAAGCTGTCGGCGGACCCCGTGCCCTCCCTCGCCCCTCCTGCGGCGAGCGCGGACACCGCGTCGTCGGTGTGCCGGAGCTGCACGAGCGTCTGGTCGGCGGGCAGCGTCGGCTCGACCGGGCTCCCGGCGGTGATCTGGGTCGTCACCGTGAACGCGCTCTCCATCGACAGGTGCGCCGCGATCATGCCACCCTGCGAGTGGGCGACGACGTCCACCCGATCCCCGGGTCTCGCACCCGCCGCGGCCAGCGCGTCGAGGGTCGCCTGATACGACGCGGACCGGCCCCCGGTGTAGAGCTCGATGTTCGACTTCATGTCCCAGGCCTCGACACCCCCGCCCTCCCGGAGGGACATCGAGCGGCTGCCCGAGACGTAGGCGACGTAGCGCGGAGACTCGCCCGGAACCGTGTACTTCTCGATCGCCACCTGCGCCCCGGAAGCGGAGGGCAGGCGCCCGAAGGCGCTGGCCAGTCCGTTCGGAGCCCCGGCCGGGCGGGAACGCGAGGTGACCGATACCCGCACCGGATCCGCCGTCGCGCCGAGTGCCATCCCCGGTCGCACCCGCCCCAGCCCCGACGTCACGCCGACGACAGCGCCGCCCAGGAACACCGGTGGAAGCAGTCCCCCGGCGTCGAACTGGTCGCCCAAGCCACGGAAGCGTCGGTCGTCCGCCATCCGCTCCCGCGCGTCGGCCAGCGCGGCCAGACGCTCGTCGCCGGCGAGGAGCAGCCGCAGGCGCCCCTCCACCGCAGCGGCCGCAACCGTATCCGTCCGCGCCAGCGCCTCCGCCTGCGCCCGCAGCTCGACCACCTCGTAGACCTCGGCCATGAGGTCGAGATCGGCGGCCGTCTCCTGGACACGCGCCGCGAGCGCCTCCAGCGCCGTCACTGCGGACCGCAGGGACCACGCCGCCGAGGCGAGCGCGGTCCATGCGGCGGAGCCGAGCAGCGCCTCGGCACGCCCCACCGCGTCCTGCACCTCCGCGCACACCGGCTCGGCGGCCCGCACGCGCACCGCGAGCTCGCGGAGCTGCGCCGTGTCCACCGCGATCGCGCCGCCGTGGTCGATGTCGAGCCCGCTCATGCACCCTCGACCTCCCCGCGGCACGCCTGCAGCGTCCGGCGCACCGTCGCCGTGTCGTCCGACAGCCGCCAGAGGGCCCATCGCAGCGCCTCGACGCCGTCGGACTCCCAGGCGCACGCGTCACGCAGCGCCGTCAGCGTGGAAGCGAGATCGTCGAGCCCCGCGATGGCGGCGTCCAGCTCGGACAGCACTCCGGCCCGCAGCGCAGGATCGACGTCGGCAGAGGGCGCGGTGAGGACGAAGGACGACATGGACCCAGCCTTCCGCCGGACCGCGTCCGTTACGGCCAGGGCCCCGTCAGACGGCCACGACCAGTGGAGAGCCCGTTCTCCCCCAGCACCGTGCAGGAGGCTCGAGCCACCCCGCGATCCGATGCCCGCTGTGCAGGAACGGCATCGACCGGCAGAATGGATCCGTGACAGCCCGAGATCCCTTCCGCGTGATCTTCGTCTGCACCGGCAACATCTGCCGCTCCCCCATGGCGGAGGTCGTGTTCCGGGACCTCGCGGAGCGGCAGGGTCTCGGCTCCCAGATCGTCTCGCGCAGCGCGGGCACCGGGGACTGGCACCTCGGAGAGCGCGCCGACCACCGCACCATCGACGCCCTCGCCCGCCGTGGCTACGACGGCTCGCTGCACCGCGCCCGCCAGTTCACCGCCGCCTCCTTCGCCGAGAACGACCTCGTGGTGGCCCTGGACCGCACGCATGAGCGCATCCTCCGCGAATGGGCCGGGGACGAGGACGAGGACGGCAAGGTGACCCTCCTCCTCGCTTTCGATCCCGATGCCTCGACGCACGACGTCCCCGACCCGTACTACGCCGGCCCGGAGATGTTCGATTCGGTGCTCGGTATGATCGAGACGGCGACTCGCGGCTTGTTCCGCCAGCTCGAACCCGCCCTGCGCCTGCCCCGCACGCCCCGAACCTTCGGGGCCTCATCAGGAGGACTCCCCTGACTTTCCAGCCTTCACTCCCGCCGCAGCCCCTCAGCCCCCTCGACGGCCGCTATCGCGGTGCCGTCACCGGGCTCGCCGACTTCCTCTCCGAGGCCGGACTCAACCGCGCCAGGGTCGAGGTGGAGGTGGAATGGCTGATCGCCCTCACCGACCGTTCGCTGTTCGAGACGACCCCGCTGTCGGACGACGACAAGGAGCGCCTGCGCGCCCTGTACCGCGACTTCGGGCAGGCCGAGATCGACTGGCTCGCCGAGAAGGAGGCCGTCACGCAGCACGATGTGAAGGCCATCGAGTACCTCGTCCGCGACCGGCTCTCCACGCTCGGCCTCGACCGCATCGCCGAGCTGACGCACTTCGCCTGCACGAGCGAGGACATCAACTCCGCGTCCTACGCCCTCACCGTCAAGCGCGCGGTCGAGGAGGTCTGGCTCCCGGCCCTCGACACCGTGATCGCGAAGCTGCGCGAGCTCGCGGTCGAGCACGCCGACGCCGCCATGCTGTCCCGCACGCACGGGCAGCCCGCCACCCCCTCGACGATGGGCAAGGAGCTCGCGGTCTTCGCCTGGCGTCTCGAGCGCGTGCGCAGCCAGATCGCCGGCTCCGAGTACCTCGCGAAGTTCTCCGGGGCGACCGGCACCTGGTCCGCTCACCTCGCAGCCGACCCGGACGCCGACTGGCCGACCATCGCCCGCGAGTACATCGAGGGACTGGGCCTGGGCTTCAACCCGCTCACGACGCAGATCGAGTCGCACGACTGGCAGGTCGAGCTCTACGACCGCGTGCGTCACGCCGGCGGGATCCTGCACAACCTCGCGACGGACATCTGGACCTACATCTCGCTCGGCTACTTCGCGCAGATCCCGGTCGCCGGCGCCACCGGCTCCTCGACCATGCCGCACAAGATCAACCCGATCCGCTTCGAGAACGCCGAGGCCAACCTCGAGATCTCGGGAGCCCTGCTCGCGTCGCTGGGCCAGACGCTGGTCACGAGCCGGCTGCAGCGCGACCTCACCGACTCCACGACTCAGCGCAACATCGGCGTCGCGTTCGGGCACTCGCTGCTCGCTCTCGACAACCTGCGCCGCGGCCTGAACGCGATCTCGCTCTCGCGTGATGTGCTGCTCGCCGACCTCGACGTGAACTGGGAGGTGCTCGCCGAGGCGATCCAGACGGTGATCCGCGCCGAGGTCGTCGCCGGCCGGTCGAGCATCCAGGACCCGTATGCGCTGCTCAAGGAGCTCACCCGTGGGCACCGCGTCGGCGCCGCCGACCTCGCGTCGTTCGTGGAGGGTCTGGAGATCGGGGACGCGGCCAAGCAGCGGCTCCTCGCGCTGACCCCCGCGACCTACACCGGCATCGCGGAGCGCCTCGCCCGCTGAGGAGCTAGGAGCCCGACTCCCCGGAGTGCTCCTCGACCCTGTCCTTCGGCATGAACGACGCCGCCAGGAGGGTGAGAACCGCGGTCACGGCGACCGCGACGAACACCCACACCGACGCGCGGACGATCGTGTCGGGGTCATCGGGTCCCGCACCCTGCGCGATGACCGCGTTCGAGATCGCCCCGAACACCGCCACGCCCACGGCGCTTCCCGCTGACCGTGCGAACGCGTTCATCCCGGTCACCGCGCCCCGCTCCCCCCAGCCGACCGAGGCCTGTGCGGCGATGAGGGTCGGGGCCGCGCTCCACCCGAGCCCGAAGCCGAGGAGGAACGCGATGCCGGCGACGATGAACGGGTTCGGCCAGGAGGCGACGGCGGCGAGCGCGACGGCTGCGACGGTCGTGATGCTCATGCCGATGAGCGTGGTGCGACGGAAGCCGATGCGCAGGTACAGCCGTCCGGCGTTCGCGGCGGCGAGCGGCCAGCCGAGGGTCAGAGCGGCCACCGCCAGACCCGACAGCAGCGGAGCGATGCCGATGGACCCCTCGAGGTAGGCCGGGGCGAAGCTGGTCACGCCGAGCATGAGCGCCCCGATGCCGAGCGAGACCACCGTGGTCGTGAGGATGAGCCGACGGGTCACGAGGCGCAGATCGACGATCGGCTCCGCCACCCGGCGCTCGACGAACCCGAAGGCCCCGAGCGCGACCGCCCCGATCCCGAAGCAGAGGGCACTCGGCACGGACAGCCACGCCCAGGCGTTCCCGCCCTCCAGCATGCCGAGGATGAGCGCGGTCAACCCGATCGTGAGCAGCACCGCGCCCCCGTAGTCGATGCTGTGCCGCTGGGTCTGCTTCTGCTCCTTGTACGTGCGCAGCAGCATCCATCCGGCGATCAGGCACAGGGGCACGTTGATCCAGAAGATCCATCGCCAGGCGTCGAGCTGGGCGAAGATGCCGCCGAGTGCGGGGCCCACCACCGAGGAGATGGCCCAGACGCTGGCGACGTATCCCTGCACCTTCGCGCGCTCGGCGACCGTGTAGATGTCGCCGACGATGGTCATCGACATCGGCGCGACGGCACCGGCACCGATGCCCTGGATGATGCGGAAGACGATCAGCGCCGGCATGCTCCAGGCGAACCCGCAGAGGACGGATCCGAGCAGGAAGAGGGCGATGCCGAGCAGGATGATCGGCTTGCGACCCACGGTGTCCGCGAAGCGGGAGTAGATGGGCACGCTCACGGCCTGCGCCAGGAGGTACACCGAGAACAGCCAGGGGAACTGCTGGTAGCTGCCGAGGTCGCGCACGATGCTCGGCACCGCGGTGGCGAGGATCGTCGCGTCGATCGCGATGAGGCCGGTGGCGAGCATGAGCGCGCCGAGGATGGGTCCCCGCTCCGACCGGAGTCCGATGGAGGCGCGGTCGACGGAGGCAGTCACTCCAGAGACAAGCGGAACGACCTCACCGATATTCCGCCCGATCTCCGCGTCACGAGGAGGCGGGGCGTCCCGGCTCGTCGGTGGGGCCGTCGCTCGCGCCCTCGTCCTCCGCGTCGTACAGCACGGGGCGGTCGACGGTCTTCGTGACGTCGGCGGGATCGACCGCGAGCATGAGCATCGCGAGGATCAGGAGGGTCGCGATGAAGGCGCCGCCGCCCACGACGAGGCTCAGCGCCACCGGGGTGAGACCCTCATAGGTGCCGTTCGCGATGGCGGTGTTCACGCGGAGGGTGAAGGCGCCGGTGGAGACGAGGGTGACCACCATGGCGAACACGCCGCAGCCCAGGGCGATGCCGAGCAGGTGGAGGGGCCGGAGGATGTCCCGTCGGGTGGGCTTGTCGTCGCTCATCGCTCTCCTCCGTGCTCCACAGGAGCCGCATCGTTCTCGGGGCGGCAGCGACGTCATCGGCGTCCGCGCGCTTCGGGGTGAGGCCGGCGATGCCGAGGAAGACGGCGACGATGGCCGCATACCCGCCGAACATCCCCACGCCGAGGATGATGCCGGACAGCTCGAACGTGCCCGCCTTCTCGATCGTGTACTCCTGGACGAAGCCCGACGGGATCAGCAGCAGGACGACCGCGAGGAGCACGCCCAGCGCCCCGACCGTGATCGCGTCGGTGGCGAGCGCTCCCCCGACGCGGCGGGCGCGGAAGCCGGCGAGCAGCTCGAGGCCGCCGCTGAGCACGCCCCAGGTGATGAGCACGATGAAGAACATGTCGTCCGTGCGCCAGGCCGGCACGCCCCCGGCCATTCCGGCGATCGCGCTCACGACCGCCAGGAGGATCGCCGACCAGCGCGACCCCGACGGGAGGACGAGCCAGGCCGCGAGGATGTGCACCAGGGCGGTGACCAGCGCGAAGCCGCTGAAGACGGCGAGACCGACCGCGGCGGAGTGATCCGAGGAGAAGGTGATCATCAGGGCGGCGACGGCCGCGAACAGCGCGCGCAGCAATTGCACGTGGCGCATGGTGAACGCGCGAGCAGGGGCAGACATAACGGCCAGATCCTCCGGGGTTTCCCCACCAGTCTACGCGGGGCCGCGAGCCGCACGCGCCGGGGGATGCTCGTGAAGCCCGGCGGATCTCCCCAGATCGATTGCCGGGCTTCACGACATACGCAGCAAGGGGGGCATCACTGCGTCGGGCCGCTGCCGCAGGGTCGGGCACCCTCCCCGCGACATCACAGCCCCGTGACCCACTTGCCCACCTGGTCCCCTGAGGTGTGCGCGTGCGGTCGTATGCTCACTCTAGAGGTGTGTTCTTCACATACCGGGTGGGGGCTGTGATGGGTTTTGGGGACGACGAGAAGAGGGCCGCGACGCCGGACGCGTTCGCGGCGGCGCTGCGGGATGCCATCAACGCGAGACCGGTGACTCTGTCGTGGTTGCAGCGACAGCTCCGCGACCGGGGCAACCGCGTCTCGATGGCCACGCTGAGCTACTGGCGGTCGGGAGCCCGCCGCCCTGAAGGACCGCAGTCGCTCGCCGCCCTCGCCGACATCGAGGACCTGCTGTGCCTCGAGTCCGGCGCGTTGAGCAGGCTCCTGCGTCCGCACCGCACCGGGCCCCTGGGGCCGCAGGGGTTCCCGCTGGAGCAGGTCGACATGGAGCGGGCGGTCCGCGAGGTCTACGCGGCCCTCGGCGCCACGTACCCGGATCCGTCGCGGGAGCTCACCGTCCACTCCGTCACGGAGGTGGACGCCGACGGCGAGGTGTCCTCCTGCCTCACCCGCAGCATCGTGCAGTCGACGAGCGGCGTGATCACCGCCATCCCCGTCCTCGACCTCACCCCCGGCGTCCCCGGGCCTCCACCGCTCCTCACGGCCGTGGCCGGCGGACGGATCGCCGCGCGCTACTCCCACCCGAACGGCGAGGCGCACGGCGCGCTGATCGAGCTCGATGTCCCGCTCGAGGCTCCGGACACCGCGGTCGTCGAGTGGTCGGTGCAGTACGAGCCCGGTCGCCCCTCGGATCGGGAGACCGGGCATGCTCTGTCCCGCCAGGCTCGCGAGCTCCTGGTGTGGACGCGCTTCCACCCCGATGCCGTGCCGGACTGGTGCGACGAGCTCGTCGAGACCGCTGGAGGCACCGTCGTCACCGCGCTCCCGCGACCTCGCGGCACGTCGGTGCATCAGGTCCGCCGGGCGTTCGGTCCGGGCGCCCTCGGTCTGCGCTGGGGGTACGGCCCTCGCGGCGGCGATCAGCCCGGCTGATCACCCGTCGCGACCGGTCGTCCCGGCGTGTTGGACCACTGGCTCCAGGAGCCGGGGAAGACCTTCGCCGGGATGCCGACCTCCTGCAGCACGAGAGCCGTATGCGCCGCCGTGATGCCGGAGCCGCAGTAGGCCGCGACCGGCGTCTCCGTCGTGATGCCGACCTCCGCGAGCGTCGCCAGGACCGTGTCGCGGTCACGGATGCGCCCGCTCTCGTCGAGGTGCCGCGTGGTGGGGAGGTTCCGGGCCCCGGGGATGTGTCCGGCGATCGGGTCGAGCGGCTCGGTCTCGCCCCGGTAGCGCTCCGGGGCGCGCACGTCGAGCAGGACCCCGGTTTCCGGGAACGCCGCCGCCTCGTCGATCGAGAGGGCGTCCTGCCCGGGATCCGCGAGGACGACGTCACCGGTCTCCGGCACGACGTCGTCGGTCGCCAGGTCGTATCCGGCCGCGGTCCAGGCCCGCAGCCCGCCGTCGAGCACCCGGACCTCGACGCCGGCCTGCCGGAGCAGCCACCACGCCCGAGCCGCCGCGAGTCCCTTGGTGTCGTCGTAGGCCACGACCGTGTCGCCCTGCCGCACGCCCCAGCGCCGTGCCGCCGCCTGCAGGGTCTCCGTCGAGGGGAGCGGATGCCGGCCCTCGGTGGGCGCTCCGGGCGTGGAGAGCTCCTGATCCAACGACGCGAACACGGCGCCGGGGATGTGGCCAGAGCGGTAGTCGCCCGGGCCCGCCTCGGGACGGTCCAGGCGCCAGCGCACGTCGACGACCCGGATCGGGGCGCCGTTCTCGAGGAGGTCGTGGAGTTCTGCCGCGGAGACGAAGTGACTCATGGTGCGAGGCTACCGAGTCCGCGGCGCCACGCGTCGATCGCCGTCACGGACCGACACGGTCCTCGCGGCCCGGGAATAGCCACGCGCCCACGGCGTTTCCCCTCACATGATTGAAACTTCAACGGTCGCCGCGGAGCGCACCCGCGTGCGGGTGCCCCTGCGCTTCGCGGACGGCTTCGCGACGACGGCCGACGTCGTGACCTTCGATGGACTCGTGGACGGGCGCGAGCACCTGCTGCTCGGACTCGGTGACTGGCAGGCGGCGCTCGCCCGCTCCGCCGCCGGCGGCGAAGCTCCCCTCGTCCGCCCGCACAGCGAGTGCCTCACGGGAGACGTGTTCGGCTCCGAGCGCTGCGACTGCGGGCCGCAGCTGCGGGAGGCCGTCGAGCGGATCGCCGCCGAGGGCGGCTTCCTCCTCTACCTCCGGCAGGAAGGCCGCGGCATCGGGCTCTACGCCAAGCTCGACGCGTACGCGCTGCAGGACGCCGGCCTCGACACCTATGAGGCGAACGTGGCCCTCGGACGCGGCGAGGATGAGCGGGACTACACCGTCGCGGCGCAGATGCTGCGCGCGCTGGGCGTGGACCGCATCCGCCTGCTGAGCAACAATCCCGACAAGGCCGCGCAGCTCGACGGGCTCGGCATCCATGTCACCGAGCGGGTGCGCACCGAGGTGCACCTGTCCGAGGCGAACTCGCGCTACCTCCAGGCGAAGCGCGACCACACGGCGCACACGATCGACCTGACCGCGGCGTGACCTCCGAGGAGCACGACATGAACGAGACGCGGCACCCGCGGCGGCTCGACGACGACGAGCTCGCGACGTGGCTCCCGATCATCCGGTTCGTCCAGCTGCTGCCCCAGGTCCTCGACCGGGCGCTGAAGGACGAGGTGGGCCTGAACCACGCCCGCTACGCGATCCTGGTGACCCTCGCCGGGCAGGGGGAGGAGGCCGTCACCATGACCGAGCTCGCGCGCATCGCCGGACTCAGCCGGTCGCGTCTGAGCCACGCCCTGGACTCCCTGGAGGAGCGCGGGTGGGTGGAGCGGACGTCGTGCTCCACGGACAAGCGCACGCTCTCCGCGACGCTGACCCCGGCGGGGCGGGAGATGCTCCG